>NZ_AP017898.1:3527500-3695614 GCF_003609835.1 Sphingopyxis sp. FD7
CCTTGGGGGGTAGAGCACTGGATGGATGCGGGGGTCGCGAGATCTACCAATTCTAACCAAACTCCGAATACCCAAGAGTAATATCCGGCAGACAGACGGCGGGTGCTAAGGTCCGTCGTCAAAAGGGAAACAGCCCTGACCTACAGCTAAGGTCCCCAAGTCATCACTAAGTGGGAAAGCATGTGGGAATCCCAAAACAACCAGGAGGTTGGCTTAGAAGCAGCCATCCTTTAAAGAAAGCGTAACAGCTCACTGGTCTAAATAAGGGTTCCTGCGGCGAAAATGTAACGGGGCTCAAGTGATGCACCGAAGCTTAGGGTGTGTAGCAATACACGCGGTAGCGGAGCGTTCCGTAGGCTGATGAAGCGGTCTGGTAATGGGCCGTGGAGGTATCGGAAGTGCGAATGCTGACATGAGTAGCGATAAAGAGGGTGAGATGCCCTCTCGCCGAAATCCCAAGGGTTCCTGCTTAAAGCTAATCTGAGCAGGGTAAGCCGGCCCCTAAGACGAGCCCGAAGGGGGTAGTCGATGGGAACCACGTTAATATTCGTGGGCCTGGAGGTGTGTGACGGATCTCGTAAATTGTCTGGCCTTATTGGATTGGTCAGGCTTTGAAGAGGTTCCAGGAAATAGCCCCTCCATTATAGACCGTACCCTAAACCGACACAGGTGGGATGGTAGAGTATACCAAGGCGCTTGAGAGAAGTCTCCTGAAGGAACTCGGCAAATTGCCTCCGTACCTTCGGAAGAAGGAGGCCCCACATTTGGGCAACCATTTGTGGGGGGCACAGGCCAGGGGGTAGCGACTGTTTAGCAAAAACACAGGGCTCTGCTAAGTCGGCTTCAAGACGACGTATAGGGCCTGACGCCTGCCCGGTGCCTGAAGGTTAAGTGGAGGGGTGCAAGCTCCGAAATGAAGCCCAGGTAAACGGCGGCCGTAACTATAACGGTCCTAAGGTAGCGAAATTCCTTGTCGGGTAAGTTCCGACCTGCACGAATGGCGTAACGACTTCCCCACTGTCTCCAGGAGATGCTCAGCGAAATTGAATTCTCCGTGAAGATGCGGAGTACCCGCGGTTAGACGGAAAGACCCCGTGCACCTTTACTGCAGCTTCAGAGTGGCATTAGGAAAGAACTGTGTAGCATAGGTGGGAGGCTTTGAAGCACTGGCGCCAGCCGGTGTGGAGCCATAGGTGAAATACCACCCTGTTGTTTTCTGATGTCTAACCTCGATCCATGAAACTGGATCAGGGACCCTCTGTGGCGGGTAGTTTGACTGGGGCGGTCGCCTCCTAAAGAGTAACGGAGGCGCGCGATGGTAGGCTCAGGACGGTTGGAAACCGTCTGTTAGAGTGCAATGGCATAAGCCTGCCTGACTGCGAGACTGACGAGTCGAGCAGAGACGAAAGTCGGTCATAGTGATCCGGTGGTCCCGAGTGGAAGGGCCATCGCTCAACGGATAAAAGGTACGCCGGGGATAACAGGCTGATGATTCCCAAGAGCTCATATCGACGGAATCGTTTGGCACCTCGATGTCGGCTCATCACATCCTGGGGCTGGAGCAGGTCCCAAGGGTTTGGCTGTTCGCCAATTAAAGTGGTACGTGAGCTGGGTTCAGAACGTCGTGAGACAGTTTGGTCCCTATCTGCCGTGGGCGTCGAAATTTGAGAGGAGTTGACCCTAGTACGAGAGGACCGGGTTGAACATACCTCTGGTGTACCTGTCGTGGCGCCAGCCGCGCAGCAGGGTAGCTATGTATGGACGGGATAACCGCTGAAAGCATCTAAGCGGGAAGCCTCCCTCAAGATAAGATTTCACAGAGCCGTGGAAGACCACCACGTTGATAGATCGGATGTAGAAGCGCGGTAACGCGTGGAGCTAACCGATACTAATTGCTCTATTCGCACTTAAGAGTCCCTCCATCAACGACAAGCCTGAAAGGTTTGTCCGTGGATGACGGATGATTGATCAGACAGTATTGCACGGATATCGATTGAAACCCTTTTGACCTACGCCGGCTTCATTGCTTGGTGACCATGGCGTCAGTGACCCACCCGATCCCATCTCGAACTCGGCCGTGAAACCTGACAGCGCCGATGGTACTGTGGCTCAAGCCCCGGAAGAGTAGGACGTCGCCAGGCATTGTGGCCGGCGTAAGGTTGAAAGAAACCCATTCACAAAGTCAGGGCGGCGTTGGCCGCCCTTTGCCGTTTTGGCGATCCTGCCAGGGATCGCTGGACTGGTTGACGCGGGATGGAGCAGCCCGGTAGCTCGTCAGGCTCATAACCTGAAGGTCGCAGGTTCAAATCCTGCTCCCGCAACCAACAAAAAGCCCGCCAGGTCGATGACCCGGCGGGCTTTTTGCGTCCTGGCACGGCCTTTGTCCGGACCAATGGTTCGGGCGCAAGCAATCACGTCTCCGCCAGCCAGGCGCGGCAGAAGGTGTCGACCGCGGCATCGACGTCTTCCGCAAGGCGGCTGAGATCGCGGCTTTCGGGAAGGCTCAGCACCGCAAATTGATACAGCCCCGATTGGCAGAGGCCCGCGAACTGTTGCACCGCGCGCATCGGATCGCCTTTGCGAATCTCGCCGCGCGCCATCTTTTCGGCAACCCAGGCGGCGGCGCGCGCCTTGCCCCGACGCGGTCCACGATCATAGAATGTTTCGGCCAGATGCGGGAAGCGCTCGGCCTCGCCGACGACCAGCCGATAGAGAGACAGCAGCGGCGATGCCGTCAGCTTGGTCATCAATATCATGCCGAAGTTGCGGAGCACGTCGGCGACGGGCGCGTCGATCGGCAGGTCGACGGTCAGCGCATGGCCATGCCGTTCGACGATGTCATCGACTACCGCGGCGAAGAGATCCTCCTTCGAGGGGAAATAGGTCCAGAGCGTCGTTTTTGAGCCGCCGACCTTGCTGGCTATCGATGACATCGTCGTTCCCGCATAGCCGTTGGCGAAGAACAGCTCGCGCGCCGCTTCGACGAACGCCTTGCGGCGCGCCGCGGCGGCGGCGTCGCCAGCAGGCGTACTATCTGGTATCATTTCGATTGACAACGCATCCTCCAGAGTTCATTTGCGCATGATACCAGCTAGTATCGTTGGAAGCCATGCCTCGTTCGATTTTTATCACAACCGCCGTTTTCAGCCTGTTGGCGGGCTGCGCAAGCGTTCCCGACCTCGGCCCGAAGCCCGCCCCGACGGCGCCCGAGTCGCTGGCGTCGGACGTCACGCTGGCCGGAACCGGCGCGGCCTGGCCGGTCGAAGGCTGGTGGCGCGGCTTCGGCGATGCGCAGCTCGACGCGCTGGTGGCCGAGGGGCTCGCCGGGTCGCCCGACGTCGCCATCGCCGCGGCGCGCGTGCGCGCAGCCGAGGCGATGGCGCAGCAGGCGGGCGCCGCGCTGCTGCCGCGCGTCGGCGCCGACGCGAGCGCGGGCGGGGGCCAGCAAAGCCGCAACATGGGCATTCCGCCGCAGTTCGTTCCCGAGGGCGTGCAGGACACGGGGCATATCGCCGCGACCTTTGCCTTCGACCTCGACCTGTGGAGCAGGAACCGCGCCGCGCTCGCCGCCGCGACCTCCGAAGCCGAGGCCGCGCGCGTCGATGCGGCGCAGGCGCGGCTGATGCTGACGACCGCCATCGCATCGGCCTATGCCGATCTGGCGGGCTATTATCGCGCGCTCGACGTCGCCAGCGACGCGGTGCGCGTGCGCACGGCGAGCGCCGAGCTGTCGGGCCAACGCGCGCGCGCGGGTCTTGAAAACCAGGCGAGCCAGCGGCAGGCCGAAAGCCGCGCGGCGTCGGCGCGCGCCGATGTCGCCGCGCTCGACGAAGCGATCGCGACGACGCGCAACCGGATTGCCGCGCTCATCGGCGCCGGTCCCGACCGCGGACAAAGCATCACCCGGCCGCAGATGGCGCGACCGGCGCTGGACCTCCCGACCGGCGCCGGGATCGACCTGATCGGCCGCCGCCCCGACATCGTCGCGGCGCGGCTGCGCGCCGAGGCGGCGGCAAAGCGCATCGACGTCGCGCGCGCCGATTTTTACCCCAATATCAGCCTGTCGGCGCTCGTCGGGCTGCAATCGCTCGGCCTCTCCAACCTGTTCGACGCGGGGTCCGAATATGGCAATGGCGGCGCCGCGATCAGCCTGCCGATCTTTGAAGGCGGGCGGCTTTCGGGTCGCTATCGCGGCGCCCGCGCCGATTATGACACCGCCGTCGCCACCTATGACCGCACGCTGACCGGCGCGCTGCGCGACGTCGCCGACATCGTCGCGGGCCGCGCAGCGACGGCGCGCCAGCTCGCCGGGCGCCGCGAGGCGCTGGCGGCCGCCACCGAGGCATCGAAACTCGCCAGACTGCGCTATCGCGCGGGTCTTGCCAACCAGATTGAGCAGCTGACCGCCGAGGACAGCATGGTCACATTGAGCCGCGCGGTCGCCGAGCTGGAGGCGCGCGAACTGTCCCTCGACATCGCCCTGATCCGTGCGCTCGGCGGCGGGTATCAGGCACCCAACCCCACAGGAGACGAATGATGGCCGACGAAACGGCTGCGACCGAAACCGGCGCTCCCGAGATCACGCCCGAGGTCAATGGCGCGCGGCGCAAGAAGCTGCTCCGCATCCTTGCCCTCGTCGTGCTGGCGGCCGCGATCCTGTGGGGCGTCTGGTATTTTCTGACGCAGGCGGGGCGCGTTCACACCGACAATGCCTATGTCGGCGCCGATTCGGCGCAGGTCACCGCGCTCGTTTCGGGCCCGGTCAAAGAGGTGCGCGTCAGCGGCACGCAGGCGGTGAAGAAAGGCGACATCCTCGTCATCCTCGACGATGCCGACCAGCGCATTGCCGTTGCCGACGCCGAGGCGGCGCTGCGCCTCGCGCGCCAGCGTTACGGGCAGGCCGATGCGAATGCGGACGCTGCACGCGCGCGCGTCGCCGCGCGCGGCGCCGATGTCGCGCAGGCGCGCGCACGGCTGCGCGATGCCGAGGCGAGCGTCGAACGCGCACGCGCCGATCTGGCGCGGCGCGAGAGCATCGCAGGCACCGGCGCGGTGTCGGCCGAGGAGCTGACCGCGGCGCGCGCGGCGGTCAAGCAGGCGCAGGCGGCGCGCGACCTTGCCGCCGCGGCCATTGCCGCGGCCGAGGCGACGCGCGGATCGGCAAGCGGCGACCTCGGCGCCGCCGAGGCGGTGGTGCGCGGGACGACGGTGGACACGGCCCCTGAAGTGGCGGCGGCCGAAGCGCGGCTCGAAAAGGCGCGTCTCGACCTCGCGCGCACGGTCATCCGCGCGCCGGTCGACGGCATCGTCACCAATCGGCAGGTGCAGGTCGGCCAGCGGATCGCCGCGGGCGCGCCGATCATGGTGATCGTTCCGATCGCCACCGCCTATGTCGACGCCAATTTCAAGGAAAGCCAGTTCGGCGACATCCGCATCGGCCAGCCGGTCGAGCTGACGTCCGACTATTATGGCGGCGACGTCGTCTATCGCGGCAAGGTGGTCGGCATCGCCGGCGGTACGGGCGCGGCCTTTTCGTTGATCCCCGCGCAGAATGCGACGGGCAACTGGGTCAAGGTCGTCCAGCGCCTGCCGGTGCGCATCGCGCTCGATCCGAAGCAGCTGAAGGAGCATCCGCTGCGCGTCGGGCTGTCGATGGAAGCGACGATCGACACGCGGGGGAACTGAGATGCGCGTCCATCATCTCTCCTCCTCGTCATTGCGAGCGAAGCGAAGCAATCTCCAGCTAACGATCTGGATGGGCGCTCGCTGGAGATTGTCGCGTCGCCCCGGATCAAGTCCGGGGCTCCTCGCAATGACGACGCCTTTTTCGGGACTGATAGCCTGACATGGCCAGCGTTGCTGCCCCCACCGCCACGATCCCCGCCGAGCCGCAGCCGCTTTCGGGCGTGCGGCTGCTCGTCGCCGCCTTCGCGCTCGCGCTCGCCAATTTCGTCGTCGTGCTCGACACGACGATCGCCAATGTGTCGGTGCCGCATATCGCGGGCGGCCTCGCCGTGTCGCCGACGCAGGGGACGTGGGTGATCACCAGCTATGCGGTCGCCGACGCGATCAGCGTGCCGCTCACCGGCTGGCTTGCCTATCGTTTCGGCACGGTGCGCTGGTTTCTCTATTCGATTTTCGGTTTCGGGCTGTTTTCGCTGCTCTGCGGCGTCGCGCAGACGCTCGACGCGCTCGTCCTCTTCCGCATCCTCCAGGGCCTGTCGGGCGGGCCGCTGATGCCGCTGTCGCAGATATTGCTGCTGCGCATCTTTCCCAGGGAGAAGGCGGGTATCGCGCTCGCCATCTGGGCGATGACGACGACGACCGCGCCGATCCTCGGCCCCATCCTCGGCGGGCTGATCAGCGACAATTGGAGCTGGCACTGGATCTTCTTCATCAACCTGCCGGTCGTTGCGATCTGCGCCTTTGGCGTGGCGACGCTGCTGATGCCGTTCGAGACGCAGCGCGCGAAGGCGCCGATCGACGTCGTCGGGCTCATCCTGCTTGTCGTGTCGGTCGGCGCGTTCCAGATCATGCTCGACACGGGCCGCGAGCATGACTGGTTCGGGTCGGCGTGGATCGTCACGCTCGCGATTATCGCCGCAATCGGTTTCGCCGCTTTCGTCATCTGGGAACTCACCGACGCCAATCCGATCGTCAACCTGCGTATCTTTCGCTTCCGCGGTTTCACCTTTGGCACCATCGCGCTGTCGCTGGGGTTCGGCGCCTTTTTCGCGCAGGTTGTGCTCACCCCGCTGTGGCTGCAACAGGTCGCGGGCTATACCGCGACCGAGACGGGCTATGTCGTCGCCTGGCTCGGCTGTTTCGCGGTGCTGTTTTCGCCGATCGCGGCGGGAACGCTGGGCAAGCTCGACATCCGCCTGACGGTGAGCGCGGGCATATTGTGGATGGCGACGATGTCGGTGCTGCGCGCCGGCTGGAACGCCGATGTCGATTATTGGACGCTGGCGCTGCCGCATGTGTTGCAGGGCATGGGCATGCCCTTTTTCTTCGTCGGCCTGACCGCGCTGGTGCTGAGTTCGGTGCCGGTGAAGGATCAGACGTCGGCCGCGGGGCTGATGAGCTTCCTGCGCACGCTGAGCGGCGCGATCGGCACGGCGGTCGCGACGACCGCGTGGGACGAGGCGGGGCGGACGTCGCGGTCGGAGCTGGTCTCCTCGCTCAACGATCCGGGCGGCTTCACGGCCGCGCTCGAACGCGCGGGGCTGACGCTCGAACAGGCGCGCGCGCTGCTCGACCGGCTCGTCGAGGTGCAGGCGCTGACGCTCGGCGTGATCCACATCTTCCTCGCCGCAGCGGTGGTGTTCGTGATCGCCGCGGCGAGCGTCTGGATCGCGCCGCGCCCCAAGCAGGTGTCGATGGGCGCCGCGCACTGATCCTGCGCCGCAGGGCTTGGGTCGACGCTCCCGCCATGCTAGGCGCGCGACCATGTTGACGATCAACGGCCTTACCGTTCGCCTTGGCGGGCGCACCATCCTCGACCGCGCGACCGCGAGCCTGCCCGGCAAAAGCCGCACGGGCCTGATCGGCCGCAACGGCGCGGGCAAATCGACCCTGATGAAGGTGATGATCGGCCAGCTCGAAGCCGACGAGGGCGGCATCGAAATGCCGCGCAAGACGCGCGTCGGTTATATCGCGCAGGAGGCGCCGAGCGGCAGCGCGACGCCGTTCGAGACGGTGCTCGCCGCCGACATCGAACGCGCCGAGCTGCTCGCGGCGTCGGAGGTCGAGCGCGACCCGCACAAGCTCGGCGACATCCACGAACGGCTGATCGCGATCGATGCCTATACGGCGCCCGCGCGCGCCGCGCGCATCCTGATCGGATTAGGTTTCGACGAGGCGATGCAGGGACAGCCGCTCGACAGCTTCTCGGGCGGGTGGAAGATGCGCGTCGCGCTTGCCGCGCTGCTCTTCTCGAACCCGGACCTGCTGCTGCTCGACGAACCGTCGAACCACCTCGACCTCGAAGCGACGATGTGGCTTGAAAACTTCCTCAAATCCTATCCGGGCCAGCTCGTCGTGATCAGCCACGAGCGCGACCTCTTGAACAATGTCGTCGACCATATCCTGCATCTGGAGGGCGGGAAGGTCACGCTTTACCCCGGCGGCTATGATGATTTCGAGCGGCAGCGCGCCGAGCGCATCGCGCAGCTTGCGGCGGCGAAAGCGGCGCAGGACGCGCAGCGCGCCAAGCTCCAGGATTATGTGGCGCGCAACAGCGCGCGCGCCTCGACCGCCAAACAGGCGCAATCGCGCGCCAAGCAGCTCGCAAAGATGCAGCCGATCGCCGCGGTTGCCGAAGATCCCAGCCTTGTCTTCGATTTCCCCAGCCCCGACGCGCTGAAGCCGCCGCTCATCACGCTCGACCTCGCGAGCGTCGGCTATGCGCCGGGCGAACCGATCCTGACGCGGCTCAACCTGCGCATCGATCCCGACGACCGCATCGCGCTGCTCGGCCGCAACGGAAATGGCAAGACGACGCTCGCGCGCCTGCTCGCGGCGCAGCTCGCGCCGATGGACGGCGCGATGGCGGCGTCGGGCAAGATGCGCGTCGGTTATTTCACCCAATATCAGGTCGAGGAACTCGACGGCGGCGACACGCCGCTGGGCCATATGACGCGCGTGATGGCGGGCAAGACGCCGGGCGCGGTGCGCGCGCAACTGGGGCGGTTCGGCTTCACCGGCAACAAGGCGACGACCGAGGTGGGTAAGCTGTCGGGCGGCGAACGCGCGCGGCTGGCGCTCGCGCTCATCACGCGCGACGCGCCGCATCTGCTCATCCTCGACGAGCCGACCAACCACCTCGACGTCGATGCGCGCGAGGCGCTTGTGCAGGCGCTCAACGGCTTCGACGGCGCGGTGCTGATCGTCAGCCACGACCGCCACATGCTCGAACTCACCGCCGACCGGCTGGTGCTCGTCGATGGCGGGACGGCGCGCGAATTCGACGGCAGCATGGACGATTATGTCGCCTTCATTCTGGGCAAAGCGGCGGCGAACGACGATGCGAAGCCCGCCGCAAAGCCCAGGGATGCGAAAGCCGCGCGGCAGGAAGCGGCAAAGGCGCGCGAGGCGCAGGCGGCGCTGCGCAAGAGCGCGAAGGAGCTGGAGGCCAGGGCTGGAAAGCTTGCGCAGCAGATCAGCGCGATCGACCGCGCGATGTTCGACCCCGCCAGCGCCGAACCCGCGCTCGCGAAACTGACGATGGGCGACCTCGCGCAGCGCCGCGGCAGGCTGGCGGCCGAGCTGGAGGCGGCCGAGGCGGCGTGGATGGACGCGCTGGAGGCGATCGAGACGACGGCGGCTTGATAGCCCCTCCCCTTCAGGGGAGGGGTTGGGGTGGGGTCCATCGGCCTTGCGCAAGGCCGATGGACCCCACCCGCTGCGACTAGCGAACAAGTTCGCAAGTCTCGCTGCCCTCCCCTGAAGGGGAGGGCGTCACCGCCACATTGACTCGCCTGCCCAAATCCCTCATAATAGTTTCAATTGAAACCATATGAGGGAATGACCATGGCCGACCTGTTCGAAAACCCACTGGGCCTCGACGGCTTCGAGTTCGTCGAGTTTTCGGCGCCCGAAAAGGGCATTCTCGAACCCGTGTTCGAACGCATGGGCTTTACCCGGATCGCGCGGCACCGCTCGAAGGACGTGCAATTGTGGCGCCAGGGCGACATCAACCTGATCGCCAACTACGAGCCCCGCTCGCCTGCCGCCTATTTCGCCGCCGAGCATGGCCCGTCGGCGTGCGGGATGGGGTGGCGTTGCCGCGACGCGGCCATGGCCTATGCCGAGGCCATCGAGCGCGGCGCCGAGCCGGTCGAAACCACGCCCGGCCCGATGGAACTCCGCCTCCCCGCGATCCGCGGCATCGGCGGCTCGATCATCTACCTCATCGACCGCTATGGCGACGACCTCAGCATCTATGACATCGACTTCGTGTACGAGGAGGGCGTCGATCGCCATCCGGTCGGCGCGGGGCTGAAGCTGATCGATCACCTCACCCACAATGTCTATGGCGGCCGCATGGCGCATTGGGCCGCCTTCTACGAGCGGATCGCGGGTTTCCGCGAAATACGCTATTTCGACATCAAGGGTGAATATACCGGGCTGACGTCAAAGGCGATGACCGCCCCCGACGGCAAGATCCGCATTCCCCTGAACGAAGAAGGCGCGGGCGGCGGCGGCCAGATCGAGGAATATCTGCGCGCCTATAATGGCGAGGGCATCCAGCACATCGCCTTTGCCTGCGACGATCTCTATGCCGCGTGGGACAAGCTGAAGGCGCTCGGCAACCCGTTCGCGCCGTCGCCGCCCGACACCTATTATGAGCTGCTCGCCGAACGTCTGCCCGGCCATGGCGAGCCGGTCGACGAACTGAAATCGCGCGGCATATTGCTCGACGGTTCGACCACCGAGGGCGACCCGCGCCTGCTGCTCCAGATTTTCGGCCAGACCGTCATCGGCCCGGTCTTTTTCGAGTTCATCCAGCGCAAGAAGGACGAAGGGTTCGGCGAGGGCAATTTCACCGCGCTGTTCAAGTCGATGGAGCTCGACCAGATCCGCCGCGGTGCGCTCAACGTCGAAGCGGAACCCGCCGAATGACCAGCCCGATCAAATTGGGCGGCGTCCACCACGCCGCTTATCGCTGCAAGGACGCGAAGGAAACGGTCGAATGGTATGAGGCCATGCTCGGCATGACCTACACCACCGCCTTTGCCGAGGATCATGTGCCGTCGACCGGCGAATATGACCCTTATATGCACGTCTTTCTCGACGCCGGGAACGGCAACATCCTCGCCTTTTTCGAGCTGCCCAACCAGCCCGACATGGGGCGCGACGAGAATACGCCCAAATGGGTGCAGCATCTGGCGTTCAAGGTCGGCAGTTATGACGAGCTGACCCAGGCGAAGGCGCATCTGGAAGCGAATGGCGTCGACGTGCTCGGCCCGACGCACCATGGCATTTTCAAGTCGATCTATTTTTTCGACCCCAACGGCCACCGCATCGAGCTGGCGTGCGACATCGGCACCGAGGACCAATATGCCGAACTGAGACGGGTAGCGCCGCTGATGCTCGAGGAATGGAGCCGGACCAAAAAGGCGCCGCGCCACGCCGACTGGCTGCACCAGGCGGCGAACGAATAGCGCCAAAGGCCGGAAATAATGCGCCGGGACCGCCGCAGGGCGATCCCGGCACTGCTCCCGCAAGGGACGAGGGGAGCATGGGGGAGCGATAGCGTCCGCGCGCGAAGCGGCCGCCGGATCGTCAGCGCCTGACGATGGTGATGGTCGCCGCGGCGGCGACCTGTATCCCGGCCTGCCGCGCCGCAATCAACTCGCGTCCGGCTTCGCGCCCGTCGGTCAGGGCGGTGTCATAGCACCGCTCGGCCGATATCTTGCGAACCAGCGATTCGGGATCGGGTCGCACGTCGCACACCGACCGGGCGGCGGCGCGAAGCCGACGGTCGAGGCGGGCGAGACCGCTTTTCGACTCGAGGTTGAGGTCGGCGACCTGGACGATCACCGATCGCGAGTCGCTCCACGGCGCCGTCGCGACGATCGGTTCGGCGGCGACGGGCGGCGCGACCAGCGCCAATATCGGCAAGGTGACGAAAATCTTCATGAAACTCCTCCTTCATGCCTCCGCCAGCCGCAATGCGGCGGCTGTGGACGTTGCGAAGGCTTAGCCGGAGGACGTTCCTGCCGCCGTCAAAGGCGCGTCAAAGGCGAATTAAAAATACGTGAAATGCCAGAATGATGAAATTATGCGTTCGTTGATGCGTCAAATCGGTGCTATTCAGCCGCGGGGATAAAAGATCAGGGTGCGCAGATCCCCATGTCAGGAGGCTGCGCCGTGCACGCGATATTCGCGACGAGTACGCGGGGATCGACATGTCCGCCACCCACGCTTCGGCTGCTGGGGGATTTCGCGGTCGATCCCGCCCTGCTTGCGCCGCATGGCCGAAAGGCCAGAGCGCTTCTCGCGCGCCTCGCCCTGGCCGACGGCCCGCTGTCGCGCGACCGGCTTAGCGCGCTGCTGTGGAGCCATCGCGCCGAGCCTCAGGCGCACGCCAGCCTGCGCCAGTGTCTGATGGAACTGAAAGCCTGGACGCGTGCCTCGCCGCCGCTGCTCCATGCCGACCGCGAGGCGATCGCGATCGACCATGCGCATGTCGCTGACGATGTCTCCCTGTTGCTTTCGGCTTGCGCGCGCGATGATGCCGACGCGGTGCTGCGCTGGCTGCCCGCCGACGAGGCGCCGCTGCTCGCCGACCTCGACGGGGTCGACGAAGCCTTTGACGACTGGCTGGCTGCCGAACGGGCGCGCAACACCGAACTGGTCGTCCGTGAGGTGCTGGCGATGGCGGAACGGTTGCTGGCCGCCGGCGAGGTCGACCGGTCGCTGCGCGTCGCCGACCGGATGACCCGATTCGATCCGTGCAGCGAACATGCCGCCCGTCTGGTCATGCAGGCGCGCTGGCAGTCGGGGGATGATGACGGGGTGCGCCATGCGTGGCACAGGCTCGAGGATGCCGTGGCGCGCGGCCTCGACGGGCGCCCTTCGCCGGAAACGGCCAGGCTGTATCATCGGTTGATGGCCGAAACATCGCGGCTGCCCGGTCGCGGCGCAGCCTGGTCGCTCGTCGCCAGGCCGCCCGACCGGCGCGTGCGCCGCGTCGCGGCGGTCGTGGCGGCGATGATCGCCTTTGGCCTGACGAGCGCGGACGCGCCGCGAAAGGGGGGCGGCGCTTCGGGCGCGATGACGCCGACGGTGCGGATCGACCCGGTCGTTTCGCGCAACCATGGCACGATCGAACGTGGTTTCGCCGACGCGCTGGCCGGCGATTTCGTTCGGCTGGCCAATGCGTCGGGCGGCCTCGTCCGCATTCTCGATGGACAGGCCAGGGGTGGTGGCGACTTCATCGTCCGCGTCGCGATCAATCGCGATGCCGACGCCTTGACGAGCGAATCGCGCGTGGTCGACGCGCGGAGCGGCGCGATTCTCTGGTCCAATCAGCTTTCGGGGTCGCCCCGCGACCTGACGCGCCTGCGCGAGCGGACGGCGGTTTCGGTTGCGGCGGTGATTGATTGCGCGTTGCGTCTCAACGACGGCCGGGCCGCGCTTGCCGCCGATGCCGACCGGCGCGCGCAAGTGTTTGCGATCTGCGACGCGCACGACGATCAGGACGGCGCGCGCGCCGTCGCCCTGCTCGAACGCTTTGCAGCGCGCTGGCCGGGCGACGGGGTCGCCCTTGGCCAGCTCGCCCTGGCCCGTGCGAAGCGCATATTCGGTGAGGCGGAAACAGCCGATCAGGAAACCCACCGCCAGCTCGCGATCCGCGCCGCGCGCCGCGCGCTGGCGACCGACCCTGCCAATGTCTATGCGATGGTGGCGCTGTCGCAGTCGGGGCGACGCGAACGCTATATGGTCGACGGCCTTCCGATGCTGAAACGGGCGCTCGCGGTCGATCCCCGATTCTCGACCGCGCTGATGCTCCAGGCGACGGGCCTGTTCCAGGCCGGTTATGTCGCGGCCAGCGTCCGGCCGTCGATCGACGCGGCGAATGCCGATCCCACCTCGATCTTCAAGGCGCTCGCGGTCGTCCGGCGGCTGGCCGCGGCGGGACGGCTGGCGGAAGCCTGGGATCGTCTCGACGCGATCGCCGCCATATGGCCGGACCATCCGGATCTCGTTGAGCATCGCTATCGGCTGATGCTCGAACAGCCCGATCCGGTCCGCGCCGCAGCGCTTGTCGCAGCCACGGACCCCGACGAACAATGGCAGTTCGATCGGTTCATTCTGACGCATATCGCGACGGGCAGCCATGACAGCGCCGCGCTCGATGCCGCGGCCGAGATCGAGTATTCGCGATTCCCCGCTGTCGCCTATCAGCTGGCGGCGCATTACACGCGGCTCGGCGACATTCGCCGCGCGCTGATCTGGCTCGACCGGGCGCCGGTTCGACAGACCAGCGGCCAATGGTCACTGCTCTATTGGCCGTCGGTCGCGCCGCTCCGCCGCGAACCGCGCTTCTTTGCCAAGATGGCGCGGCTTGGCCTCGTCGATTACTGGCGGCGCGAGAATCGCTGGCCCGACTTCTGTCGCGAACCGGGTCTGCGCTACGATTGTCGGCGCGAAGCGGCCCGGCTGGTCGACGCTGCGCGGTCGATCAATGCCGGAAGTGCCGCATCCCGGTGAACAGCATCGCGAGTCCCGCATCATTCGCCGCCGCGATCACTTCGTCGTCGCGGATCGAGCCGCCCGGCTGGATCACGCAGGTCGCACCCGCCTCGACCGCGGCGAGCAGCCCGTCGGCGAAGGGGAAGAAGGCGTCGCTGGCCACCGCGCTGCCGACGGTGCGCGGGCTTGCCCAGCCGTGGCTCTCGGCCGCCTCGCGCGCCTTTGCCGCGGCGATCCGCGCGCTGTCGCGGCGGTTCATCTGCCCGGCGCCAATGCCCGCGGTCGCGCCGCCCCTGGCATAGACGATCGCGTTCGATTTCACATGCTTGGCGACGGTCCAGGCGAACAGCGCGTCGGCCAGTTCTTCCCCGGTCGGCGCGCGGTCGGTCACGACCTTGAGGTCGGCGCGCGTGATGCGGCCATTGTCGCGGCTCTGCGCCAGCCAGCCGCCCGCGATCGTCTTCATCATCAACCCGCCGCGCGCCGGGTCGGGCAATTCGCCCGTCAGCAGCAGGCGGAGGTTCTTCTTCTTCGCGAAGATCGCGCGCGCGTCGGCGTCGGCGTCGGGGGCGCAGACGACTTCGGTGAAGATCGCGCTGATCGCCTCGGCCGTCGCCCCGTCGAGCGGCCGGTTGACCGCGATGATCCCGCCGAACGCCGATACATCGTCGCATTTCAGCGCCGCGTCATAGGCTTCGGTCAGGCTGGCGGCGGTGGCGACGCCGCACGGATTGGCGTGCTTGACGATCACGCATGTCGGATCGGCGTCGCGAAACTCGGCGACGAGTTCGAGCGCGGCGTCGGCGTCGTTGATATTGTTATAGCTGAGCTCCTTGCCCTGCACCTGCTCAGCCTGCGCAACGCCGCGCGCCGACGGCCCGGCGGGGAGGTAGAGCGCGGCCTTCTGGTGCGGATTTTCGCCATAGCGAAGCTCGCTATCGAGCTTCGCGGTCAGCGGCAGCGTGTCGGGGAAGAGTTTGCCCTGGTCGGCAAAGGCGAACCAGCTTGCGATCATCCCGTCATAGGTCGCGGTGTGGGCAAAGGCGGTCGCGGCGAGCCGCTTGCGCAGGTTCAGCGTCGTCGCGCCGCCGTTGGCGTCCATCTCTTCGATCACCGCGCCATAATCCTGCGGTTCGGTGACGATGCCGACGAATGCGTGGTTCTTGGCCGCCGAGCGCACCATCGCGGGGCCGCCGATGTCGATATTCTCGATGACCTCGTCGCGCGCGGCGCCCTTCGCGACGGTCGCGGCGAAGGGGTAAAGGTTGACGACGACGAGGTCGATTGCGCCAATCCCATGTGCGTCCATCGCCGCGACATGCGCCGCATCGTCGCGCACCGCCAGAATGCCGCCATGGACGGTCGGGTGCAGCGTCTTGACGCGGCCGTCCATCATCTCGGGAAAGCCGGTCAGGTCGGCGACATCGCGGACATTATGCCCGGCGTCGCGCAGCGCCTTCGCCGTGCCGCCGGTCGATACCAGCTCGACCCCATGGCGGACGAGCGCGGCGGCAAGCTCGGCGAGTCCGGCCTTGTCGCTGACGGACAAGAGCGCGCGGCGGACAGGAATCAGGTCGGTCATTTGGGAGGTGCCTAAGATAGCGTGGGAAGGACGCGGTTCCCCTAGGCGCCCGACGGCTTTTGAGCAACCGTTTGAAGGTTCACGCGGAGACGCGGAGGCGCGGAGAAGAAGAATATCAGAGGCGCAGAGAACGCAGAGAGGAAAATGGGCGAAGCCGCCAATCTCTGTTTCCTCCGCGTCTCCGCGTCTCCGCGTGAACCGATTTTCTCTGCGATCTCTGCGATCTCTGCGCGCTCTGCGCGAATCCTTTACAGCCCCAGCGCCGCCGCGATCCGGTCCCAGCGCACCAGTTTGAAGTTCTGCGCCCTGGGCGCGTTGTCGCCGTCCTGCGCGATGAAGATGCCGTCGGGATAGGCGGGGCCGAAATGGCCCGCGACCGCCTCGATCCCGTCGGTTTCGCTCGTCGCGCCGAACGCGCCCGCAGCCACCGCGAATCGACCGACATATTCGACCGACGGCAGGCGAAACACCGCATAGGCATTGTCGCCCTGGCTCGACGCGATCAGATAGCGCTGGCCCTTGTGGTCGATCGTCGCCAGCCCTTCGAGATCGGCGACGAGCCGCTGGTTATCGATCGGCGCCACCAGGCGCGCCGCCGCGCCCCGGCCCTGTTGCTTCAATTCCCACAGTCCGCCGACCTCTTCGCCGACATAGAGCGTGTCGCCGTCGAAGACGCAGCCTTCGGACTGGGTCGCGATCTTGTGCTCCCACTCGATGCTGAAGGTCGGGGCGCCGCCCGCGGGCACCCCCACTGTGCCGACGCGCACCGTGCCATCCTTGACGATCAGCGCCGCGGTGATCGGCTCGCCCGGCGCGCTTTTCCTGACGCACAGGCCATAGGCTTCGCCCGGTCCCGCCGCCGCGCGGCCGAGCGCGGTGATTGCGGGCGTCGCGCCGTCGAGGCGAAAGATCGCGAGATGCGCGTTGACGCCGTCGTTGCGGTCGCTCGCGACGATGATGTCGCCCGCCACGTCGACATTATTGACCAGTCCGGCCCTGATGAAGGCGACATCCTTGCCGGCGAGGTCATAGACGTGCAGCCCCGCCTTCTTGTCGGTCGCGATAATCAGCGCGCGGCCGGGGTTGGCGGGATCGACCCAGACCGCCGGATCGTCGGCGGCATCGGCGCGGCCCGTGCCGACCGGCTGCGTCTCGCCGCTCGCCGTCACCTGCACCGGCGGCAGGCCGGTGATGACCGGGCCGCTCGCGGCGCATCCGGCAAGCAGCGAAGCAAAGGCGAACGAAGTCAACGGCTTCGCCTGGCGGATGGCGGTCATGGTGGTTCCCCTCGTCACATCGGCGTCGGATCGGCGCAGCTCCGCGCCCGGTCGCGTCCCCTTTCAGCAAAGCGCGCCCGCGTCAATTGCACAATATTTCCGTCACTTAACTGTCGTCAAAATGTCATTTGACTCGCCGCAAACTGTCACACGCCGCCCCTAGACGCCCGGCAACCACAAGGGGGGTCTCGTCAAAATGATTCGAACTTTCAGCCTGCGTTCCACCGCCGCTCTCGCCATCGTCGCCGCGCTTGCCGCCGCCCCCGCGGCCGCGCAACAGACGCCCGCCGACACCGCGCCGATCCAGCGCGACGATAGCGAAATCACGACCTCGCAGGACATCGTCGTGCTCGGCAGCGTCGGCTATCGCAACCGCAGCGACGCGGCCGAGCCCATCCTCTCCTATGACAGCGAATTTTTCCAGCGCTTCGAGCCGCTGACCGCGGGCGACGCGCTGAAGCGTGTGCCGTCCGTCACCTTTCTGTCGGACGTCATCGAAAGCGACGGCGCGCGGCTGCGCGGCCTGCCGCCGGGCTATACGCAGATCCTCATCAACGGCGAGCGCGTGCCCGGCAATGCGTCGGACCGCAGCTTCTTCCTCGACCGCATCCCCGCCGAACTGATCGACCGCGTCGAGATCGTCCGCTCCTCGTCGGCGCGCCGCACCGGCGACGCGGTGGCGGGCACGATCAATATCGAATTGCGCGACGGCTATGAGCTCGATGGCGGCTATGTCCGCGCGGGCGCGCTCTATTATGACGACGAGGAACTCGAGCCGAGCCTCGGCTTCGTCTATGGCGGCCAGGTCGGGCCGGGCCGCCTGCTGATCGGCCTCAACTTTCAGGGGCGCCACAATCCCAAGAAGAAATTCTCGCTCCGCTATGGCGATTCGCCGGAGAATGATCCCGATTTCGCCACCAGCGAGTTCGACAATCGCAAGGATCAGACCGATACGCGCGACGGCAAGGATTATTCGGCGAACGCGAGCTACGAGATCGACGGCGAGACGACCGATTTTCGCCTGAGCGGCTTCTTCGTCCGCACCGACCGTTTCGAGAGCGAGCGCAGCTTTGAATATGACGATCCGGTCGCGGTGAACGGACCGCTGCCGACGGGCAATCTGCTCAGCGACAATGCCAACGACAATGACATCGACCAGCAGAATTACAGCATCGACGCCAAGCTGTCGCACCAATGGTCGCTCGGCAAGACGACGCTGCGCGTCGGTTTCGCGCGCTTCGACGACGAACAGAGCGAAAGCGAATATCAGATCGAGTTCAACGACGAGGGCGACGATCCCGAGTTCGAGCAGGAGTTTTTCACCACCGACATCGCCGACAAGGAGTTTTCGGTGAAGCTCGACCATGCGTTCGAGCTGGGCGGCGATACGCAGCTGATCGTCGGCGGCCTGTATCAGGACAAGGATCGCCGCACCGCGATTCTGGAAACCGACGATGACGCCGAGTTTCCGGGGCTGGAGGACAGCTACGACCAGTTCCGCAACAATCCGGCCGAGCTTGTGGCTCCGTTCGGCGAGCTCGAACCCGCCGACGGCGGGGTGAACAGCATCGAGGAGCGCCGCCTCGACGCTTTCGCGCTGGTGCAGGGCAAGTCGGGCGGGCTGACGTGGGAGGCGGGCATCCGTTACGAAACGACGCGCTTCGACATCACCGACTTCACCGAAGCCGCCGCGGTGCCGACACAGCGCAACGAATATGAAAAATGGCTGCCGTCGGCGTCGATCAAGTTCGACCTGACCCCGCGCGACCGCATCACCGCGTCGGTCGCGCGCACCAACCGCCGCCCCGATTTCAACTTCATCTCGCCCGCGCTGCTCGAAGAGGAAGTCGGCGACAGCGACCTGCTCGGCAATCCGCAACTCGGCCCCGAAACGGCGTGGGGTTTCGACCTCGGCTATGAGCGCCGCATCGGCCGCACAGGGGTCGTCGGGATCAACGCCTTCTACCGCGACGTGACCGACCTCATCGAGCTGACCAACACCGGCGAAGAGGGATCGGAAGGCGAGGGCACCTTTGTCTACCAGCCGCAGAATGTCGGCGATGGCAAGGTGTGGGGCGTCGAGTTCGACCTGTCGACCGACCTCGCTTTCCTCGGCCTGCCCGACACCGGCATCTTCGGCAATATCTCGTGGCTCGACAGCGAGATCACCGATTTTGCGGGCAAGCGCCGCTTCAACGGCCAGTCGGACTATGTCTACAATATCGGCTTCATTCAGGACATTCCGAGCTGGGGCGTCGCCTTTGGCGCGACGCACCGCAAGCAGGGCGCGGCCTATGACCGCGTCATCAGCGAGGAAGTCCGCACCACCTATGGCGCCGACCTGGAAATCTTCGTCGAAAAGCGGATCGGCAGCAATTTCACCATCCGTGCGGTCGGCTCGAACCTTCTGAACGGCGCCAAGCGCGAGGTGTTCAACAAGTTCGACAATCTCGAAGACCAGCAGACACGCGATTTCGACGAATATGAGCTCGAAAGCGAAAAGGCGGGTCCGGTGTTCCAGCTGATGGCGCGCTACGCCTTTTAGGCTCGGCGGCCGGCGCTCGGTCCCTTGGGCGCCGGCTGTTGACCCATGTGTGTCGGGCGTCGGTCTTGGGGTGGTAAGCCGTCAGCCCGACACCTCACCTCGTCATCCCGGACTTGATCCGGGATCCATGCCTTCGGCGCGGCTATGGATCCCGGATCAAGTCCGGGATGACGATGATGGAGAGGACAGTTTCCGGTCGAAAACCGCCACAGCTCACCCGATATGCTTGAAAATCCACCCCACGCTCGCCCCGCCCGCGGGGGCGGTGCCGGTGATGACGAGCTGTTCGGTCGGGTGCGGGCGGCCGTCGCCGTCGACCCACAGGCTTTCCTCGATCGCCAGCGCGCCGCCGGACGTGCGGAACTGCCACAGCGGCCCGCCGCTGATGCGCAGCAGCGCGCCCAGCCCGTCGGCGGTCAGGCTCGCCGAAATGTTGCGGCCAAGGTGAAAGCGCATCGTGAAAGTCTTGTCGCCCTTGCGCCGCGTGCGCGGGGCGGGGAGCAGCATGTCCTCGCCGCGCAGCTCGCGCCCGTTGGGCGACAGGATGAGCAGGCGGCGGTGAATCAGGCCGTGGCGGCGCGCATAGCCGTCGTGGCTCATCTCGAGCCGGCTGCCCTGCGGCGTCTCGCGCCGGTCGAGCTCGACTTCGGTGACGCCCTTGCCGAGCGCGCCGCCCGGCAGGATCGCGGTCGAATTGCTGTCGCCCAGCGTCAGCGTCGAATGCGCCGCGGTGGTTCTGAGGCCGCGCGCGAGGTCGGCGGGGATGGTCGCGCCGGAGAGCGCCGCGCCGCCGCAATTGACGACGATGCGCTCGTCGCCGTCGCTGAGTTCAAAGGCAAGGGTGGAGGCGCAGCCCGCCTCGGTCACGCGGGCGATCGGCGGCGGCGCGGCGTCGGCGAGCAGCACCACCTTGTTCGCGACGAGCCGCTGATAGCCCCAGTCGCGCGCCTGCTTCAATGGCCGGGTGCGCACGCCGCTGGCGGCGACGATCGCCTGCACATGCGCCGCCGACGTCGCGCCGCTGCCCTGCCAGCTGCCCATGCCGCCATCGGCGTGGAGCAGCCCGAGCAGCGCGGGAACGGCGCGCGCGAGCACTTCCTGGACGAAGGGCGGCACCTCCATCCGGCGCATCTCATAGGTGCGCGCGAGCATCGACAGCGCCATGATCGCATCGAGCTGCGCCTGCGGCGAGCGCGAGATATTGCCGCCGTCGGCGTAGAAGCTGGTTTCCAGCACCTTGCGCAGCCCCGCCTCGCCGAACACCTGCCGCGGCTCGCCGCCGGGCATGAGGAGCGACGCGGCGACGATGCCGACCCACGCGACCATCTGCCCCGTGCCCGGCCGCGTCTTGTCGGCGACGCGGTCGAGGTGCCGCGCCGCGCGCGCGAGGTGGTTGAGCACCGCCGAGCGATAGACGAGGTCGCTCGATGACAGGATCAGCGGCGCATGAGCGGACCAGAACAGGATGCGCCACCCCGTATTGTCGGCGCGCCACGCGGGTTCGCTCACCGTCTCGCCGTGCGTGCCGAGCCAGTGGCGCACCACCGCTTCGGCGATCGGCGCGCCATCGGCGCGGGTGCCGGTCGCGGCGAGGTCGCGCAGCCAGGCGAAGCTGTGCAGATAATCGGCAAAGGCGGGCGCGACGCTCAGCGATGCGAAATCGAGCTCGCCGAGCGGCAGTTTCAGCCCGCGATGCAGGAAATGGCCGGCGCGGATCGCGGTGCCCGCGCGCGCATCGCCGGGCACGGGGTCGGCGGGCACGCCGAGCAGCTTCAGCGGAAAGCGCCCTTTGAGGCGCAGCGCGTGGAGCGGCGTGCGCCAGGTCAGGCGGGTGATCGCATTGGCGACGCGGTCGCCGAGCGACAGCCCCTTGTCGGCGGGCAGGCGGATCAGCCGCTTGCCGGGTTCGATCGTGTCGTCGATCGGCGCGGCGTCGTAACCGGGATCGAGCGGCGGGTCGGCGGGGGCGGTGTTCAGCGGTCTCCCCTCCATCGATCAGGCACCGCCGCGCAGTGCCCGGATATTGGCCGCATAGGCTTGCGCGCCGCCCTTGAAGGTCGCGGTCCCGGCAACGAGCACGTCGGCGCCCGCCGATATGGCGAGCGGCGCGGTGGCGGCGTCGATCCCGCCGTCGACCTCCAGCCTGATGTCGCGGCCCGATTTCTCGATCATCTTCTTCACCGCCTCGATCTTGCGAAGCTGGCTGGAGATGAAGCTCTGGCCGCCGAAGCCCGGATTGACGCTCATGATCAGGACCAGGTCGATGTCGTCGATCAGATAATCGAGCATCTTGGCGGGGGTTGCGGGGTTGAGCGACACGCCCGCCTGCTTGCCCAGCGACTTGATATGCTGGACGGTGCGGTGGACGTGTGGTCCGGCTTCGGGATGGACGGTGATGATGTCGGCGCCCGCCGCGGCAAAGGCGTCGAGGAAATGATCGACCGGCGAGATCATCAGATGGACGTCGAAGGGCAGGCTCGAATGCGGGCGCAGCGCCTTCACCACCATCGGCCCGATCGTCAGATTGGGCACATAATGGCCGTCCATCACGTCGATATGCACCCAATCGGCCCCCGCCGCCTCGATCGCGCGCACTTCCTCGCCCAGCCGGGCGAAATCGGCGCTGAGGATCGACGGGGCAATGCGGACGGCGGGCGGCGTGGCGGTCATGCACCGGCCTTAACCATCTAGCGAGTCGGGAGCAAGCGGGGCAGGGCGCGGGCTGTGGAAAAGCGGGGGTTGGGGCGCGCCGTCGGGAGGGGAATGTCCGGTGGCGCCCGATTGCGATCATAAATCCTCCCTGTGGCCGAAGGCCATGGGGAGGGGGGCCGCCGCCGCAGGCGGTGGTGGAGGGGCCGCGACGTCGGCGCAAAAGCCCCTCCGTCAGCGCTTCGCGCTGCCACCTCCCCATCGCTGCGCGACAGGGAGGATCGTAACTCGCAAAGTCTGAATCCGGCCGTCGCGCTCTTCCCCGTGCCGGGGAGGAGCCCAACGTCCGCTCCCCACCCCGAAGCCGCCACCGACGCCTTACATCAACCCCGCCGCCTCGATCGCCGCAACGGCATGATCGATCCGGGCGTCGCCTTCGCCTTCGATCCACGCCCATTTGAGCTGCCGCCGTTCGAGTTCGCCGATCGCGACGTCCATGAACTGGCGCCGCGCCAGCTCGCTGCCGAACAGGCGCGTGCCGTCCTCGCGCCAGGGCAGGTCCATCGCGGGAACGAGGTAAAGGTCGGCCACGTCCGTCCAGGCGTCGATTTCGGGCAGGCGGCGGCCGAGCAGCATGATCGCCCAGGCCTGCGTCATCAGCGGGTCGGTGTCGGACACCAGCCAGTCGGGCTGCTGGGCCAGCGCCGCCGCGGTCGCGGCGCGGTGGCCGTCGAAAATGGCGAGCAGGTCGACCTCATCGAAGCTGGTCCCGTGCATCTCGGCATAGGTGCGCCCATATTCGGGGACGACCAGCCCGCCGAGCCGCAGCGCGAGCCGCGGCGCGAGCGTCGATTTGCCCGTGCTTTCGGCGCCGTGCAGGCAGATGTGCCGGGTCATAGCGCGAGGCGCCCCATTGCCGCGGCGCGGCGCCACTGGATCAGCCCGTCGATCGACAGGCCGAGCAGCACGATATAGACCGCGCTCGTCGCGTAAAGCCCGCGCGACGCGAAGAGCGGGATCGCGATCAGGTCGACGAGGATCCACAGATACCAGCTTTCGACGCGGCGCCGCGCGAGCAGCCATTGCGCGGCGACGCTCATCATCGCGATCGCGCCGTCGATCCACGGCGCCACCGCGTCGGTGTGGCGGTCCATCGCATAGCTCCACCCCGCCCAGGCGGCGAGCGTGCCCAGCCCCCAGCCCCAGCGCGCGCCGCGGCTCATCCAGCCGACGGGGACGCCGCTTTCGTTGCGCGCGCGCGTCCACGCCGCCCAGCCATAAAGGTTGAGCGCGAAGAAAAAGCCCTGGAGCAGCATGTCGCTGTACAGCTTCGCCTCGAAGAAGACGAAGGCATAGAGCGTCACCGCGATCAGCGCGAAGGGATAGTTCCAGACGCTGCGCAGCGCGACGAGCGCGACATTGGTGAGCACGAAGGCGGCGGCGATCCACTCGATCGGGTTCATGCGGCGTTGCGACCGGCGTTCGTCCGGGGCCGCGTCCACAGCCCCTCGCGGCTGATCCGGCGCTGCGGCGGGCGGCGGAGCACCGACCAGCCGGCGCGCGCGACCCAGCCCAGTTTGGCGACGAGCGAACTGGCGGCGCGGTGGTCCCACGCATGGTCGCCGCGCCGCCGCACCTCGCGCGCGATGTCGCCATAAATGCCCGCGGCGGCGAGCACCGCCCAGCGGCTGCGCGGGGGCAGCTTGCGGGCGCCCCAGCGCGCCGACGCTTCATATTCTTCGGCCATTTCGGCGAGCCAGCGTGCCATCACCGCGAGTCGCGGGCGAAAGGCGGGGTGCATATGCTGGCCGGGCGGAATGTCGAGCTCGACCAGCCATTCGACGGGCAGGTAACAGCGGTCGGCCGCGGCATCCTCCGCCACATCGCGCGCGATATTGGCGAGCTGGAACGCGATGCCGAGGTCCGATGCCCGGTCGAGCGTGCGTTCGTCGTCGGGGTCGATCCCCATCACCAGCGCCATCGCGACGCCGACCGCGCCCGCGACATGATAGCAATAGCGGAGCAGGTCGTTCTCACTGCGCGGCCGCCAGTCCTTTGCGTCGAGCTCGAATCCCGCGATGATGTCGTCGATCACCGCGCGCGGGATCGCCACTTCGGTGAGCAGGAAGCCGAGCGCGTCGAAGGCGGCTTCACCGGTCGGTTCGCCCGCAAACGCCTTGTCGGTCAGCGCCCGGATGCGCCCGACGGCGGCCGCGGGATCGTGTCCCGGCCGCATCGTGCCGCCATGATCCTGTCCGTCAGTCAGATCGTCGGCGGCGCGGCACCAGGCATAGAGCAACCAGACGCGCTCGCGCACCCTGCGGTCGAACAGCTGGCTGGCCAGCGCAAAGCTTTTCGACCCGCGCGCGATGCTGTCGTGCGCGAAACCGTGGAGGGCGTCGGCGTCATAGGCCCCCTCCGCGTTCATCAGAGATTTTCGGCCTTCATCGCGAAAATCGTCTGGTGCGGCTCATAATTCGCCATCTTGTCGAGCAGCTCGTCGAGCCCGGCATCGACGATCATGATCCCCGCGTGCGCGGGGCGGATGAAGCCGACGTCGATCATCCGGCGGTTGAAGGCGATGAGGTCGTTATAAAAGCCTGCCGCGTTGAGCAGCCCGACGGGCTTGGTGTGATAGCCGAGCTGCGCCCAGCTGATCGCTTCCCACAGCTCGTCCATCGTCCCGACGCCGCCGGGGATGGTCAGAAATCCGTCCGACAGGTCGGTGAACATCTTCTTGCGCTCGTGCATCCCTGATACGACGTGCAGTTCGGTGCAGCCGCGGTGCGCGACCTCGGCGCCGACGAGCGCTTCGGGGATGATGCCGATGACCTCGCCGCCCGCCTCCAGCGCGCTGTCGGCGACCGCGCCCATCAGCCCCAGCCGCCCGCCGCCATAGACGACCCCAATGCCGCGTTCGGCCAGGGTGCGCCCGACGTGGCGCGCGGTTTCGATATAGACGGGATCGTCGGGGGTCGCGGACCCGCAATAGACGGCGAGGCGTTTCATAAACTTTCCTTACTCGCTCGATGCGAACGGAGCTAAATGTCCAACATCAGCCGGGCCGTCGCCTTCGCGCTGCCGACGACACCGGGGATCCCCGCGCCCGGATGCGTTCCCGCGCCGACGAAGTAAAGATTGGAAATCATGTCGTCGCGGTTGTGCGCGCGGAACCAGGCCGACTGCCACAGCACCGGCTCGAGGCTGAAGGCGCTGCCGAGATGCGCGCCGAGGTCGCGGCCGAAATCGGCGGGGGTATAGTGAAAGCGCGTGACGATATTGGCGCGAAGATCGGGGGCGACGCGCCGCTCGACCTCGTCGATGATCGCGTCGGCGAAGCGCGCGCCGAAATCGCCGTCCCAGTCGGCTTTCGCCTTGCCCAGATGCGCGACGGGGGCGAGCGCATAGAAGGTCGAATGCCCCGGCGGCGCCATGCCGGGATCGGTGATGCTCGGATGATGGAGATAGAGCGAGAAATCGTCGGGCACGACGCCGTTCCTGTAGATATCGGCGAGCAACCCCTGATAGCGCGGGCCGAACAGGATGCTGTGGTGCGCGACGTCGCGATAGTCGCCCTTCGCGCCGAAATGGACGACGAACAGCGACGGCGACCAGCGTTTGCGCGCCAGGCGGCGCGCGGCTTTCGGCCCGCGCGGATGATCGGCGAGCAGGTCGCGATAGCTGTGCATCAGGTCGCCGTTGCACGCGATCATGTCGGCCTCGCCGCGCCAGCCGCTCGCGGTGGTGACGCCGGTGGCGCGGTCGCCCGCGGTGTGGATCGCCGCCACCGCATCGCCCAGCCGCAGCGTCCCGCCCAGCCGCTCGAACAGGCGGACCATCGCGGCGACCAGCCGATTGGTCCCGCCGCGCGCGAACCAGATGCCGCCGTCCTTCTCGATCGTGTGAATGAGCGCATAGATGGCGCTCGTCGTCATCGGATTGCCGCCGACCAGCAGGGTGTGGAACGACAGCGCCTGCCGCAGCCGTTCGTCGCGAACATAGGAGGAGACGATCGAATAGACGCTGCGCCAGGCCTGATATTTCATCAGCGCGGGGGCGGCCTTGATCATCGCCCGAAAATCGAGAAAGGCGGTTGCGCCGAGCTTGACATAGCCCTGTTCGTAAACGCCTTTTGAATAGTCGAGGAAGCGCTCGTAGCCCGCGACGTCGGCGGGGTTCAGCCGCGCGATCTCGGCGTGGAGCGCGGCCTCGTCGTTCGAATAATCGAAATTGGTGCCGTCGGGCCAGTTCAGCCGGTAAAAGGGGCTGACGGGCATCAGCTCGACGTCGGCGGCCATATCCTGCCCGCTCAGCTCCCACAGCTCGCCGAGGCATGGCGGATCGGTGATGACGGTCGGCCCGGCGTCGAAGGTGAAGCCGTCTCTTTGCCAATGATAGGCGCGCCCGCCGGGCTTGTCGCGCGCCTCGACCAATGTTGTCGCGATTCCCGCCGACTGGAGCCGGATCGCAAGCGCGAGGCCGCCGAACCCGGCGCCGATGACGATCGCGCGGCGGCTCATCGCCAGTCGAGCCTGGCGAGCGCCGCGAGCGCGCGGCCGACGGGCACCGGCGGCCTGCCCGCAAGCAGGCGCAGCCGGTCGGTCGCGGTCGAGCGCCCGGCATAGAAGCGCGCGATCAGCCGCGGCGAGAGGCGATAGAAGCGCTCGAAGATGCGATAGCGCGCATCGGGATCGGCGGCGCGGAACAGCATGGCGCCCAGCATCCGGTAAAAGCGCTGGCGGCGCCACGAAGCCGCGGCGCGCGCGCGCAGTCGGTCGGGCAGGTCGGCGCGGCCGACCAGCGCGGGCAGCGCCGTGGCGGTGCGCACCGCATGCGGCAGCGAATAGCCCGTGGTCGCGTGGAACATCCCCGCGCGCGCACCGATCCGCGCGGTGCGATCGGATGGCGGCCACAGCCGGTTGAAATCGCCTGCCATCACCACCGGCAATACCCCGCTTTCCTCGCGTGTCGTCGCGGCCACCCGCCAGCCCTGCACCGCGGCATAGGCGGCGATCCGCTCGCGCACCAGCGCCTCGTCGAGCCCCGCGTCGTCGCTGTAATAGGTATCCTCGACGAACAGCGTCTCGGCGTCGAAGGGGAGGAGGTAGACAAAGCGATAGCCGTCCAGCTGCTCGACCGTCGCATCCATGACGACCGGATGTTCGACCCCATGCCCGCCAGCGATCGTCAGCGCCTGTCCGACGAATTTCTGCCAGCCGCTTGTCAGCGTCGGAAAGCGGGCCGCACCGCGCGCGTCGATGACATGCTTCGCCGACAATCGCCCGCCGCGCGCCAGCAGCAGATGGTCGGGCGCGACATGCTTTGCGCGATCGGCGATGATATGCCCGTCGGGCAGCGCCGCCGCGACGGCCGCAGCCAGCGCTTCGCCGGTGATGCTTTTATATCCCATGCCGAGCGTCCGGTCGTGCGCGGGAAAGCGCACGTCGTAGCGCGGCCAGTGATAGCGGACGAGCGGCGCGACGAGCCAGCGGTCCTTCTTTGCGATGTCGCTGTCGAAAAAGGACCAGACATGATTGCCGCCGACCGGCCCCGGCTCGACCAGCCGTATGTCGAGATCGGGCCGCTTGGCCGCCAGCGCGAGCGCCGCCAGCCCACCCGCCAGCCCGCCGCCGACGATCGCGATGTCGCATCTATCGATGTTCGGCCCCACCATGTCTCCGCCCTAGCCGCGCATCGCGCCCCTTGCAAAGCCATTGCAACGCGCCGCCGAACGACTAGCCTTCCGCCATGACCGGCTGGGCGATCCTTTTGTCTGCGCTCGCGATGACCGCGATCGTCGGCGTGCGTTATTTGATTGCCAGCGGCGTCTTTGCGCTCGCGACGCGAATCAGGCGCCCCGGCCTCTATCGCGGGCTGGAAGGACAGATGCGCCGCGAGATCGGCTGGAGCCTCGCGAGCGCCGCCATTTACGGCATTCCCGCCGGGGTGGTCGCCTGGGGGTGGCAGGCGCATGGCTGGACGCGCATCTATACCGACGTCGACGCCTTTCCGCTCTGGTATCTGCCCGTCAGCCTGCTCCTTTATCTGCTGCTCCACGACGCATGGTTTTACTGGACGCACCGCTGGATGCACCGCCCGCGCCTCTTTCGCCTCGCGCACGCCGTCCATCACGCCAGCCGCCCGCCGACCGCATGGGCGGCGATGAGCTTTCACCCCGTCGAGGCGGTCACCGGCGCGATCGTCATCCCCGCGCTGGTGTTTGTCATTCCCATCCATGTTGCGGTGCTGGGGCTGGTGCTCGCGATCATGACGATCATGGGGGTTGGCAATCATATGGGGTGGGAGATGTTCCCGCGCGCGCTTGTTCATGGACCAGCAGGGCGCTGGCTGATAACCGCGACGCATCACCAGGCGCATCATGCCGCCTACCGGGGGAATTATGGACTTTATTTCCGTTTCTGGGATCGCGCGTGCGGCACCGACATCGGGCTTGGCCGCTTTGATGCTGGCCGTCCTGACCGCGAACGCCCCGCCGCAGCCGACGGTTGAGGTCAGCGTCACGGGGCTGCGCAGCGCCAGGGGACAGTTGCTCGTCTGCCTGACCACAAAAGCCAGCGCCTTTCCCGATTGCAGCAAGGACAAGGGGTCGGTGCGCCTGGCCGTGCAGGCCGCCGACGCCGCGCGCTTCGACGTCCACGCGCCCGGCGCGGGCACCTATGCGATTGCGGTCGTCCATGACGAGAATGGCAACGACAAGATGGACAAGGCGATCTTCCTGCCCAAGGAAGGCTTCGGTTTTTCGCGCAACCCCACGATCACCGTCGGCCCGCCGAGCTTCCGGTCGGCAAGTTTCGCGGTCACGGGCGACATGCGCCAGTCGATCAGGATGAAATATATGCTGTAGGGGGCGGATCATTGGCGGAGTCCGCCTTGGGGTGGGGAGCTGCCGCTCGCCTTACTGTTGTACCCCGGCGAAAGCCGGGGTCCAGAGCGCCCATGAGCAAGCGTTAGCTTATCCCGCCCTGGGCCCCGGCTTTCGCCGGGGTGCGGCAACTATCGGTCGTAAGCCGCCATTCCGGCCCGGTGGATTGCAAGCGCCATTGTGGGGCGGAGGGCGCAACGCTAAAGCATCGCGCGTGACCGCGACACGCCCCCGCATCGCCGCTTTCGCCGACCGCTGGCCAAAGCTTCTTGCCCTTGCGCTCGGCGCCGTTTCGGCGACGGGCTTCGCGCCGCTCAACCTCTGGCCCTTGACCCTGCTCGCGCTGGCATCATGGATGGCGCTGGTCGCGCGCAGCCCGCGCGGCTGGCGCGCGCTGGGCATCGGCTGGGCGTTCGGCGTCGGCCATTTCACCACTGGTCTCAACTGGATCGCGACCGCCTTCACCTATCAGGCGGCGATGCCCGCGTGGCTGGGGTGGATCGCGGTTCTGCTGCTCGCGCTTTATCTCGCGCTCTATCCCGCGCTCGCGGCGTGGGGGGCGTGGCAATTCATTCCTCCCCGGAACGGGGAGGTGGCAGCGCGCAGCGCTGACGGAGGGGGGGTGCGTCCTCCGACCGACCTCGCGCAAGGCCGCGAGCCCCCTCCACCGCCTGCGGCGGTCCCCCTCCCCGTTCCGGGGAGGATTTCGCTCTCCTTCATCCTCGCCTTCGCCGCGCTGTGGACGCTCACCGAATGGCTGCGCAGCTGGGTGTTCACGGGGTTCGCGTGGAACCCGCTGATCGCGACAACGGGTGATTTCTTCGGGTTTCTCCCCTGGGTCGGCACATATGGTGGGTCCGCAATGGTCATCCTTGCGGCGATGGTCGTGGTCGGCATGTTAAAATCGACGGCGGAAATACTGCGTGAGTTGCAGCGCCCGCAACCCGTTCCGCCACCGCGATCACAATTGCTGCAACTTCTTGGAGTAGGCGTAGTTATCGCCGCCTACATGACTCTGCTGAGCATTTTGCCGCAACGCCCGTCGGCAATGCCGCCTCCGACCACGGCCGCCACTTCCATCACCGTCGTCCAGCCCAATGTCGGCCAGCAGGATAAATGGGAGGGCAGCAAGGCCGACGCCAATTTCGCCAAGCTCGCGCGGCTGACGACGCCCAGGGACGAAACGCCGCGCCTCATCCTGTGGCCCGAGGCGGCGGTGCCCGACTATCTCGAATGGGGCTATCCCGCCGTCTATTACGAACGCTCGCCCGCCGAAGCGCGGCGGCGGATCACCGACCTGATGAATATGGGCGATGTCATGCTGCTCGGCGCGCTCAAGCTCGAAATGGACAAGCGCGGCGAGGTCGTCGGTGCGCGCAACGCGGTGATGACGCTCCACGCCGACGGCACGCTCGGGCCGCGCTATGACAAGGCGCATCTGGTTCCCTATGGCGAATATCTGCCGATGCGGCCGGTCCTCTCGGCGCTCGGCCTGTCGCGGCTGGCGCCCGGCGATATCGATTTCTGGCCCGGACCGGGGCCGCGCACGATCGACCTCGGCGCCTTCGGCCGCATCGGCCTGCAAATCTGTTACGAGATCATCTTTTCGGGCCAGGTCGTCGACCGCGACCACCGCCCGGCCTTCATCTTCAACCCGTCGAACGACGCCTGGTTCGGATCATGGGGCCCGCCGCAGCATCTGGCCCAGGCCCGCCTCCGCGCGATCGAGGAAGGACTGCCCGTCGTCCGCGCGACGCCGACGGGGATCAGCGCGGTGATCGACGCCGACGGGCGCATTCTCGAATCGCTGCCGATGCACGCCGCGGGGCGCATCGACACGATCGTGCCGCCCGCGCACGCGCCGACGCTCTTTGCGCGCTTCGGCAACGCGCTGCCGGTCGGATTTGCGCTCGCGCTGCTCGCGCTGGCCATTGCCTTTCGTCGGCGCGGACGCTAACAGCCACCCAACATAAAGCTTTCTTTATATCCGTCCGGAAAAAGGCTCCCCATGCGCAACAGCTTCCTCTTCACCTCCGAAAGCGTGTCCGAAGGGCATCCCGACAAGGTGGCCGACCAGATCAGCGATTCGATCGTCGACCTGTTCCTGGCGAAAGATCCCGAAGCGCGCGTGGCGTGCGAAACGCTGACGACGACGCAGCTCGTCGTGCTGGCGGGCGAAATCCGTTGCAAGGGCGTGTTCGAGGATGGCGAATGGGCGCCCGGCGCGCTCGACGAGATCGAGGCGACGGTGCGCCGCACGGTGCGCGAGATCGGCTATGAACAGGCGGGTTTCCACTGGAACGAGTTTCGCTTCGAGAACAACCTGCACGGCCAGTCGGCGCATATCGCGCAGGGCGTCGACGAGGCCGCGAACAAGGATGAGGGCGCGGGCGACCAGGGCATCATGTTCGGCTATGCGTCCGACGAAACCCCCGACCTGATGCCCGCGACGCTCGATTACAGCCACAAGATCCTCGAACGCATGGCCGCCGACCGCAAGGCCGGAACCGCGCCCTTCCTCGAACCCGATGCCAAAAGCCAGGTGACGCTCCGCTACGCCAACGAACGTCCGGTCGAGGCGACCGCCATCGTCGTATCGACCCAGCACGCGCCGGGTTATTATTTTCACAATGGCGAAGGCGACGAGGCGAAATATACCGAGCTTCGCAAATATGTGCTTGGCGTCATCGCCGACGTGCTGCCCGCCGAACTGCTCACCGCGAACACCGTCTATCACATCAATCCGACGGGCCGGTTTGAAATCGGGGGCCCCGACGGCGACGCGGGGCTCACGGGTCGCAAGATCATCGTCGATACCTATGGCGGCGCATCTCCGCACGGCGGCGGCGCGTTCAGCGGCAAGGATCCGACCAAGGTGGACCGCTCGGCGGCCTATATCACCCGCTATCTGGCGAAGAATATCGTCGCCGCGGGCCTCGCGCGCCGCTGCACGATCCAGCTCTCCTACGCGATTGGCGTCGCCGAGCCATTGTCGATCTATGTCGATCTCCACGGCACCGGCACGGTCGAGGAAAGCCGGATCGAGGCGTTGTTGCCGCAGCTCGTCCGCCTGACGCCCAAGGGCATCCGCACGCATCTGGGCCTCAACAAGCCGATCTATCGCCAGACCGCCGCCTATGGCCATTTCGGCCGCCAGGCGGCCGGCGACGCCTTTCCGTGGGAACGCACCGACCTCGTCGACAAGCTCAAGGCGGCGCTCGCGGTCTGATCGGGGCCGGGGTGCTTGCCGCCCCCGCTTGCCCGCGCTAACGCGCGCGCCATGACTGCGCACAAACCCGGCGACCCGACGACCCTCAACCGCCTCTACGGCCGATCGAAGGGCAAGCCGCTTCGCGCGGGGCAGCAGGATCTGGTTGATACGCTGCTGCCGCAGATTGCGGTTCCCGCCGAGGGTGAGGTAACGGCCGCGCGGCTGTTCGACTTCGACCGCCCGCTGCATTTCGAGATCGGCTTCGGCGGCGGCGAGCATATGGCGGCGCGCGCCGACATGCTGCCCGACCATGGCTTTATCGGCGCCGAGCCCTTTATCAACGGCGTGGCGCAGGCGCTTGTCCATGTCGCGGGCGATCATGGCGCGCACCCCCCGCTCGGCAATGTGCGCATCCATCACGGCGACGCGCTCCAGGTGCTGCGGCGCATCCCCGACGGCGCCTTGAGCTTCGTCTATCTGCTGCATCCCGACCCCTGGCCCAAGGCGCGCCATGCCAAGCGGCGGATGATGAACGACGGGCCGCTCGACCTGATTGCCGCAAAGCTCAAAATCGGCGGCGAGTTCCGGTTCGGCACGGACCATCCGGTCTATCTCGCCCACGCGCTGATGGTGATGCGCCGCCATCGCCACCAGTTCGAATGGCTGGCAAAGGATGCGCGCGATTTTCAGCTGCGCCCCGGCGGCTGGCCCGAAACGCGCTACGAGGCGAAGGCGCGCGCGCAGGGACACGAAGTCTGGTACTTCCGCTGGAGGCGTACCCAAGGGTAGCTCTGGCGTAGAAAAAGCATTTTATATCAAAATCTTACTTACGCTATGGTTTTCTCCCCTTGGCGGCAATTTCCGCCTCGGTGATTGCTCGGTGATTGCTGGGTGATTGCTGGAACGACCAGTCGGGAGGCCAGATCATGGCGAGTGGAAAGATCACCAAGCAGTCCATCGATGCCCTAATTGCGAAGCGTCATGAGGGCTTTTTGTGGGATAATGGGATCAAGGGCTTTGGCGCCAAGATCACCAAGTCGGGAAAGGTGGCCTACGTCCTTCAATTTAGGATGGGCGGGCGGGAAGCGCGCACCCGGAGGTACACCATCGGAAGTCACGGCTCGCCATGGACACCGGCAACTGCCCGCGATGAAGCAGTTAGGGTGTCGCTACTGATCGCCAAGGGCATCGATCCCGTCGAGGCCGATCAGCAGCGCCGCCGTGAGGCCGTCGATCTTGCTTTCGATAATTATGCCGACAAATTCGAAAGGTCGTGCGTCGGCAGGGGATGGAAGGTTCTGGTTGAGCGATCATTGCGCATCCATGTCAAACCGGTACTCGGTTCCAAGCCTCTTCCCAAGATTACCCGAATTGACATCGTCACAGTGTTCGACCGGATGCCAGCTCAGCAAGCAGCAAACCGGCGTAACGTGTTTGCCGTTCTTCGCCGTCTGTTTCGGTGGGCAGTGAGTCGCGGGGATGTCGAACGAAGTCCGATGGAAGGCATGGAAACCCCGCCTCCCGTCAAGGCACGTGATCGTTGGCTGAGTGATAGCGAACTGGCGAAGGTGTGGAAGCATGCGATGCAGACCCACCCCTGCTTTGGCCCAATCGTTCGTCTACTCATCGTAACCGGCCAACGAAGAGAGGAAGTCTCGTCTCTGTCGTGGGACGAACTGGACCATGGTGAACGACTTTGGACGCTTCCCGGCAATCGGGCAAAGAATGGAGAGCCCAATCGCATTCCCCTGAACGGTTTGGCGATGGCCGTGCTTGACGAATTGGCGGCAGGACCTGAGTGGCCGCGGAAAGGCAAGGTATTCCAAACTTCGACAGGCGGCAGCTTTACGGGATATGACAAGGGCAAGAAGAAGCTCGACCAGTTGATCGAGGAAGATTCCGGGGAACCGCTCGCACCTTGGCGGCTGCACGACCTGCGCCGGACGTTGGCGACGGGTTTCCAACGCCTAGGAGTTCGTTTTGAAGTGACCGAGGCCGTGTTGAACCACGTCGGAGGCTCCCGCGCGGGGGTGGCCGGCATTTACCAAAGACATGACTGGAAGGAAGAAAAGCGCCAAGCCTTGGCTGACTGGAATTATCATTTGCTATCAATTTCAGGTTGGTGATCTATGGACGCAACTAGCCGTTGCTAACTCGCGAGCGGCTGTTTGGGAGAGGCAGAGCGGGGCGTCAATGAATGAGCCGCGGTCGCTCCAAACATCACCAAAGCCGCATCCTGCGCGATAACAGGTTGCTCAATCCGCTGTGGGGCGGAGCCTACAATAAATAGTTCAGCGACAATCGATCGATTGTCTCGCTTACCATCTGCGTGATCAGCTCTGCGCTCGAAGGGGTGTCGTGTATCAAGCCCACGCTCTCCCCAACCGTTACATGAGCCAGATCATAGTTCTCACTGGCAACGCCCTGCTCATACCTGGACCTGGCCTCAACGATTCTCGCCTGGAGTTCGCTTTCCCGTCCCTCCCATTCACGGTGAAGCGCGTTGCGTATGGATCGAAAGTCATATGGCTCGGGCCAGTCTTTCCCTCGAAGCAAGTCGAATATGGGGCTCCGAATGGTGCCATCGCCAGTCGCAGCGATGGCAACCTGCTTTGCCATTGCTGATGCCAGCGACTCCCTAGTCGCCCAAGCGCGGCTCCCGATCATGGCACCGTCTGCACCAAGCATGAGACTGGCAGCGAGACCCCTTCCATCCGAAATCCCGCCCGCAGCAATGACGAGCGTTTCGGGAGCGACCTTAGCAAGAATGTCCGCGACCTCAGGCACGAGTGTGAAGGTACCGCGCCCGAGAGAAGACCTAATGCCGTGGCCGCCGGCTTCGCTGCCCTGGGCGACAATCACGGATGCGCCAGCGTCAATCACCGCGTGAAGCTGATCTGCGCGCTGAATCTGACAAATGGCTGGAATGCTCCGATCTGCCAAGCGCTTCACCCATGAGCCTGCGTCTCCGAATGAGAGCATAACCGCTGCCGGGGTCTCGGGTTGGTCAAGCAGCCAGTCAAATGCGCTGCAATCCTGGTCGAGTTTCCAAGTGATAAAGCCGCATCCGAGGCGAGAGAGCGCAGCCGGAGTAGACCGCAATTTCGATACGGCTGCGCAATATTCCTGCTTGAGCCAGTCCACGTCGCCGTAACCGCCACCAACCAAGGCCAACGCTCCTGAACGAGCCCACGCAGCTGCCAATTCTCCTCCAGCGGCCAAGGCCATGGGGGCAAGGCACAAAGGTGCAGCAAGCCCGAATTTGCGACTGAAACGAGTGTGGAGCGCCCCCGTTGGCATTGAGCGATCCTAGGCAATTCGGCGCCTGGAAGCAACGCGAGAGTACGATCGAGTTCCGGCCCGCACCTCGAAAAATTCCTTCTCCAAAAAATGTTGATGTTTTTTTCAAAAGGAATATTAGTTGCGACGAATCGCTCGGAACCCGACCATGTCCCAACGACAGGGCGAGCGGCGCAACGCCAGGAGAGGAGTTATTGATGAAAGCCACGACATCCCTCAATTCGCGGGTCCGGGCGGCCCGCAAGCTGACCAGGATCGCCTTAATGGCTACCGTGATGCTGCCGTCTGCCGTTTTCGCGCAGAGTGCAGAGGGCAGCGATGGCAATGCACAGGCGGCCGCCGAAGAAGATTCCCCGTTCGGCGACATCGTGGTTACGGCCCAGAAGCGTGATCAGAGGACGCAGGATGTCGGCATCGCGATTGCCGCGTTCGGTGGCGATCAGATGAATGCTTTGGGCGTCGTGGACGTCAAGGATGTCGCAGTCCTCGTGCCTGGTTTTACGGTCGCCAAATCGTTTCGCGGGCCGCCGATCTATACTCTGCGAGGTGTCGGCTTCAACACGCCGAACATGTCGACGTCTTCGCCGGTTGGCGTCTACCTCGACGAAGTTGCGTATCCCTATCCGATCATGACCGAAGGTCTGTCGCTGGACCTTGAACGCGTCGAAGTGTTGAAAGGTCCCCAAGGGACCCTGTATGGCCGGAACACAACCGGCGGCCTCATCAACAGCATCGGCAACAAGCCGACCGATGAGCGAAGCGGTGAGATCAAGGTCTCATACGGCAGCTATCAATCATATGGCCTCGAAGGTTTCATCAATGGCGGTATCGCTCCCAATCTGAACGCACGCCTTGCCTTCGATGTGCAGCGGGCGGACAAGGGCTGGCAGGTCAGCGTTACCCATGGAGAGCGTCTCGGCAAAGTTGACAAGGCGGCAGCGCGCTTTTCTCTCGCATGGGAACCTGCGGACGATACCAAGTTCCTGTTTACGACAAGCTGGTGGAAGGACAAATCAGACACGCAGGCTGGTCAATCGATTGCCGTATTTCCAAGAGGTCTCATCGCATTTCTTGGGCTAACCACTCCGGCGCAGTGGGCTGCTGCGGCGCCAGGCCTTGGCTTGCCGCCGGAGATCTTCAGTCAGTCGTATACCCCGACCAGTGGCAGTCAGGCCAACTGGGTGGTTCAGAACCTTCCCTGGGGCGGCACCAATGGCGGAGGACAGAATTTCACGCCCGCCCCGCTCGATTTCCGCAAGGATAACGAGCTTCTGGCCTTCGCACTGCGTGGTGACATCGGGATCGCCGATGGCGTCAAGCTGACTTCGCTGACCAGCTATGCGCATTTCACCAGGCGTGAAGGCTATGACACCAGCGGCTGGGATATCGAGAACCTGATTGGTCTCGGTGAAGGTTCGATCAAGTCCTTCTCCCAGGAGTTCAGGCTCAGTGGCGACTCGGACCGCCTGCATTGGGTCGCGGGTGCCTTCTATGCGAGGGACAAGATCCGTGAGAACGACAAGACCTGGGGTGCGACAATCAGCACGGTCGCATTGGTCAGGACTTTCGGACAGCTGACATCGCCTCCCGGCACCACGGTTGCTCAGCTGGAAGATATCCAATGGGGCTTCCGCGATTGGGAAAACCTGATCAATCAGACGATCACGTCCAAGGCGTTGTTCGGACAGGTTGAGTACAAGTTCACCGATCAGTTCAACGTCACCTTCGGTATGCGCTATTCGAAGGACAAGGCCGAATTTGCCGGTTGTTCGAAGGACCAGGGTGACAACAGCATCGCTGCCTCCTGGAATGCATTCTTCAACAATGCGACGCCGTTCGGAGCCAACGTACAGCCTGGTGGCTGCGTCACCTACCTCGCCGATCTCGTGCCGGGCGGCAACAACGTCCAGGGCGTGGTTCGGAAGGTTCTCGACGAAGACAACCTGTCCGGTCGCATCGCGCTTGACTATCACCTCAATAACAATGTGCTCGTCTATGTCTCGGCCGCGCGCGGCTTCAAGTCGGGCGCATTTCCCAATGTCAACGCGAACGTCGCCCCGCAGTATGATCCTGCCAAGCAGGAAGAAGTGCGGGCATACGAAGCCGGCATCAAGGCGAGCCCTGCCCGTGGCGTAATCCTGAATGCTTCGACGTTCTACTATGATTATCGCGACAAGCAGCTTTTCGTGAATACGCCTGACCCGGTCTATGTGACGCTGAACAGCATCAAGAATATTCCAAAATCTCATGTCTTCGGCATTGAAGGGGAGGTGTCGGTACCGCTGTTCCGTGGCCTGGACGCTCGCGTGACTGCAACTTATCTTGATGCGAAGATTGACACCTATCAGGGCTTCAACGACTTCGGGCAGGCACGGAACTTCGCGGGTGCAAGCTTCCCCTTCACCCCCAAGTTCCAGCTGAATGGCACGTTGACCTACGGGTTCGACGTCGGTGACAGCCTGAATGCCCGCCTTACCGTGAACGGACGATATTCCAGCTCGTCACGGGGCGATCTTGAAGGTGATCCCCTGTTCAAGATCGACAGCTATGCGTTGTTCGATGCCAATCTGGCGGTCATGACCAATGACGATCAGTACCAGCTCGACGTCTTCGTGCGCAATATCGGAAACAAGTACTACTGGAATAGCGTCCAGCTGCCTCTGGACAGTCTGGTTCGGTACGCGGGCATGCCCCGCACTTGGGGAGTTTCGCTCAAGGCGAAGTTCTGAACGCGGGACCACCCCGCATCCCGCTGCGGCGGATGCGGGGTGGTCTCCCTCATGTCTCCTTTGACTGGCGCGTATTGCTTCAAGACCGACGGCGAACGTGCGAAGTCACCTGACAGACCGAGATGAAAAATGCGCGGTGTCCAATATAATGAAATCGGCGAAGCATCGCGCGTTCTGGCGCTCGTAGATGGTGAAATGCCGACGGTCGGAGTCGGTGAGGTCCGTGTCAATGTGAAGGCCTCCGGGGTGAACCCGTCGGACGTCAAGATCAGGAGCGGCCATATTCCCTCATCCTGGCTCTTCCCACGCGTGCCACACAGTGACGGTTCCGGGGTGATCGATGCAGTCGGTGAAGGAGTCGATCCGGCAAGGATCGGCGAACGTGTTTGGGTCTTCAATACGGCCTGGGGGCGCACGACCGGAACGGCCGCGGAATACGTCGTCGTACCGGAAAATTTCACGGCACCTTTGCATCCCGATATTTCATTCGAAATTGGTGCATGTCTAGGCATCCCGGCTTCGACAGCTCTGCACGCGCTTACGCTGAACGGCGATGTTCGCGGCAAGAGTGTTCTGGTCGCCGGCGGTGCCGGTGCAGTCGGGCATTATGCAGTACAGTTTGCACGCCAGCTGGGTGCAGAGTGCATTTTGGCGACAGTCAGCAGTCCCGAGAAGGCTGAGATCGCACGATTGGCGGGCGCTGATCGTGTCATTAACTACCGGGAGGAAGACAGCCTGAAGGCGATCCTCGAAACCACAAATGGCAGAGGCGTCGACCTTATTCTCGAAGTCGATCTTGCTGCGAATGTCGATCTGGACGTCGCAGCTTTGGCAAGAGAGGGCCGCGTAGTTGCCTACGGCAGTTCAGAACGCGAGTTCAAGATGCCGTTTTCAAAATCAATACTGAAGAATATCGGATTTGATTTCTTCATTCTTTATCATCTGGCAGATTCGCGACGTCTGGAAATTTCCAATGGCGTCAATGACCTCATCGAGTCGGGAAATATTGACCATAATATCGCCGAAGTACTGCCTCTCGATTCGATCGTGAAAGCCCACGAGTTAGTGGAATCTGGCAAGGTTGTCGGCAACGTGGTCGTGGCAATCTGAGGCTGGGCAAAAGACAATGTCGAGCTATCGAGAGACCTATGATGAATGGATGACCGACCCTCTCGGTTTCTGGTCGGATGCGGCCACTGCGGTCGAATGGATGGTGCAGCCGACAACCAGTGAGGTCAATGACAAGGGAATTGCCCGCTGGTTTGCCGATGGGACATGCAATGTTTGCTGGAATGCTGTCGACCGGCACGTGGTGGCCGGGCGTGGTGCCGAACCCGCGCTGATCTATGAAAGTGCGCTTCTAGGCATCAGCAAGTCCCTTACCTTCTCGGAACTTCTGGATTCGGTCCAGGTGTTTTCGTCAGTCCTGCGCAGCCATGGCGTGATGAAGGGTGACCGGGTCATCATTTACATGCCGATGGTTTCGGAAGCGGTCATCGCGATGTTGGCCTGCGCGCGTCTGGGGGCAGTGCATTCGGTCGTATTCGGAGGATTTGCGGCGCACGAACTTGCCGTACGGATTGATGATGCGAAACCACGTGTCATCGTTGCCGCGTCTTGTGGCCTCGAACCAAACAGGACAATCGCCTACAAACCGCTGCTTGATGAGGCTGTGGAAAGCAGCCAACATAAGCCGGAGGCGGTAATCGTCCTCCAGCGTCCGCAGCTCATTTGCGAGATGATCGCTGGCCGGGATCACGATTGGCATGTCGAGTGGAGCGACGCCCTTGCTCGTGGCGACAAACCGGCGTGTGTTGAAGTTTCCAGCACTGATCCACTCTACATTCTCTACACATCCGGAACGACCGGCAAACCCAAGGGAGTCGTGCGGGAGCACGGGGGGTACATGGTCGCCCTTGCCTGGTCGATGTCTCATATATTTGGCATGAAGCCAGGAGACGTATACTGGGCTGCTTCCGACCTGGGCTGGGTCGTGGGCCACTCCTACATTACTTACGGCCCGCTTCTCGCGGGATGCGCCACTGTCGTATTTGAAGGAAAGCCCGTCGGGACACCCGATGCCAGCACCTTCTGGAGGGTTATTTCGAAGTACAAGGTGAACTTGCTGTTCACTGCACCAACCGCATTGCGCGCTATTCGCAAGGAAGATGCCGACGGCCTCATGCCTCGCCAGTTTGATCTGTCTTCGTTGCGCGCAATTTTTCTCGCGGGCGAGCGTGGCGATCCCAGCATAATCAAGTGGGCTGAGACGGCACTCGACGTTCCGGTTCTGGATAACTGGTGGCAGACAGAAACCGGCTGGCCAATGACGGCGAATCCGATTGGCTTGGAGCCTGTCGAGGTCCGGTATGGATCGGCGGCGGTGCCGATGCCTGGCTACGATATCCAGATCCTGGATGAAGAAGGCAAACCCGTTGCGGCGGGAGAAACCGGATCAATCGCCGTCAAGTTGCCGTTACCGCCAGGGGCACTTCAGACGCTCTGGGAGAACCACAAGGCATTCGAAGAGACATATATCTCTGACTTTCCGGGATATTACAAAACTGGTGATGCCGGATACATTGATGATGACGGTTATGTATATGTCATGAGCCGGACGGATGACATCATCAATGTCGCGGGTCATCGCCTGTCGACAGGTGCTATCGAGGAAGCAATTTCGACGGTTGCTGAAATCTCAGAATGCGCTGTTGTTGCCATCGCGGATAGTATCAAGGGCGAAGTCCCTCTTGGGCTGTTCGTAGTGTCTGATGGTGCCTCACTGACGCACGGCGAAATAGCCGCCAAGGCCGCAATCGCAGTTCGTACGAGAATTGGACCAATCGCCACGCCGAAGGCCGTCTTGGCTGTACCACGGCTGCCGAAGACGAGGTCCGGCAAGATCCTTCGCAGCACAATCAAGAAGATCGCGAATGGTGAGTCATGGTCGATTCCGCCGACGATCGACGATGCAACCATCCTCAACGAAATCATCGCAGCTCTGGCGCGTGAAGGCCTGCTTCCGGTGATGCCATGACAGAGCTTAAATTTTTGACAAATTCAGAAAAATCAACAAACCTTCGAAAGGAGAAAATTTCGGCGATTCCGCAATCACAGGAGACACCTTTGGGTTTGACCAACCATTCAGCCGCATCGCGACGCACGATCGATGCTGCTGCAGATAAGCCCAAGAGCTTGATCGAACGCGCATATCGCGAACTGGGTAATGACATCATCCATGGGACATTCGCGCCTGGCTCAAAAATCAAGCTTGAGCCATTGAGCACCCGCTACGGGGTGAGCACAGGCACGATTCGCGAGGCGCTGTCTCTGCTTGTCTCCGATGGGCTGGTCATAGCCAACGCGCAACGCGGCTTCTGCATCGCGCCCATGTCGGTCGAGGACTACCAAGACCTCGTGAACACACGGCTCCTTCTTGAGCTTTCAGCCTTCCATACGAGCATCCTGAATGGCGGTGATGCCTGGGAAGGCCGGGTTGTCCAAGCATTTCACCAATTGAGTCTTGCAGAGCAGCGCCTTGATGAAGCTGCCGAAGACACCTTCGATCTATGGGAACAGCGAAACCGGGAATTTCATGAAGCCCTGGTCTCGGCGAGCGGATCGAATTGGACCCTCCGGTTCCGCGAAATTTTGTACCGACAGTCCGAACGGTACAGGCGCCTGACGTACACTTCTCGTCAGAGCCCTCCCGGTCAGATTGTGCACGATGAGCACAAGAAAATATTCGACCTCACTCTTTCAAGGAAAGCAGATGAGGCGATTGAGGCCCTTGCTGATCACATAAAGTCTTCGGTTTCATTCGCGAAAATTAGTCAAATTCTTCCTTCAAGAAATTCCGACGCGAACGTGGATAAATTTGACCTGACGAAATTCAGTAAAATTCGCGAACAGCAGTAGATTCAATTTTCGGGAGAATTAAAATGCCATCTGACAGAAAAGCGGATTTCATCCATACATCGTGGACTCCTGAAGCGCTTCTATCGCTTGTGGATGATGAAAATGGCCTGCTCGATCCTCGCATCTACACGGACGAGGGGATTTATGAACTTGAGCAAGAACGAATTTTTGCTCGTTCATGGATTCTGATGGGTCATGAAAGCCATCTGCCCAAGCCCGGCGACTACATGACAGCCTACATCGGCGAAGACCCGGTTGTCGTCGTTCGCCAGAAGGACCGGTCGATCAAGGTGTTCCTCAATCAGTGTCGGCACCGAGGCATGCGGATTTGCCGGGTGGATGGCGGAAACGCTAAGGCTTTCACCTGCACTTACCATGGATGGGCCTACGACATCGGCGGCAAGCTGGTAAATGTTCCATACGAAAACGAAGCGTTCATCGGGGGGCTCGACAAGGCGGAGTGGAGCCCGCTTCAAGCCAGGGTCGAAACGTACAAGGGCCTGATCTTTGCCAACTGGGATCCGGAAGCGCCGACGCTCAAGGAATATCTCAGCGACGCCTGCTTTTACATGGACCATATGCTCGACCGCACAGAAGCGGGAACCGTCGCAATTGGCGGCATCCAGAAATGGGTCATTCCTTGCAACTGGAAATTCGCGGCAGAGCAGTTCTGCAGCGACATGTATCATGCGGGCACCACGTCACATCTGTCCGGGATCATCGCCGGTCTTCCGCCGGAAATGGAGCTATCGGACGCCAAGATTCCGACAGTCGGCCTTCAGTTCCGTGCGGAATGGGGCGGGCACGGGACGGGCTTCTACATTGGCGAGCCAGGTATGTTGCTGGCTATCATGGGGCCGAAGGTTACGGAATACTGGACGAACAGTCCGTATGCCGAAAAGGCAGCAGAACGGCTCGGAAGTTCCGAACGCGTGCGCGATCTGATGGCTCAACACATGACGATCTTTCCGACGTGTTCATTCCTCCCAGGCATCAATACAGTTCGGACCTGGCAGCCGCGCGGCCCGAATGAAACCGAAGTTTGGGCCTGGACGATCGTCGATGCCGACGCCCCCGACGAGATCAAGGAAGAATATCGGCGACAGACACTGCGCACCTTCTCGGCAGGGGGTGTTTTCGAGCAGGACGACGGTGAAAACTGGTGCGAGATTCAGTCCGTCCTGCGCGGGCACAAAGCAAAGAGCCGGCCACTCAATGTCCAGATGGGCATGAAGGGCGAGTTCGGCGGAAATGACAAATATCCTGGGCGCACCGGCTACGTCTACAACGAGGAAGCTGCACGCGGGCTCTACGCCCAATGGCGCCGCATGATGACGGAAGCTGACTGGCGGACCTTGGCACCCAAGCACGTGCTTGAGGAGATGGCGGCCGGCAAATAGCGCTGCCTCCCAACTCCCGATATTGCCTGTTCCAATTAGACTTCAGGATTTTGTCATGTCATCTCAAAGAACTTTTTCGATCGAAGATCTTCTTCTTCAACATGAAATCGAACAATATTACTATGATGAAGCAACATTGCTCGACGATCGCGATTTTGATTCATGGTTTGCGCTGCTTCATGAAGACATTCGATACTTCATGCCGATCAGGACGAACAGAATTCAGCGAGACAAGGCTCTGGAGTATTCCAGAGATGATGAATACGCACACTTCGATGACACTTACGCGATGATGCAAGGGCGCATCAGAAAGCTGAAGTCTGACGTAAGCTGGTCGGAAAATCCTGCATCGCGGACGCGGCATATTGTTGGGAATGTCGTAATCCAATCGAAGACCGGACCGGGCAATCTGGAAGTAACCTCATCGTTTCTGATTTATCGTAATCGACTTGAGCGGCAGGTCGACATCTTTGCTGGATACAGAAATGATGAATTGATTCGTTCTGATGATGTTCGATTCAAGATTCGTAACAGAACGATACATATCGATCAGAGCACTATACTTTCCAATAATCTCAGCATCTTCTTCTAGGACTAGTGGGATGACCTTTATTAAACTTGCCGATGTGGCTGATATCGAGCCCGGTGACGCGCTGAAAATCGGCGAAGGCGAAGCCGCAATTGCGATTTTCAATGTCGATGGCGAGTTCTTTGCTACCCAGGACCAATGCACGCATGGCGAATGGTCGCTTACAGATGGATATCTTGAAGGCGACGTGATCGAATGCACGCTGCATTGGGGCAAGTTCTGCGTGCGCACCGGCAAGGTCAAGGCCCGACCGGCCTGCGATCCCATCAAGGTCTATCCACTCGAAGTTCGCGATGGAGAAATCTACGTTGATGTCGATGCCGGACACGTCTCGGCATGACGCAGTCTGTTTGCATCGTCGGCGGCGCCCTGGCCGGTGGCACGGCTGCTGTTACCTTGCGCCAAATGGGTTTCGATGGTGAACTTTTCCTGATCAGCGACGAAATCAATGCCGATTACGATCGACCAAGTCTTTCAAAATCGGTGCTTTGCGGTCAGCAGGAATGCCCCCCTCCCTTATTTGAATCGGGCTGGATCGAAAGCAATCGGATCGAGTTGCTGCCGTCCACGCGGGTAGACAAGCTGCACACTGATGCCGGCGAGTTGGTCCTTTCAAATGGCTCGACGCTGCGAGCGGATAAGATACTTCTTTGCACTGGTTCCCGCGCCAGAATGCCGGAAATTGGCGGAATTGCTCGTCCCGGGATCTTTTCATTGCGAACAGATCTGGACAGCATCGCAATCCGCTCATCGATTTCGACCGGTAGCGAGGTCGTGATAATCGGCGGCGGCCTGATCGGGTGCGAGGTCGCAACCTCCCTGGTTAAGCTTGGCTGCAAAGTCACGGTGGTTGAATCGGCGCCGGCGCTTCTGCTCAGAGTTCTGGGGGAAGTAGGGAACTGGATGCAGTCCCGCTTGGCAACACTGGGGGTGACTGTCCTACTCAACAGTCAGGTCACGTCTATCGAAGGCAACGGTCATGTAACTGGAGTCCAACTAGCATCTGGTGACAAGCTTCCCGCGGACGTCATCCTCGTGGCGATTGGTGCGGAACCGAACGCACAGCTGGCTGTTCAAGCCGGGCTGGTTTGTGAAAGAGGCATCGTGGTTGACGCTCGCGGCGTGACCAGCAACGAGAATATCCTCGCGGCTGGTGATGTCGCTAGCTGGCCCATAAGAGGCGGTGGCAGGCGCAGTCTTGAAACATACTTGAACAGCCAGGCGCAGGCGCAGATCGCTGCTGCTGCAATGCTGGGTCGAGCTGAGCCCGCAGCGCAAGTCCCCAATTCCTGGACCGAGATTGCCGGACATCGTCTGCAAATGGCCGGCGACATTGTGGGGCCGGGCGAAATTCTCCACCGCGGAGCAGTTGGCGAAGGGCCGAGCCTCGCATTTCGTATTCGAGAAGGCCGGACGGAAGCAGTCATCGCTATCGACGCAGCGGCAGACTTCGGCGTGGCCAAGCGGATGATCGATGACCAGTCGGCAGTTCTGCCTGACGAACTGCGCGATCAGACCATTCGCCTCCGGGATATTCATAAGAAAAGCAGAGAGGTAGCCCTATGAAACTTTCAGGTGAAGTCGCACTTTTGACCGGCGGTGCGGCCGGTCTCGGACGCGCTATAGTCGATCGATTTATTCAGGAAGGCGCGAAGGTTGCGGTTCTGGATAAATCCGCTGACCGACTGACGGAACTTGCCGCCCAGTATGGTGACGCATTCTTGGGCATCGCCGGAGACGTGCGTTCGCTCGCCGACCACAAGTCGGTTGCGCAGGCATGCGTTGAGCGATTTGGCAAGATTGATTGCCTTATCCCCAATGCGGGCATCTGGGACTATGGAACCTCGCTCGTCGACCTGCCGGAAGATTGTATCGACGAGGCATTCGACGAGATGTTCCACGTTAACGTAAAGGGCTATTTGCTTGCAGCGAAGGCTTGCTTGCCCGAACTGGTCAAGAGCAAAGGCGCGATCGTATTCACTGCGTCGAACGCAGCCTTCTATCCCGATGGTGGTGGCCCGCTCTATACGGCTACAAAGCATGCGGTAATTGGCCTGGTTCGGCAGCTGGCTTTCGAACTGGCACCACACGTACGTGTCAACGCGGTTGCCCCGGGCGGGATCGGTGGCAGTGACCTTCGCGGACCGAAGTCCCTCAAACTGGACACGACCAGTATCACCAGCATCCCGTTGGCCGATATTCTCAAGGATGTACTTCCGTTGGGCGAAATGGCCGACGCCGACGAATATGCCGGAGCCTTCGTGTTCTTCGCTTCGCGAACGGACTGCGCCCCGGCAACAGGGGCAGCGCTCAATTTTGACGGCGGCATTGGTGTTCGCGGCATCTTCAAATCGTCAGGTGGTCATGACCTGCCGGAGAAGCTTGGACTTCAGGGAGAACTTGCATGACTATTGCCCGTCTCGGATATCTCGGCTTCGAAGCGACGGATCTCGGCGCATGGAGAAGCTTTGCAAACGACACACTTGGCATGATGTCGGCGGCAAGCGGCAAGGATTGCGACCGATACAGGCTGGATTCCCGTGCCTGGCGCCTCGCTGTGCATAATGGTCAATCGGACGACATTGCCTATGCCGGTTTTGAAGTTGCCGATGCTGCAGCTCTCGCGGCTACTGTCAGTCGATTGCGTCAGATGGGTTATGAGCTGACGGAAGAATCCGAGGATCTCAAATCTGATCGCGGCGTCCTCGGTCTGGCATCGGTCATCGACCCCTCAGGCGTGAGGATCGAGATCTACTATGGCGCAACCGAATTGTTTGAGGTTCCTTTCGTCTCGCCGGTTGGCGTTTCCTCATTTGTAACCGGCGAGCAGGGTTTTGGGCATTTTGTTCTGACAACACCGGATATCGAGGAATCGAAGAAGTTCTACATCGAGGGCCTCGGGATGGAACTTTCCGACATTATCGATTGGGACCTCGGTCCTGGTGGCAAGCCCAAGCTGCACTTCTTCAATTGCAATCGGCGGCACCACACCCTCGCGCTTTTGCCCGCACCCTCACCCAAGCGGCTGCACCACTTCATGGTGGAATCTGCGTCACTCGACGATGTCGGCCGCGCGATTGATCGCATGGAGCGCGACTCTCGAATCCTCATTACTTTCGGCCGCCATACAAACGATCACATGTATTCCTTCTATGGAATCACACCTTCGGGTTTCGCGGTAGAGTTCGGTTGTACGCCACGCGATGTTGATCGCTCTTGGTCGGTCGTTCGCTATGACAGCATCAGCATGTGGGGGCATAAATTCATTCCTCCGGAATGATTTTCCTCAAGAAACACTTCAATATTTCAGAGGAGTAACGTCCATGGCAGATGTCATGAGCGATGTGGCCACCAATCCCGAAATTTCCAAGTCGATCGTGGCAGGCGGCATTCGTACAAACTACCATGATCAGGGGGAAGGCCCGCCAGTTGTTTTCATCCACGGGTCGGGACCGGGTGTTTCAGCATGGGCGAACTGGCGTTTGATCTTGCCGAAAATGTCGCGCAAAACACGGACGATCGCGCTGGACATGGTCGGCTTTGGCTTCACCGATCGCCCTGAGAACTTCAGCTACAATGTCGAAGCCTGGGTCGAACACTTGCTTGGCTTCCTGGATGCTCTCGGCCTCGAACAAGTCGATCTTGTCGGCAACTCGTTTGGCGGCGCGATATCACTGGCCGCCGCAATCCGACACCCCGCGCGCTTTCGACGTCTCGTGCTTATGGGCAGTGGCGGTATCAAGGGCCCGATGACGCCAGGCCTGGACGAAGTCTGGGGCTATACACCCTCGATCGAGAACATGCGCCGCCTTCTCGATATCTTTGCGTACAACCGCGATCTGGTGAACGATGAACTCGCCCAACTGAGGTACGAAGCAAGTATCAGGCCTGGTTTCCAGGAATCCTATAGCCAGATGTTTCCCGCGCCACGTCAGCGTTGGTTTGACTCGCTTGCCTGTAACGAAGACGATTTGCGCAGCCTTCCACACCAAACCCTGATTGTTCACGGCCGTGAAGACCGCGTCGTGAGTGTGGAGGACGCGTATCGCATGGAAAGCCTGATCAGACGTGCGCAACTGCATGTGTTTGGGGAATGCGGTCACTGGACGCAGATCGAGCAATCCGAGAGGTTTGCACAGCTCGTCTGCAATTTCCTTGCCGAAGCTGCCCCCAACGAACCTCTGCCCCTCGGCTGAAGAACCCTCCCCCATCCGACTGGAAATTTCATGGCGAACCTACAAGATTTTGAGACCTGTCACCGGCATGTCAATGTACGTGGTGTCCGCCTGCATTATGTCGAGATGGGTGAAGGTCCCTTGGTTGTATTGATCCATGGGTTTCCTGAACTCTGGTATTCATGGCGCCATCAGATCCCTGCGATTGCCGCACAGGGGTATCGAGTCATCGCAGTCGATCAGCGGGGCTATGGCTCTTCGTCAAAATTCGGGGGGCCTGATCAATACCGCCTCCGCAATATGGTGGATGACATAGTCGCCTTGATCGCTGCGCTGGGTGAGGAGTCGGCAATACTGATTGGCCACGATTGGGGGGCAGTCGTGGCCTGGACCGCTGCGTGGCTTCACCCGGAGGTGGTCGACGGAGTGGCGGGCATCGCTATTCCTTTTTCCGGCAGAGGGCAGATTGCTCTTCCAGGAAACCCCTTCGGCGAACTTCCGCCAAGCCAGATCGATCCGATCATTTCCGGACCGGACAAAATCTTCTATCAGGAACACTTCGGTGGAATGGCCGCCATTTTTGATGAAATCGAGGCCGACCTGGCCAGGTGGGTCAAAGGCATAACCTGGTCTGTCTCGGGCGAAGCTCTGGCGGCCGCGGGCTATGCTCCTGACGGAATCGATCCGGTTGAGTTCATCAGGGCCAGTCCGATGTGCGTACCGCATGGGGCCAAGCTGTCGGACCTTTTCGCCATTCCTGCGACGATGCCCGATTGGTTCAATGATGCCGATCTTGAAGTGTTCGTCGACGCATTGCAGTTGAGCGGTTTCGCCGGTCCCCTGAGCTTCTATCGCAACATGGAGGACAATTGGAACGAACTTGCGCCGTTTGTCGGAAAGCCGGTCGAATGTCCGTCAATGTTCATCGGCGGAGAATTCGATGTGTGCACGCACTGGGGTGCCGATGCCATCGAGCAGGCTCCAGATCATATTCCGAATTGGCTGGGTGCCAGAATCGTGGCCGGTGCCGGTCATTGGATCCAGCAAGAGAAGCCCGATGAAACGAACGCGATTCTGACGGAATTTCTGTCTTCGCTTCGCGCTGACTAGCGAACAGGCTTTGCATTCTGGTGGACAGCGGATCTCGGGTCTGTCGCGTTCTGCTCGAGCCTTTGTGGCTTGAACTGCCTGTCACGTCCAAGCCTGCGGTAGGTAGAGCCCCCAACGGCCCGGTGCGCCTACGAGTGCCCCACCATGTTTGTCACCAGTCAGCCCATCTCAAAGGCCGCCTCGAATAAGAGTTCAGGCCACAGGTGCGCTCGGCTGCCGCGCGAGGCGTTGCGCTGCATCACTTGATCATCGATGCCGCGTACACCGGAAGCAAAGGGTGCGAACTTCCTTGCATTGACTGGCCTTGCCCGAATTGCGGGGAGCGGAATCGCCAAATTGGGGATTCTGATAACGGCCAAATCTGCACACATCTGATCGCATTGGACAATTCTGTCACACGAGAAAAATCCGAAATTTCATAATATCCCGTTTAATCAATTGGATAGGGGTTTGGCACGTGCCTTGCTTTTATTCAAATGGCGGCCAAGCCTTCCCGCTTGGCCTCTGGATTGCCTGTTAAACGTGGAGAGGCACAAATGGGTACTTGTGGATCTGTTAAGAAAAGACCGTCGTCCTGGAAGACAGACGACATTCTGGCACTCGTGAATGAGCAGGAAGGATATATCGACCCGAGGATATATACCGACGAGGATCTCTACCAGCTGGAGCTTGAGCAGATTTTTGCTCGTTCTTGGCTGCTCTTGTGCCACGAAACTCACATACCCAATCCCGGCGACTATCTGGCCGCCTACATGGGCGAAGATCCCGTAGTCGTGGTTCGCCAGAAGGACATGTCGATCAAGGTGTTTCTCAACCAGTGCCGTCATCGCGGCATGCGAATCTGTCGCGACGATGGAGGAAACGCCAAGTCGTTCACTTGCAGTTACCATGGGTGGGCATTCGATATCGCCGGAAGCCTCGTCAATGTCCCGTACGAGAAGGAAGCCTATTACAACGAACTCGACAAGGAGCGCTGGAGCCCGATCCAGGCACGCGTGGACACCTATAAGGGGCTGGTTTTCGCGAACTGGGATCGTGAAGCCCCGTCGCTGATTGAATATCTCAGCGACGCGACTCCTTACATGGACCACATGCTCGATCGGACCGAGGCGGGCACTGAGGCCGTGATCGGCATGCAGAAATGGGTCCTGCCCTGCAATTGGAAGTTCGCTGCCGAGCAGTTCGGGAGCGACATGTACCATGCCGGAACCGTATCGCATCTCTCTGGCGTGCTCGCAGGTCTACCGGCCGATATGGATCTCGGCGACGCTCAGATCCCTACAAATGGCGTACAGTTCCGTGCGAAGTGGGGCGGTCATGGTACGGGTTTCTTCATCGATCAACCCGGAATTCTCGAAGCGATCATGGGGCCGAAAATCACTAAGTACTGGACCGAGGGCCCGGCCGCCGAAAAAGCGGCGCAACGTCTGGGAGGCGAACTGCGAGGCAGCCGCCTGATGGCCCAGCACATGACGATTTTCCCGACTTGCTCGTTCCTTCCCGGAATCAATACGGTCAGGACCTGGCAGCCGCGAGGTCCGCACGAGACCGAGGCATGGATCTTCGTTGTGGTTCCTGCCGACGCTCCGGAGGAGATCAAAGACGAATTCCGCAAGCAAACCGTCCGGACATTCTCGGCCGGGGGCGTGTTCGAACAAGATGACGGCGATAACTGGGTGGAGATCCAGCGCGTGCTGCGAGGCGCGGTGGCAAGGTCTCAGGTACTCAACACCCAGATGGGCCTCGGCCATTCGCGAACCGACCATCCCGATTATTCCGGGATCATTTCCAACGTTTACGCAGAGGAATCCGCTCGCGGCTTCTACACCCAATGGCGCCGGATGATGACCGAGCCATCGTGGAACACGCTGGCTCCGACGGCCTGAGTTCCTCACGTCCAAAATGACCGTTGGCACGGCGCAGTCGATGGCAACGGTCCCGAAATCGAGAGATTGCTCATGACAACCCTGCTTGCAGAAACTTCGCGGCGCCTTGCCAACTCGGTGGATTCCGAGACCCAGCACATGGTGGAACAGTTCTACTATCTCGAGTCCGCCCTCCTCGACAGTCGTGACTATGATGAATGGCTCGATCTGTTCACTGAGGACATGCATTATTACATGCCGATCCGGCGCAATCAGACGCGCAGGAACAAGGATGCCGAGTTCTACGAAGATGGGGCCTTTGCCCACTTTGACGACGACATGACGACGATGCGTGGGCGAATCCGCAAGGCAACGTCCGATCTGAGCTGGTGTGAGAATCCCGGCTCTCGAACGCGACACGTGATTACCAATGTGATCGTGCGCAAGGGAGCCGACGCTAATACTTTCGAGGTCAGCGCGGCGTTCGTTGTCTATCGCAATCGCCAGGAACGTCAGACGGATTTCTTCGTCGGTGAACGGCGAGACACGTTGCGAATTGCTGACACAGAATTCGGTTTCAGCATCGCCAAGAGGACCATCCTTCTGGATCAGGCGACGGTGCTCGCCAACAACATCAGCGTGTTCTTCTAGAGCACAGAACCGGACCGGGCTTGCGTGACGAATTCGCCTCTCCCGAATGCGTTGGCCCGGTCCGGACAGGATGGCTTTCTCAGGATCCACATCGTCGAACTTGATGCGACAGTTCAGATCGGAAAGGCCGAAACCGTTTATTCAGCGATCCGAGGCCTCTTTGGGCAGAGGCAAGCTCGAGGTTGCCTGCATGGCGGATGCGGCTTGTGCCTGATTGGCGTCCTGCGTGGACAGGTCAATCAACTAGGCCCGATGAGCCGGGATAAGCTCCAGACTGTTTCACTCGCATCGAAAGCCAAATTGGCGTGCAGGATAGGTGCTGCAACAGATCTCGAAATCGAACTTGGCCCAAGATTGCGGCGCTGCGGCGCACCACAGACATAGTGAGAAATTTAGTAGGAGGATTGGATGTCGATCGTACGCCTTGGGCATGTCCAGATCAAAGTGATGAACATTGATGAGGCTGTTGACCACTACACCAACATTGTTGGGATGAGCGTCACGGCTACCGAGTCCGACGGAAAGGTCTATCTGAAGTGCTGGGATGAGTGGGACAAATATTCATTGATCCTCGAACCTTCTGAGAGCGCAGGACTGGACCACCTGGCGTTCAAAGTGGCGACTGATGCTGACCTGGACAACCTCGCCAATCGGATCGCCGGACACGGGCGTAAAGTAGAAGTACTTAGCCCGGGTGACATTTCCGGGTGCGGTCGCGCGATTGCATTTGAATTGCCTAGCTCTCACCGCGTCGTGCTTTTCGCAGAGAAGGAATTGCTTGGAACCGAGGTCGGCGACATCAATCCGCACCCCTGGCCCGACGGCATTCACGGCATTGGCGTGCATTGGCTCGATCACCTTGCGCTCGTCTGTGAGTTCGACCCTGCAAGGGGCATCAACACAGTGGCCGACAATGCCCGGTTCATGCAAGAAGCGCTGGATTTCAAGCTCACCGAGCAGTGCCTTGCCGGGCCTGATGGATCCCTGCAACTGGCTGCTTTTCTGACGCGCAGCAATACACCTCATGACATCGCCTTCGTGCCTGGTCCTACCTCGGGCCTGCATCACATCGCCTTCTATCTCGAAGACTGGAACTCGGTCTTGAAGGCTGCAGACATCGTTGCAAAGTCGGGCAAGCAACCGAGTCTCACACCAAATCGTCATGGCATGACGCGCGGCGCCACATTCTACATGTTTGATCCTTCAGGAAACAGGAACGAGACCTTTGCCGGACTGGGCTATCTGGCCGCGCAGGATCGACCGGTCGTAACTTGGACCGAGGACCAGCTTGATCGTGGCTTGTTCTTTCTTGGGGGCGAAAACCGCTCATTCCTGGAAGTGTACAGCTGAACCTGTCTCGGGAAATGCCCGTACGGCGCGATCAGTGGTATGAATCCTGCGGCGTGTTGCATTCACTACCGGTGATTGCCTTCCACTTGTAAGTGAACTGCCGCCTGGAAAGCCCCAGGCGGCGGGCAGCCTGCGACTTGTTGCCTTTCGAGCGGCGCAGGGCTAGCTCGAACAGCGCACGCTCATGGGCTTCCAGTGGAAGGTCTGCATCGAAAATTCGAGCGTAGGCCATTTGCAACGCAGGGCTGGAGTCCATGCGGAACTGCCCTTTGCTGTCTAGAAGCAAGCCTTCTGGATCAGGAAGGATCCCTCCGGCGAAGAGGTGTTCGAGTTCGATCCAGGTGTCCGGCATGGCAAGCAGGACTCCGCGCTCGATCAGATTCTCGAGCTCTCGAACATTGCCCGGAAACCTGTGCGTCATGAGGGCGTCCATGGCGCGATCGGACATGCCACGCAAAGACTTGCGATAGCGCTTGGAAAGGCGCTCAACCAATTCTGAGACGAGCAACGGAATATCACTACGTCTTTCTCGAAGCGGGGGAATCGTCACTGTAAAGGTCGATAGACGGTAGTAGAGATCCAGTCTGAAGCGGCCTTCATCGACGGCCTTTTTCAGGTCGACGTTGGTTGCAGCCAGGATCCGGACGTCAACCTTGCTGGTCGTACTATCGCCTAGACGGTCAACCTCGCCGTTCTGGATGACCCGAAGCAGTTTCACTTGCGCTGACAAAGGCAGATCACCGATTTCGTCGAGCAGGATAGTGCCGCCACTTGCGCGCTCGAACCTTCCTGCACGGTCCAGCGTTGCACCGGTATAGGCACCCTTCCGTACGCCGAACAGTTCGGATTCGATAAGGTCCATGGGGATTGCCGCGCAATTGACCGCCACAAAGGGTTCGCTCTTCCTCTCGCTGTTGTCGTGAAGCCAGCGAGCAAAAACTTCCTTCCCTACCCCGGATTCTCCCAGCAAGAGGACATTGATGGGACTGGCCGCAGCGATCTTGAGCTGCTCAAATGCTGATCGGAAAGCTTGCGAATTGCCAACGAGATCGCACTTTTCGTCGTGCGAACGGGATATTTCCGCGCTTCTCAGGCGATCGAGTTCACTTTCCATTGCTGAAGTTGTTGGGTCTTCCGGTCCAAAATCATCGCGGTGATCGTGCCAATCTTCGGCTGGCTTTCCGACGAACCTGCAGCAACTGTCGCCTTTTCCCACACATTCCACTTCACGGAATACAATATACCTGCGCAAGAAGCGGCTGGTGTAGCCTGAAGCGTGACCGGCGAGAGACCAGCAGACCGGCCCCTCACTCTGTCCGAATTGCTGAATGTATGATTCCGCTTCCCATGACGCAGACCGCACAACTTCGCCGCGGAAGATCCCTTCCTTCCAGTCTATCTCACTGCTGACGATTTCGGCCTTGCCATTGCCTTCGAACGAATAGAGCTCCGGTCCGATCTTGAAAACATCCATCGGATCACCGCTGCCGAGCATCTTGTGGGCGAGTTCGGCATCGCGCTGTCCGGCGCTGTAGCCAGTTCTGAACAGGAGGCTTCGGGTGCGGTTTTCACCGAGCGACTCGTATAGTTCCTTGCGCAGTTCCGCCAGGGCGCTCGCGTGCAGCAGCAGCATCCGGCTTTCCTCCAGCCAGATATCGCCGCGAGTGAAGTCAATCCGTAGTTTGTTGAGGAGGTCGAATTGCTCGATCAGGTTTTCGTCTGCCATCTCCCGCTCCCTTCTTTTGAGGGTCTGAGGGACATGGCCCTAGCGATACGCGCGGTGCAGCCACCATGACATGGATCAATTTTGAACGACGTGTACAAATTTGTCGCAGGCCGTGTCTGCGGAGGATGTAGTGAACGTCAATTGGGATGTGGAAGCAATGACAGGAGAGCGGTCAAACCGATCTTGGAGGTTGGAAAAACGGACGCAGCGATCTTACGAGTGCTGGGGGCCAAAGGCTTCGTTCTCAATTCGAGCTGCGCAAGCCCGCAACTTGAGCAACAATTCCGCATCGCCAATCGCTGTTTTTGAGCCCTGCGCCTGCGAAACAGAAATCGCCGAGAGTACGTCGCCGTTCGCGTTGCGGATAGGAACAGCCAAACATCGCAATCCGATCGCAATCTCTCCATCGTCGACGGCAAAGCCCTGTTTACGGATCAATTCAAGCTCATCTGCCAATTGGATGGGATCGGTAATGGTTCGATCCGTCAGGGCCACAAAAGGACCTCCTGCAAGGTAAGCGCCCCTTTCGAGATCGGGAAGATTCGCCAGCAGGATCTTGCCGATACCAGAGCAGTAGGCTTCGAGCTGCATGCCAATACGCGTGAACAGATTGCCGGACCCGCGACCTGTCTTGATTCGGTAAGTGACCATCTCGTTTTCCAGAGTTCCAAGCTGGACGACGCTCTTCACTTGCATTGCGAGTGCATGGAGGATGGGGGCAGCCACGTTGGCGATCAGCTGCTTCTCGTCCAGTTTGTGCAATAGGCCCAATAGTCGTGAGCCTGCGACATGACGCCCGTTGCCAGAGGGCTTCAAATATCCTTCGGCAACAAGTGTGGTTATCTGCCGATGCGCAGTAGCAGGGGGAATTCCAGTCGATTCAGCCAGCGCAGTTACGTTGCTACGCCCCCCGTCGGCGATCACAGCGTCCAGCATCGCCAGTGTACGCTTTAGTGACGAGAGCTGCGGCGTTCTATTTCTCATTATATGAGACATAGGCCAAACCGGTCACTAGTGCAAAGGATGCGATCAATCTAACGGGAAAAAAACGACGACAGGACACGATGAATGGCGACTCCCAGCCTCGATGATCTCGCACGGCGATTGCGCGATGCCTACGATGGCGGTGCGGTCGAACCGTTGCGCGACGGTCTCTCCCCTGAGGATGCTGACTGCGCATATGCAATACAGGAGATTAACACCCGATATTGGGTAAAGCAGGGTCGGCGTATCGTTGGACGCAAGGCTGGCCTGACCGCCAAGGCGGTGCAGCAGCAGCTGGGGGTCGACCAGCCCGATTTCGGCGTGCTGTTCGAAGACATGCAAGTGTCTGATGGCGGCAGACTCGATCCCTTTCGTTGTTTGCAAGCCAAGGCTGAGGCCGAAATCGCCTTTATTCTCGGGGCTGACTTGCCTTCTCCGGTTTCCACCCCTGCCGAGGTAGCCGCTGCCGTTTCTACGGTGCATGCCGCAATCGAGATCGTCGACAGCCGAATTGCCGACTGGAAGATCACCTTTGCGGACACCGTGGCCGACAACGGCTCCTCGGCCTTTTTTTTGCTGGCGGAGCAGGGCTTGCCAATTGACGGGCTCGATCTGGCGAACGCAACCATGGAAATGACCGTGAACGGTCGGACTGCGTCGACTGGCATCGGCGCTGCTGTTCTTGGGAATCCGCTCAATGCAGCGGTGTGGCTTGCACAAACGCTGGCAAGGCGTGGTGCTCCCTTGCAAGCAGGAGATATCCTTTTGGCCGGCGCGCTTGGTCCAATGGTGGCTCTGAAAAAAGGTGATCACGTTCGCGCCGAAATCGCCGGGATCGGTGCCTGTTCCTTCACATTCACAGGAGCCTGATTATGGGCAAGATCAAGGTTGCAATCATCGGATCTGGTAACATTGGCACCGATTTGATGATCAAGGTGTTGCGCCTGTCCAAGGTGCTGGAAATGGGCGTGATGGTGGGAATTGACCCCGCCTCTGACGGGCTGGCCCGAGCAAGCCGTATGGGCGTTGCGACGACCCATGAGGGTATCGACGGGCTGATCGCAATGCCCGAATTCGCCGATGTGGAAATCGTCTTTGACGCCACTTCTGCCGGCGCTCACAAGCGCAACAACGAACTTGTCCAGGCCGCTGGCAAGCGCATGGTCGACCTGACCCCGGCAGCGATCGGCCCCTATGTGATCCCGCCGGTCAACGGCGAGAGCTGCCTCGACGCCAGTAACGTCAACATGGTGACCTGCGGAGGCCAAGCGACGATTCCGATTGTCGCAGCGGTGAACCGGGTGGCCAAGGTACATTATGGCGAAATTGTTGCTTCGATCAGTTCGAAAAGCGCTGGTCCGGGGACTCGAGCCAATATCGATGAGTTCACCGAAACCACCAGCCAGGCGATCATGGACGTCGGCGGGGCAACCCGCGGCAAGGCGATCATCATCCTAAACCCGGCCGAACCGCCGCTGATCATGCGCGATACGGTCTATTGCCTGTGCGAGGACGCTGATCAGGACGCGATCCGCAAAAGCGTGGAAGACATGGTTGCTGAAGTACAGACCTACGTCCCCGGCTACCGGATGAAGCAGGCCGTGCAGTTCGAACACATTGGTTCCAACCGCCCGCTGCGTATCCCCGAAATGGACGGGGAATTCACAGGCCTCAAGGTCAGCGTGTTTCTCGAGGTCGAGGGCGCAGCACACTATCTGCCCGCTTATGCCGGCAACCTCGACATCATGACCTCTGCGGCGCTCAAGACCGCCGAGAAGATCGCCAGGCGCATGCACGAAGGAGTCGCGGCATGACTTTCGACCCCAGCACCCAGAAGCTTTATATCCAGGACGTCACCCTGCGTGACGGGATGCACGCGATCCGCCACCAGTACGGCCTCGATCACGTGCAGGCGATTGCCCGCGCGCTCGACCGCGCCGGGGTCGATGCGATCGAGGTCGCCCATGGCGACGGCTTGCAGGGCTCCAGTTTCAACTATGGCTTTGGCGCTCATACCGATTGGGACTGGATCGGCGCGGTGGCCGAAGTTCTTGAACGATCCGTCCTGACTACGCTACTGCTGCCTGGCATCGGCACGGTCCACGACCTAAAGCATGCTTATGAAATGGGTGTGCGTTCTGTTCGTATCGCAACACACTGCACCGAGGCGGACGTCAGCAAACAACATATCGAAGCTGCCCGAAATCTCGGCATGGATGTTTCCGGCTTCCTCATGATGAGCCACATGAGTGATCCCGATGCATTGGCCCAGCAGGCAGTTTTGATGGAAAGCTATGGTGCGCACTGTGTTTACGTCACCGACAGTGGCGGGGCCATGACGATGGACCAATATGCTGCCCGCCTTGCCGCATATGACAAAGTTCTCAAAACCGAAACCCAGCGCGGTGTGCATGCGCACCACAACCTCTCGCTGGGCGTCGCCAACTCGATCGTGGCAGTCCAAGGCGGCGCTTTGCGTGTCGACGCCAGTCTCGCGGGGATGGGCGCGGGCGCGGGCAATGCACCGCTGGAAGTCTTCATTGCTGCTGCCGACCGGATGGGCTGGAATCACGGCTGCGACCTGTTCGCGCTCATGGATGCAGCAGAAGAACTGGTACGTCCGTTGCAAGATCGGCCGGTCCAGGTCGATCGTGAAACACTGACGCTCGGCTATGCCGGCGTCTATTCTTCGTTCCTGCGCCATGCCGAAAAGGCATCGTCCGAATACGGCATCGATACGCGTTCAATCCTTGTCGAACTCGGTCGAAGAAAGATGGTCGGTGGGCAGGAAGACATGATTGTCGATGTGGCGCTGGACATGCTGCAGGGCACGTGAAGCCCAAACTGCTCGGCAAGCCGTTGCATGGCAATCGAAATCTATCAACTCCGATACGCTGTTGTAACGGCGGACGCGAAGAGCTTCTCGCGCGCGGCTGCCTCACTTAACGTGAAGCAAATCACATTAAGTCGCAAAGTCCAGCAGCTTGAGGATCGGCTCGGCATCAAGCTGTTCGAGCGGACCACACGCGGCGCCGAAGTGACCGAGAACGGCAAGGTCTTTATCGAGCAGGCACGCCGAATCGTCACCGACATCGACAACCTGCGGACAACGGCCCGCAATGTCAGCTACGGCCTCGAAGGCAAGCTGGCGGTCGGCTACTGCTCACCGCTGATGTCGGGCAATTTGAGGCTAGCTTTCAAGGACTATCTATCACGCTTTCCCGATGTGCAATTCGATGGCATCGAGGCGGGTCCGGAAAAGTTGCTGCAGGGCCTGCAAACGCAGACGATGGATGTTGCGGTGGCGCCGACCGGGCTTGATGAGCCAGGCCTCAAGTCGCGGCCATTGTGGTCGGAGCGCCTGTTTGTGGCCCATCTTGAGGACAGTAGGCTCGCGACCAAGGAGCGCATTTACTGGCAGGATCTGCGCGGCGAGGTGTTCGTCGTGCCCGGAGGTGGTCTCGGACCGGTCATCGGCAATTTGGTTTCCGCGCGGCTGACCGAACAGGGGTTTCGTCCTGCAGTGATCTACCAGGATACCAGCCACGAAAGCGTCCTCTCGATGATCTGCGCCCGGCGCTATATCTCGGTGGCGACCGAAGCCTCGCAGGGCGTTGCATGGCCGGATCTCAGGTTCAGCGAGATCTATGACATGTCCGGCCCTGCCCGCCTCGAATTCGCGCTCTACTGGCGCGGGGACAATGCCAACCCCGCCTTGAAGCGCTTCTTCAGCCTGATCGAGGAACGCTATCCGGGCTGACTGGCACGCCGCGCCTTGGCATAACTGCGGTCGGTCGCAATGAACTTCTCGATCATCGGTGCGATCAGCCGCTCAGGGGGCGGTGCGCCCTTGCTCTCACCCTGGTTGAGCGCCACGCAATAGGCGGCAAGCTCGCGGTGCAGCCGAGCTGGAAGTTCGATGGTGAGCCTGACCGGCTTTTCATCGGCAAGATCTGACAGTTTCAGCCGGGTCATCATTCACCTCCGAGCACGAGGTCGCGGGTGACCAGCACCCGCACCGGATATCCCGGACGGATGGTGAGCGTCGGACGGATGTTCAACTCGCGGCTGACAATCTGCTCACCGGCGCGGTTGACGCTGTCCTGTCCGCCCCGCCTGATGGCGCGGGCAAGATCGGTGTCATTGCCCGAACCGATCTCGGAGCCGACCCCGAGCAGGGTCGATACCAGCGCGGCCTTGAGCACCCCGCCCCAGTGATAGTCGGTGCCGTCCTGCAAGCCGGCAAAGCCCGAGGGGTCCGAAGCGGGCTGGCGGTCGAGCACGATCGAGCGGCCATCGGGGAGGATCAGCCGGTTCCAGGCGAGCAGCACGCGGCTCTGCCCAAAGGCCACGTCGGCGTCATAGTCACCGATCAGCCGCGAGCCTTGCGGAATCAGCAGGATGTGCCCGGTCGGACTGTCATAGACATTCTGGGTCACTTGCGCGGTGACCAGGCCCGGCAGGTCCGAGCGGATCCCGGTGATGAGCGCAGCCGGAATCACCGATCCGGCCTGAAGGACGTTCGCCGAGACCAGCCCGGCAAGCCGTTCGCCCGACATTGTGCGCCTGTCACTGGCGCGTTCGAGGAAGGCCTGGCGCCGGTCAGCTTCACTTTTCGGTCCCGCAGGCGGTGCAGCCGATGCGGCTGCCTCGGCCATCGCAGGCACCCCGGCGAGGCCAGTTGCTCCACCGCCTGGAGCGCCACCGTCGAAGAACAGGCGGCTGCCGCGCGCTGCTTCGCGTTCCTGCTCGGCTCGCTGGCGCGCGGCCTCGGCGGCAGTGGCGGTAGGATCGGGCGGTGATGGCGGCGGAACGGCACTTGATGGCGGCAGGGCAGCCACATCGCCGCGCTGCTGTGCATCGAGGATCGGCTTGCCAAGATCGCCAGGCAGCGGCGGCCCAAGCTTTGGCACCTGACCATAGTCTCTGGGCGCACCGGCGAGCGTGTCGGCCACCGCGACGCCTTCGGTGTTGTAGAGTTCCTCGCCCTTCTTGCTGCCCTGCGGCTGCAGCGCATAGATCAGCGCCCCGCCGACGAGCGCAAACCCGCAGGCCGAGGCAATGCCGATTGCCTTGCGTGACAGCCGCATGACCCGCGGCGGATCGCCGCGCAGGCGCACGCTGGTCTCGGGATCGGCGAGAGCTTCGGCGGGTTCGGCCGGTTCAGCGTCCGTCATGCCCGCCCCCTGCTCTTGGCGATGATCCGCACCTTGACCTGGCCCCGGCGCGATCCGAGCCGCAGTTCGGCGGCGGCGAACAGCCGGTCGACGATCATGAACCGGCCCGCAACACGGTAATTGACCAGCTCAGCTTCGCCCTTGGGACCAAGCACGAACAGCGGCGGCAGTTCGGTCCGGGCGATGCCCTCGGGAAATTCGATGAAGGTCTGCCGGCCGTCATCGAAGACGCGCAAGGGGCGCCAGTCGGGCTTGTCGCCTTCGACCTTGTAGCGAAAGTTGAGGCTGGCAAGGTCCATTCCCGCCGCCACCGGCGAGGCCCGCTCTGCTTCGGCGCTGGCCTGCCGCAACGCGATCAGCTGGTCCTGCGGATAGGTCCAGGAGACCGAGGCCATGTAGACCGAAGGGTTGGCGCGCAGCTCGAGATGGTAGGTGCGCCGGTCTGTGTTGATCACGAGATTGGTCGCGATGTCGGGGCGAACGGGCTTGACCAGGATATGCACGCGCGCTGCCGGACCGATCCCGCTTGTCGTATCGCCGATCATCCAGCGCACGGTGTCGCCGGCTGCGACCGGACCTGCGCCGACCAGCTGCTCGCCTTCCTGCAACGCGATGTCGGTCACCTGTCCGGGCTTGGCGTAGATCTGGTAGAGCGCGCCTTCGGTATAGGGGAAGACCTGGATCGCGTTCACGAACCCGCTGCCATCGGGCTGGACCCGCGCTGCCTCCATTGCCGCTCCCACCCGGTCCTGCAGAGTGGGGCGACTCTGGGACGGGCGGGAGCGACCCGCGGCCCGGGGAGGGGTTGGCCGCGGAAGGGGCTGGAGCTGGCCGGGAAGAGGCAGCGGCACGGGAATGGCGACCACCGTCTCGGCCGGGACGGATAGGGGCGCCTGCGCCGCCTCGCTGCGCGGCGCAGGCGCTGCAGGCGCGGCCGCGATTTGCGGGCGGGCCTGCGATGGCATGGTGATGACAGTGCTCGCAGCGAGCATGGCGAGGGTCGCCGCGCACCGGGTGCGCAAAAGCGTGCTGATCATGATCCGAGTTCCTTCGACCAGTTGATGGCGTTGACGAAGATGCCGAGCGGATTCTTGCGCAGGGCATCGGGGGTGCGGGGTGTCTGGAGCGCGATGGTGAGGATCGCGGTCCAGCGGCTCGTTTCGGCAAGGCTGCCGTCGCGGTAGCGCCGTTCGACCCAGGCGACCCGGAAGCTGGTCGGCGAAGCGCGGATCACGCTCGTGACATCGACGCCCACCTGTTCGCGTCCTACAGCCAAGAACGGATCGTTGGTCCGCGCATAGTCATTGAGCGCAAGCGCGCCCTTGTCGGTGGCAAAGTCATAGGCGCGCAGCCAGTTCTGCCGCACAACGATGGGATCGTCGGGCACGGCGCGCACCTGTTCGATGAACCGCGCAAGGTGGAAGGCGATCTGCGGATCGCTCGGGCTATAGCCCGCATCAGCGGCAGCCACCGCCTGCGCTTCGCCGAGCTTGTCGACCTGGACCACCCAGGGGACGATCGACCCACGAGCGCCCTGCCAGATGATCCCGGCGGTAAGGCAGGTGGAAAGACCGAGCGCACCGAAGAAGGCGAGCCGCCAGCTGCGGGCCTGGACGCGGGCCGACCCGATCCGGTCGTCCCAGACCTGTGCGGCGCGCTGGTAGGGTGTTTCGGGCTCGGGGGTCTTGCCGTAGCGGATCGAGGGGCGTCGAAACATGCGTTCAGTCCTTTGTCGAGGTGTCGATGGAAGCGCCGCCGCCATGGCTGTCGCCGGCCTTGAGCGTGTGCGCAGCGATGGTGGCGCTGTGGGTGATCGCTTGCCGGTCCTTCAGCGCCTTGGCCCAGGCGGGTTGACCCTGGTCAGCGGCAGCGGGCGGCGCCGGTGGAGGCGTGTTCGGTCCCGGGGTGATTGTTCCGCCGGTGTTGGTAACAGCAGCCCGGCTACCCTCGCGGAACGACTGCTTCATGGAATCGCCCGCCTTGCGCAGCGGCGAAGTTGCGGCGCCGACGGTGGCATCGCCAACCGCCGCCATGCCCGAACCGACGGCAGAAGCACCCGACTTGCCTGCCGAGCCCAGCGCATAGGCCATGGTTGCGCCGCCCGCCGCGCGCGATGTGCCGTGCGCGACATTGGAAGCCGCGCTGGCAACGGCGCCGCCGGCAAGCTTGGCCCCCGCGACCGCGCCGACCGCTGCGCCGCCTGCAAGGAGCGCGGTACCAGCAGCAGCGCCAGCCCCAAGCTGCGGCCCGCCCGAGACGATGCCGTTGGCGATGCCTGGACCGAAAATGCCGAGGCCGAGGAGAGTGAGGCTCGCGAGCACAATCGACAAGGCGTCTTCGATCGTCGGTTCGCCCGGAATGGCGGAAGTGAACTCGGTGAAGATGGTCGAGCCGATGCCGATGATCACCGCGAGCACCAGCACCTTGATGCCTGAGGAGACGACATTGCCGAGCACGCGTTCGGCCATGAAGGCGGTCTTGCCGAACAGGCCGAAGGGGATCAGCACGAAGCCCGCGAGCGTCGTGAGCTTGAACTCGATCAGGGTGACGAAGAGCTGGATCGAGAGGATGAAGAAGGCGATGATCACCAGCGCCCAGGCGACGAGCAGGATCACGATCTGCAGGAAATTCTCGAAGAAGCTGACAAAGCCCATGAGATCCGAGATCGCCTCGAGCATGGGATAGGCGGCATCGAGACCGACCTGCGCGACCCGGCCGGGTTGCAACAGCTCGGCGGCGGTAAAGCCGGTCCCGCTGGCTTTGAGGCCAAGTCCGGCGAAGCTTTCGAAGACGATCCGGGCGAGGCTGTTCCAGTTGCCGATGATGTAGGCGAATATGCCGACAAACAGCGTCTTCTTGACCAGACGGGCGAGGATGTCGTCGCTCTCGCCCCAGGTCCAGAACAGCGCGGCAAGCGTCACATCGATCACGATAAGCGTGGTCGCAATGAAGGCGACCTCGCCCGAGAGCAGGCCGAAGCCGGAATCGATATAGCGCGAGAAGATGTCGAGGAAGCGGTCGACGACGCCGGTGCCACCCATGTCAGTTCGCCTTTGTCGCTGGGGGTTGGTCGGTCACAGGGATGTTCGCATCATCCGGGACTTGCGCCTCCTCCGGGGCAGGATCGACATCGACCCCAAGGAACCGCCGCCGCTTTTCGGCCCAGGCCGCGCGGCAATCGGGCGAGGACAGCGCGAGTTCGCCCATCGCCGCGCAGGCCTTGATCTGTCCGGGGAGCGGATCGCCGTCGGGCTCGAAGACGGTGATGGATTGCGGTGGCGGCGGCCCGGGCTCCTCGCGCAGGTCGAGCACGGTCATGGTCAGCGCCACGGCCACGAAGGCCCCGGCTCCGATCCGCGCGAAGAGCCTGGTGTCCATGCGCCTCAGTTCCGGTACATCTGCGCGTTGGCCGGGACGTATCCACGCCCCGGCGCGAGGAAGCGGCGCAGCTGCTCGCGGGCCTGGGCCTTGGCGGCAGCGGCATTGGCGGCGTCAAGTGACTGCGCCCGGTTCATGGCCGCAATCGTCGCGATGAGGTCGGCAAGCTGCTGCGACTGGAGCGCGAGCAACTGGTTGCCCGCCTGGGATGCCTGCAGCGCACCGGTCGCCGACTGGCTGGCGGTGACCAGTGTCTGGACTGCATTGCGCGCGCCTTCGATATTTCCGACCGCACCGGCCTGGACCTTGAGGGCATCCTCGAAGGCGGCGACACTGTTCTTCCAGCGCTCTTCGGCGCCCTGCACCATCTCGCGCTGGCTGCCGGTGAGATTGTGGCCGGAATACTGGCGCGCGAACTCGGTCTCGATCTGCTGGACATCGAAAGAGATTCGCTGCGCCTGCGCGAGGAGTTGCTGGGTCTGACGGATCTGCTGCTGGAGCGGTTCCAGCATCGTTGTCGGCAGGCTGGCAAGATTGCGCGCCTCGTTGATCAGCGAGGTCGCCTGGTTCTGCAGCTGACTGATCTGGTTGTTGATCTGCTCGAGCGTGCGCGCGGCGGTGAGCACGTTCTGCGCATAGTTCGAGGGGTCGTAGACGATCCCGCCGAACTGGGCATAGGCCGGGGCCGGAATCAGTGCGGTCGCGGAGAGCGACAGGATCGCGGCACCGGCGGCGAGCGCTTGGGCAAAGCGGGGAATTTTCATGGGGCACTACTCCTGGGGTTGGCCCGAGGGGGTTCGGGCTGGGGGAAAGGGATCGGGAAGCAGCCGGTCGGGCGGAAGCAAGTCGGCGGCCCAGGCAAGGCCGCGATGGCGCAGCCAGGCGGCGGCAAAGCCGGACGTGCCATGCGCTTCGGTGAGCTCGGCGATCGCGAGCTGGTCGGCCTTGGAAGAGGTGGCGGTAAAGGCGAGCGCGACCTCGCCCAGCCCCAGTTCGAACAGCCGGTTGCCGCGTGCCGACTGGCAGTAATAATCGCGCTTGGGGGTGGCCCGTGCGATGATTTCGATCTGCCGGTCGTTCAGACCGAACCTGCGATAGATCGACAGGATTTGCGGCTCGATCGCGCGCTCGTTGGGGAGGAATATCCGGGTCGGGCAGCTCTCGATGATGGCGGGCGCGATTGCGCTGGTCTCGATGTCAGCCAGGCTCTGGGTCGCGAAGACGACGCTGGCGTTCTTCTTGCGCAGCGTCTTGAGCCATTCGCGCAGCTGCGCGGCGAAGGCGGGGCTGTCGAGCACCAGCCAGCCCTCGTCGATGATGATCATCGTCGGCGAACCGTCGAGCCGGCCTTCGATCCGGTGGAACAGATAGGCGAGCACGGCTGGTGCCGTCGCCGAGCCGGTCAGTCCTTCGGTCTCGAAGGCCTGGAAGCTCGCCTCCCCCAGATGCTCGGCCTCGGCATCGAGCAGCCGCCCGAACGGGCCGCCGATGCAATAGGGAGCGAGCGCCTGCTTCAGCGCCTGCGACTGGAGCAGCACGGCAAGCCCGGTCAAAGTGCGTTCGGCAACCGGCGCGGTCGAAAGCGAGGTCAGTGCCGACCACAAATGTTCCTTGGTGACCGGATCGACGGTGACACCCTCGGAAGCGAGGATGGCCTGGAGCCATTCAGCCGCCCAGTTGCGCTCCGCCGGTTCGTTGATGCGCGCCAGCGGCTGCAACAGCACCGCGCCAGCGCCGTCGTCGGAAAGGCTTGTTCCCAGATCCTGCCAGTCGCCGCCGCAGGCGAGCGCGGCGGCGCGGATCGAACCCCCGAAATCGAAAGCAAAGACCTGGGCGCGATCATAGCGCCGGAATTGCAGCGCCATCAGCGCGAGCAGCACCGACTTGCCGGCGCCCGTGGGACCCACGATCAGCGTGTGGCCGACATCACCGACGTGGAGCGAAAACCGAAATGGGGTCGAGCCTTCGGTCCGGGCATGGAACAGCGGGGCTGCGCGGAAATGCTCGTCCCATTCGGGCCCGGCCCATACGGCCGACAGCGGGATCATGTGGGCCAGGTTGAGGGTTGAGATCGGGGGCTGGCGAACATTGGCGTAGACATGGCCGGGCAGCGAGCCAAGCCAGGCCTCGACCGCATTCATCCCCTCGACGACACAGGTGAAGTCGCGGCCCTGGATGACCTTTTCGACCAGCCGCAGCTTTTCGGCTGCGAGCGCCGGATTCTCATCCCAGACCGTCACCGTCGCGGTGACATAGGCCTGACCCACGAAATCCGAGCCCAGTTCCTGCAGCGCCGCATCGGCATCGGCCGCCTTGTTCGAAGCATCGCTGTCGAGCAGCGTCGAAGCCTCGTTGGTCATCACCTCCTTGAGGATCGCGGCGACCGACTTGCGCTTGGCGAACCATTGCCGCCGGATCTTGGCGGTGAGCCTGGTCGCATCGATCTTGTCGAGCATCACCGCGCGGGTCGACCAGCGATAGGCGAAGGCGAGCCGGTTGAGTTCGTCGAGCAGCCCGGGGAAGGTCGAACTCGGAAAACCCACTACGGTCAGCGTGCGCAGATGCGCGCGGCCGAGCCGGGGTTCGAGCCCGCCGGTCAGCGGTTCGTCGGCGAGCAGCGCGTCAAGATGCATCGGGGTCTCAGGCACACGCACCCGGTGGCGCTGCGTCGAGATGCAGCTGTGGAGGTAGGTCAGCGTCTCGCTGTCATCGAGCCATTGGGCTTCGGGCATGAAGCCTTCGATCAGCCGCAACAGCCGGTCGGTGCGGTCGATAAACTGACCCAGTAAATCCTTCGGGTTGACGCCCTTCTCGGCCTTGCCCTCGTAGAGCCAGCTCTCGGCGCGCGCGGCGTCCTCGGCAGGCGGCATCCACAGTAGTGTCAGGAAGTACCGGCTCTCGAAATGCGCACCTTCCTCGGCGAACTGCGCGGCGCGTTCCTGCTCGACCAGCGCCGAAGCGGGATCGGGGAAGATGCTTTCGGGATAATCCTGCGCCGGGCGGCGCACCGCCTCGACGAAGATCGCCCAGCCCGAACCCAGCCGGCGCAGCGCAGAATTGAGCCGCGCGGTCGTTGCGATCAATTCGGCAGGCGTTGCGCTGTCCAGGTCCGGCCCGCGAAAGCTCGCCGAACGCTGGAAGCTGCCGTCCTTGTTGAGCACCACGCCGGGTGCGACCAGCGCTGCCCAGGGCAGGAAATCGGCAAGCCGGTCGGCCTTGTTCCGGTATTCGCGAAGCGAGAGCATCAGCTTCAGACCCTCAGATAGGTGGGAAAGCGCAAGTGCCGCCGGGCGACATCGACGAATTGGGGATCGCGCCGCGCCGCCCAGACAGACACCGCATGGCCGAGCGCAAAGATCACGACGCCCGCGATCCACAGGCGCAGGCCGAGCCCGATCGCGGCGGCCAGCGTCGCATTGGCGATCGCAAGCCCGCGCGGCGCACCGCCAAGCAGGATATGCTCGGTCAGCGCGCGGTGGACCGGGACGACGTAACCCGGCACCGCCTCGGGCGGCACGGCGTCCATCAGACCAGCGCTCCGCCGCCGAAGCTGAAGAACGACAGGAAGAAGGACGAGGCGGCAAAGGCGATCGACAGGCCGAAAACGATCTGGATCATCCGGCGCGCGCCGCCCGACGTGTCGCCAAACGCCAGCGCCAAACCGGTGGCGATGATAATCATGACCGCAACGATCTTGGCGACGGGCCCCTGGATGGATTCGAGGATCGATTGCAGCGGCGCTTCCCACGGCATCGACGATCCCGCCGCATGGGCGGGCGTGGCGATGGAAAGAGCAACGAAGCCGCCGAGCAGGACCGCGGACAGGCGGGCACGGGCGCGGATGAAGGTCTGGATCACGGAATGTCTCCTTGAGGCTGGGGGGTGATGGGAAGGATCTGGTAGTCACCGTGGGCATCGAGCCCGGTGATCCGTGCGAGTTCCGAGAGCCGACGCCCGGTGCCGTCGCGGACCAGCACGGCAATCACATCGATCGTCTCGGCGATCAGCGCGCGCGGCACGGTGACCACGCTTTCCTGGATCAGTTGTTCCATGCGCCTCAGCGTGCCGAGTGCCGATCCGGCATGGATCGTGCCGACCCCGCCGGGATGACCGGTGCCCCATGCCTTCAAGAGGTCGAGAGCTTCCGCGCCGCGCACCTCGCCGATGGGGATGCGGTCTGGCCGCAGCCGGAGCGCGGAGCGCACCAGGTCGGAGAGCGTTGCTACGCCGTCCTTGGTGCGCAGTGAGACGAGGTTGGGCGCGTCGCATTGCAGCTCGCGGGTGTCCTCTATCAGGACCACCCGGTCGTCTGTCCTCGCGACTTCGGCGAGCAGGGCGTTGGTGAGCGTCGTCTTGCCGGTCGAAGTGCCGCCGGCGACCAGGATGTTCTTCTTGGCGGCGACCGCCGCAGCGAGCGCATCGGCCTGCCACTGGTCCATGATCCCGGCGGCGACGTAGTCGGCAAGGGTGAACACAGCGACGGCGGGCTTGCGGATCGCGAAACTTGGTGCCGCCACGACCGGAGGCAACAGCCCCTCGAACCGCTCCCCCGTCTCGGGCAGCTCCGCCGAAACGCGCGGCGCGCGCCCATGAACCTCGGCCCCGACATGGTGCGCGACAAGCCGGATGATCCGCTCGCCATCGGCAGCGGACATCCCGCTTCCCGTATCGGCGATCCCGGCTCCAAGTCGGTCGACCCAAAGGCGCCCGTCGGGATTGAGCATGACCTCGATCACCGAGGCGTCCTCAAGCCAAGCCGCGATATCCGGTCCGAGCGCGGTGCGAAGCATGCGCGCGCCACGTGACGATGCTTCTTTCCGGATCGGGGTGACGCTCATGAATTGCCTCGCAGATGCGAGCCAGCCGACCACTGGCTGCGCTCGCGAGGCAGATCAAAAGGACATCAAATCGTGGTCGCGCAACAGCAAGTTGCGCAGGGCGTATCCTGGCGCGGAGAAGGCCAGATAGTGCGGAGTGTCAGGCTCGAATGAAGCGCGCCTGGGCCCTGTCATAATGATATTCGGTCACCGTTCCGTCGCTGATACGGGTGACCAGTTCATCGATAGCCGCGAACGGGATCAGGAACCATTCACGCGGCTGGACGGACTTGCCGAACCGGTCTCCGGCCGAGAGGTCCAACCGGGCTGGCGCGAGCGCGCGATGGATCAGGCCTTCGAGCTTGCTACGGTTGATGTTGTAGAGCTTGTATTGGGCAATGATCTCGACGTCGGCGAGGAGAAACGTCGGATCGTTGCGGGCATTGGCGATCCGGCTGACAACCGGTTGACCGGTAACCCCGATCTTGTGGATCAACTCCCGGTGCTGCTCCACATACGGATGAGCGGACTTGCTACGCAGGACATAGATCGTGCCGCTGGCCAGATCATCAGGCTCGGCCACATCTCCAAACAGCGGACCAGCGCTGACCTCGGTTATCCTGCGGGCCGTATCGTCCCGATAAAGCGCCTTCTGGAACGACCGCGACAGGACGGTCGCTTCGGTTCCGTTGTCGTAGATGACCCGGACACGGCGATCCTTGCGCTCGTATTGCGTGACAAAGTCTTCGGTTGAGGCGGCGATATAGGCGAGCTGCCCGCCGACGATGAAGAAGTTGCCGGGCTGGATTTCCGCGAGGGTGACTTCAGTTTGCTCGAGCACCTTGGCCTGCCGCGCACCCGCCTTGAGGTCGGCCTGGACCCGCTCAAACAGGTTCCTGAAGTTGTCGAAATCGACACATGGCTCGCGATTTGCGATTTCCTCGGCAGCGCGCTTGTCGGCGCGTGACGAGACGTGCCGAAGCCGGGTGATGTCGGCATCAGACCCGCCAACGATACCAAGTTCGGCGAGCAATGCCTCATCATCGAGCGCCGCCGGAGCGGCTGCGGTGGTCGCGCCATCAAGGATGCCATCCGCGTCGAGCGGCGTCAGCAATTCACGTGCTTCCGGCATGTTGCGAAGCTGGTCCAGGCGAACGGCATAAAGCCGCTCGAAAATGTCGCGATCCTCGCCATGCCTGGGCAACCGGCCATGTACCGCAACAAACCGCTGGATCTCCTCGAATCCCGCAACAATCCGCTCCTGCAGCGGCGTCAGCGTGCGCTGAACCTCGGGCGTCATGTCGACGCCGAGTTCCGCCAGCAGTTCGAGATCGCTCAGTTCAGCCATCGGTGCCGGCCTTTGCGGCATGGCGCTGGAGAAAGGCGATCCCCTCGGCCATCTTGCGCTCCCAGGCGTCCTGCGAGGTCAGCGAGGGCAGCCGCCCACGCTCTCGCTTGAACTCCAGCGCCCGCTCCGCCAGCGCCCGGGCGTCCTCGTAGGTGAGCTTGTCCTTCTTGGCGTTAATCACCGCCTGCACCTGCAACAGGGTCTTCTCGTCCATCGACTTGGCCAGCACGGCATAGGTAGCGCTGAAGGGATTGACCCGGTCGATCATGTCGATGTCGAGATCGGTAACGCTGAGCGCGAATTTGCGGACCCCGTCGATGAAGGCGGTGTTCGCCTTGATCTCGCCGTCAACTACGTCTCCGCCCATCATCGCCTTGGCCTGCTGGGTGACGTTCATCGCTGCAATCGCGTGCTGGCGTACCGCTTCCTGATCCTCGGTGCTGAGTTCGGGATACTTCTCACGGATGATCTTGCCCATCTTCAGCTGGGTTAGTTCTTCCGGCACCACGTCAGGATCGAACATGCCGCGTTCCAACACCGACTTGTCCTGCACGAAGCTCGCGATCACCTCGTTGAGGTCCTCGCGGCAGATGCGCGTAGCCTCGATGCTGGTCGGCAGCTTCAGGCCCTTGATCTCGAAGTGCATCTGGCCCTGGGCGTTGACGCCGACATTGGCTTCGCCCGGCTTGTAGCCCTCCTCGCCATAGTCGAAGCCCTCCTTCGGTCCGGCGTCCTTGGGCGTGAACTCAAAGCGCGGCGCCAGCACCTGCTCCATCAGCAGGCTGGCCGCGATGGCTTTCAGGTAATCATTGATCGCATCTACGACGAGCGGATCGTCAGCGGCCGGTTCCGCGATCAGATTGGTGAAACGAGCCCGCGTCTTGCCCGGCGCATCGCGGGTGGCGCGCCCGATGATCTGGATGATCTCGGTCAGGCTCGAACGATAGCCGACGGTCAGCGCATGCTCGCACCAGATCCAGTCAAACCCTTCCTTGGCCATGCCGAGCGCGATGATGATGTCGACAAATTCGCGGTTGGTCCGGGCCTCGGGTGATTTCAGCGATGCCACCACCTTGTCGCGCTTGGCCGCATCGTCGTCGACAAGGTCGGCGACCTTGATGACGCTGCCCGCTGCTGTGTGAACCAGGTGAAAGCCAGTCTCGGGATCGACACCATGCCAATCGCCGAGATGGTTCATGATGTCCTCGGCCTCGCGGTGCTTGTCCTTGAGGCTCTCCCGCGAATTGACCGAGGGGATGTGAACAATGGTTTTCACCGTGGGGTCGAGAAGCGCCGAGATCTTGTCCGTGTAGCGGCCCATGTAGAAACTGTAGCCGATGTCGAGCACCTTCAGATGCTCGTAGCCGTTGAGCTGCTCGTAGTAGGTGTAGGTGACGGTCTCGAATTTTGCTTCGTCCTCTGGCGCCAGCACCGGGATGGCATCGCCCCGGAAATAACTGCCGGTCATGGCGACGATGTGCGCCTTGTCGCGTCCGATCAGCTGGGCAAGCTGGGCGCCAAGCCGGTTGCCAGCATCCGCCGAAACATGGTGAAACTCGTCAATGGCGATGACTGTGTCGTCGAATGCCTCCACCCCTAACTCGTCAAAGGCGAAACGGAAGGTGGCGTGAGTGCAGACCAGCACTCTCTCATCGCCTGCCAGGAACTCACCCAGGGCCTTGACCTTGGATTTTGCCACCTTGGGGTCGTCGGCACCCGGCGTGTTGCACAGGTTCCACTGGGGGGCGACTACCCAGTCCGCCCAGAAGCCATGCTTGCTCAGCGGTTCACTGGCAAAGCTTGCACCGATCGAACGCTCCGGAACGCAGACGATCGCCTTCCTGACGCCCTGGTTGGTCAGCTTGTCGAGCGCGATGAACATGAGCGCGCGCGACTTGCCCGAAGCTGGCGGCGACTTGATGAGCAGGTACTGCTCACCACGCTTGTCATAGGCGCGGGCCTGCATTGGCCGCATGCCGAGCTCGTTTGCCTTGGCGGTCGCACCGGTGCCGGCGGGGCGGAAGGTGACCGTGGGGATGATATCGCCGTTTGCCATGCAGTTCAGGCCGCCTTCTTGCCGGTCATCTTGGTGTAGAGCTCGAACAGCTTCTCGAGCCGCTCGGTGTCGTTGCGAAACTTGCGGCCGATATAGATTCGCTCCAGCACCTCGTCATTGCGCTCATGGGCATGGCGAAGGTTTTCGGGCATCTTCTCTGGATCGTAGAGTTCGGCAATCGTCTTGGGGAAATGGGCTTCACGCGCCAGCAGGATGTCCTCGGCACAACGAGTGAGGTCGGCTTTGTTTTGTTCAGTCAGTGTGGGGACGGGAAACGTGTTCCAACCTAGATTGCTTGCATATCGAAGACGAGTCTCAAGCTTACCGCATACCGTGCTAATCCATGCTAAGTGAAGTTTGGACATTAAGATCGAAAGATCCACCATTGTCGGAGTGTATATGGCATGAGCAAGGTGCGTAATAATGAACTCTTTACTTAAAAGTCCGACCGGGAGATATTCCCGCTTCTCAGAAGAAACCTGCGGAACAACAATTTGAAGTCTCTTACTTGTGTTTCTGAATCGAAATTGATGGGATCGATCGACGAGCGTAATTGCCACCTCTCCACCATCTTCCCTAGCCTTCCGGACCTTCTCAATCCGCTCCGCAATCTCGGGGAATTGCATAAATTCAGTCAAATCTTGGTCGTCTATCCATAAACAGTATCGCAAAATACCATCAATAAATTCACTGGTTCCCGTCACCGGTCTGATTGACTTAGAAACGACCGGATACCTCTGCGAAATGGCCTTCGCCTCCATGGAATTCAAAAACAGATTCCCTCCGTCATAAGCGGCATTGCCCGTGATCATCGGAGAAAGCGAGTTTATCGGTTTTGACTCGCTTTCGACAATCACTTGGGGGCCGTCTATGAGATAGGCATTTATATTCGTAACCTTTCGGCGCGATTGGTCGTTGTATATGAATTTTTCCGAAACCAAGTGTCGCGTCAATCCGACGATGGTTACCGATACTCCCGCATTATTTTGCGCATTATTCTGCCACTTGAAGGTTTCGTAGGAAAACTCAACGATACACCCTAGTTTTTCTAAAATTGGCCATAGCACGGGCACGTGGGTCCCTTGCGATATGGAGTTCGTGGTGACAATAGCGGCCCGATCATAGTATTGCAGATAGATTCCTGTTTTCACAAGAAAGGCACAAATGTAGTCTAAGTTTTTGAATTTGGGCTCATTGGCGAATATCGCCTTCATGTCGGACTTTTGTGCGGCATTTTGCTTCTTCCCCCCGATGTAGGGAGGGTTGCCGCACACAAAAATTTCACCGCCTTCGTTCTCGAAATCTATCTCCGCTTGGTCAAGCGGTGTCTCGAACAGGTCATGAGCCTGCATTCGAACGCCTGATCCCGTGGGCGGGCAAAGACTCAGCCAGTCTAGTCGCAGCGCGTTGCCGCACGTGATCCAATTCTGGCTATCGAGCGGCAAGAAATCGGCGAGCGCCTCCTTCTGCCCGCGATACAGGACGTCGCATTGGAACTCGGCGATGATGAGTGCGAGCCTCGCGATCTCGGCCGGAAATTCACGAAGCTCGATGCCTCGAAAATTGGTCAACGGGATTGCGGTCTTCCGATGGGCTTCGCCCCGCCGCAAGTTGATCTCGGCCTCGATCTCCCGCATCTGCTTGTAGGCGATGACAAGGAAGTTGCCCGACCCGCACGCCGGATCAAAAACGCGGATGCGTGCCATGCGATGGCGCAGGTTCAGCAGCTTGCGGGCGTTGTCGCCAGCCTCGTCGAGCGCCTTCCGCAGATCGTCGAGGAACAGTGGGTTCAGCACCTTCAGGATGTTCGGCACGCTGGTGTAGTGCATGCCGAGCGCGCCACGCTCCTCGTCGTCGGCCACCGCCTGGATCATGCTGCCGAAGATGTCGGGGTTGATCTTCTTCCAGTTCAGGTTGCCGATCTGGATCAGATATGACCGCGCGATCCGGCTGAAGCGCGGGACGTCGGTGTTGCCGGAAAACAGCTGGCCATTGACGTACGGGAACACGTCGGCCCAACGAGGCGTGCCGGCTGCCTTGCGATAGCGCTCATCCAGCTTGCCTTCGTGCCGCGTGGGCGTATCCATCGCCTGGAAGATCTGGCTGATGACTTCGTGCGTGTTGCCTGAATCCCTGGCGCTCATCTGATCAACGGTGCGGGTAAACAGGCCCTCACCGTTGAAGATGTCGGTATCCTCGGCAAAGAAGCAGAAGATCAGCCGGGCCATGAAGTGGTTCATGTCGGCCCGGCGCTCGGCGGTTGCCCACTCCGGATTGTCTTTCAGCAACTCCACATAGAGCTTGTTAAGCCGGCTCGTCGCCCGAATGTCGAACGTGCTCTCGCGAATCTGCTTGACGGTCGTGATGCCGGCAAGGGGCAGGAACAGGCCAAAGTGGTTGGGAAAATCGGCAAACGTGCAGGCGACGGTCTCGCCACTGTTGAGGTCTTCCGCCTGGAAATCTGCCCCATCGGTGGCGAGAATGAACTTTGCCTTCGCCGCAGCCGTCTTCGGGCTCTCGCGCAGCGCCTTCAGCGTCTGATCGACGGTCCCGGCGTCACAGGTGGCGATGTGAATGTTGCTGCGCTGAAGCACGCCGCCCGGCAGATCGGAAGCGTTCGATGCCCCGCTGCGCAGCTTCTTGAGCGTTGTGGCTTTGTTTCCAAAGGCTTCAAGGAAAGCGAACGGGAACTCCGCTCGATCAAAGGGATGTTCAGCTAACTCCGATATTGCCTGTTCGATCTCGACTGCGTTCATACGCCTTCACTACGACGTGAACGGGGATGATAACAAGCCGAGACGGGGCGGCAATGTCGGACAATCCGGAATGGCTCGTTACAGGAGCGCGATCGGTATAGCGGACACTCCCGACGGCGAACGGCGCGTCTCGAGCGCCTGCTGCACGACGTTCCGCGGTGGACGCCGCAGATTTCAGGACTGGGAGTGGGTAGTCACGAAGCTCAGGAAGGAGCCAGATCGGCGCTCGTAGAGCAAAGCCATTGCCGGGAGATCAAGAGCAGTCGACATGTTCAAGCGAGCCAAAGATCATCTGGCCCGTGGTAAAAAATGTCGACCTTGTTCGCCTCGGTGCTGACCACAGCACGAAGTAGCCCGCGATGACCAGGGTTCAGCACTGCCTGGAGGTCTCCGAGAACCGTGCCATCTGGGGCCATCACGGGCCGCTGACCTTCGCTTGCACGCAGACGCAACGGCGACCCGGCAGCGGGCAACACGCCCGGCTTCCACTGTACCCACGCCCAATAGCGGCGCTCAATCCACGTCCGCTTTTCGGCAGGAACGAAGCCGGTCCGGAAAGCGGACCAGAGGCTCGCCGTCTCAGCGGTTGGCCAGCCGGGCATTTGGGAGAAGGCCGTCACGATATCACTGTCGAGCCAGACCTGAAGCTCGGCGAGCGTGACGAAAGTTGCGGCGGTGTCGCCGACCGCTTTGATCGCCGCCAGCCGGGAGGAAAAGCCTGCCTGGATCAGCAGCGAGGCGGATCGGTTCATCGTGCCAGTCTCAACCGCTGGTACGGCCAGGCCGAGTTCGAAGTCGTCCAGAGCCAGCCCAAATGGAGCGATGGTGTCGGCATTCGCGACACCGCGAACGCGGATGGCTTCCATGGCCCATGGCAGCCGATAGACGAGCCCTCCCTCGACGAACTGCATCATGTCCGATGGATCACCGCCCGCCAGACCGGCAAGGGGCTGTCCCAGCAGCCAGGCCCGAAGGATATCGCACCAGTTGTCGGGCAACGTATCGGGAGCGAACGGAAAGATCCCGAACACCAGCTCGGCAATCTGCGTGATCGCGAGGATCGCCGCCTCTCCATCCTGCGCCAGGAGGGATCCGTTGGCGTTGACGAGCAGGTCGTTTGCCACCGGAGCGATCGCGTCCAATGCGTGGCCGGTTCCGAGCCCGACACCGGCAAGGAAATATCCGCGCCGCTGAGGGGCCGTCGAGTTCGCCCAGACGACGCGACTACGGCCGACTAGCGCAGCGCGCATGATGGCGCGGAACTCAGCCGTCCTGCGATTCAGCCTGCGCTCCCAGAGCGACGACTGAAGTATGGTGTCGAGCGCCTCGGCGATGCCGTCGTCGGGAACTTCGGCTTCACCGAGGAGGGCGAGTACCGCCGTGTCCAGGGAGGCGACATAGCCATCCCACGCCCGGCGCTCTCGTTCAGCATCGGCCGGATCTTCGCCGGCAATCTCAGGGAATGTCCATGCAGCAGCGTTATTGAGAACATACTCCATAAGTTGGTCGTCGGTCCGGACTTGCTGTTGCTGCATGCGGAGGAGCAAGGTCAGCACGAGCCGCAGGAGGCCGCTCTCCATTTCACGTGACCGTTCGTCGTCGATCAGCCCTTCCCATTGGCCAGTCCGGTATGCGTGCCGGTCGTACATCGGATACAGCACCAAGCCTTCGACATCGACGTAGGCGCGCCCGGCGCGACCGACGACATTCTTGAACTCAGCCGCTTCGATCCGCACGCGGTTGCGGGTGAGCGAGTGGATGATCACTGCGGTAGCGGACAGATTGAGCCCTTGGGCCAGCGTCGGGGAAGAGATGGTGACCTTGAGGACGCCGTCCCTGAGCAGGCGCTCAACTTCTTTTCGATAGGCGGTTGGCAACGCGCCGTGATGGATCGCGACGCCTAACTGCAGGCACTGTAGGATTGGATGGTCTGCCCCGAGCCACTCAGCGCCTAATACCAGAGCGGTTGTCAGCACGGCGGGATCGACGGTCAGGAGATTCCGGAGCGCGCCGCGGCGATGGAGGTCGATGATCCTACCAGCGAACGGCTCGACGTGCGCCCGGACAGGGCAGAAGATCAGCACCGATTGTCCGTCGTCTACGAGCCGCCAAGCGGTAGCCAGGCAAAGCTCCCCCAAGTCCTTCGGGAAAGGCGTGGTCCGTTGGCCTATCGGCGGCACCGATGCCGTCAGGTAGCGCGGTACGAACGGGCGTTCGTCACCGACGCGCAGATTGAGGCGTGCGTGGTTGCCGTTCCAAATGACTTCCCCGTAGCGAAGTCGCGTTGGGCGCCAGTCATTCTTGATGAGCCCTCCAGCCTGGTCGCGACGGAGCCAGCAGGCAAAATCTTCAAGCTGGTCGCCATCGGGCAGGATTGCGGACAAGCATACGATGCGCCGCTCGGCGGCATCCGCGCGCTTCAGCAGGCGCTGGATTTGCACCTCGTAGCGAACCTCGCGCTCGCTGAGGCCGATCATGTGTCCTTCGTCGAAAACGAGGAGGCCCACGTCATCGAGCAGGGTCGGATCGTTGCGCAGAGCGAAGTCAAGCTTCTCTGGGGTCGCGACGACGATATGGCGAGTCCGGATCGCGTCCTCGTCGACGTCGCTGACGCCGGTGCTGCCATAGAGGGCGGAGATGGTCTTTCCGAGGGGGGCGAATGTCCGCTGCAGCGTGACTTCCGTCTGCGCGGAGAGCGCGCGGAGCGGCGTCACGAACATCACGCGCTTGCCTGCTGCGAGGCAACGCAGGATGCACAGCTCCGCTATCCGAGTCTTGCCAGCACTGGTCGGGAGAGACACGACAAGGTCATCGGTCTGATCGACACTCCGCGCGGCCGCGTCGAGCTGGGAAGGCCAAAGCTCGATCTCGGCCTTCCGGCGGCTGTGCAGGACGGCGAGATAGAGGGTCCGCAACGCTGGCCAAGTGGGCGCGTCGCCACCTGCGGGGGCGAGCGGCAACCGATGATGGAAGCTGCAATCCCAGAGATCGTTCAAAAGGTGGATGGTCAGGCGGTGGAGCCACCATTGCGGCACGAGATTGAGCTCGGCGGACGCTTTTATGCCCTCAGCCAGGTGCTCAAGCGCCGTGTCGAGCAAGGCGCGCTCGCCGCGTTCAAGCGCGAGGAGGAACATCGCCATCGCGCCGAAGAAGCGATCGGTCAGCGCAAGATCAACAGCGTCGAAAAGGAAGCCTGGGTCGTCAGTCTCGGGTCGGCCGATGAGTTCGTCGACCATAAGCTGATCTTCGAGGGAGGCGGCAAGCGCATCGTCGGAGCCTGAGCCTTCCGCCCTGAAGGCGAGGATTGCGCGCTCAAGTTCGTTGAGGTTCCTGAGCATCAATTGCGCGACTGCGCGCTCCGCTTGTGAGAAGTTTTCGTCGCCGAGCACGATGGTGAGCAGAGAGTAGGCTCGGGCCGACATGCGGGCCAGATGGTAGCTGGCTGCAGCGACGACGAAGTGGAAGCTCCGATCGGCCCCGTCACGAGGACCGCGGGCGATCACGGCCTCCAGAGCCGTCGCGGCTTGCTCGAAAGCCGATCGGGCACGAGCCTCGTCGCCGCCGAGGTCGCGCAGCCGAAGCCCGAGTTCCAACAGCGCATAGCCATAGCCGAGCAGGTCGTTGCTGAGCTGCGGCGTGAAGGCAGGCGCTTCGGGCGGGAGGACACCGTCCCGCCACACTATCGCGCGCGCCTGGCCGCGTGCCAGCAGGCGGTTGCGAAACCCGGGGACAATGGCCGCGTCGATGTCGGCCTGGATCGCTTCAACCGTTGTTGGCATTGGCGATCACCTGATCATAGACTCCGGCGATGAACGCGCCGTGCGGGTCAATGCGGATGCCGACATAGAGCTGGCTGAAACCGCCCCCGTAACCTTGCAGGTTCGCTCGGAGGAGATTCGCTGGGTTGTTGCCCGACAGCGTGAACAGCAGGTGTTTCACGCTTTGCGGAGCGATGCCATGCTTCAGCAATGCGTCGTCAATCGCGTCGGCCAGGTCGTTGTTACCCGCCTCCATCAACCGGTCGGCGATGAACTCTAGGGCATGCGCGGATGGCAATCCGCCATCCTTGTCGAGACCCGCGCGGGCCTCGGTGAGGACCCCCCCCGGCAGCGTGGCCCGGCTCTTCGCTTCGGTCTTCAGGAATCGCAGGTGGCCGGTGGCCGGGTCACGGTAGAGCCCGATTACATCGTCGCCCCGCATGGCCATGTTGCGATGGTCCTTCCAGCGCAGGCGCTTGATCGGCGCGGCGTATTGCGTCCCGGCCGCGATGTACTCGGTCGCGAGAATCTCGCCGAGGTCGCCAGAGCGGATCTGCTTGGTGGTGGGCAGCTTGCCTTCGATGAAAGCGGCGGTCTTTGGGCGGCCGAGCCGACGGAGGATTCGAGCGACATGTTCTTCCGCGGCATAGTGTTCGGGCACGATCGCTGCGACGGCTGCGGAACCGTGCGCGATGTCAGCCGCTCTGGCTGTGATGAGTTCGAGCGCATGGGCGCCGACGTCTTCGGCAGCCCGGTCGCACCAGTTTGGAAAGCCTACCATTCACACCCCCTGCGACACCCTTAGTAGACATGAGGGGGAATGGCACGAACCATTGATTGCAGGCGTTCGTTGCTGGCTTCTTGAAGTCGGCAAAAATGAATGCTTGGGAAACTGCGAGACCAGAGCTTTGAATTTGCGTGGCCGGCTAGTCGAGGTCGGTCAGGTCCGCGAATGCTTCATCGATCGACCTGGCGCGATGGGGAAACGAGACCTTCAGTTCGTCGGTGTCCATCGCCCGCTTCACTAGCGTGAAGCGACCCGGCTGCTCCCGGATCTCGTAGAACCGAACGGCCCGGTTCCGATCTTCCAGCGCCTTCACGACCGCGTATTTCACCGCAGCAGCGCAGCGCATCCCGAACACAATTTCCTCCATTTCGAGCGGTGAGGCGTTCACCCCCCGCGGCCCGATCAGCCGCCATTCTTTCTCGTAGCCCCAGGGCATCGCCTTTCGGAGGAGAACGGCGCCATCCACGGCAGTCCGCGCTGCGCTGTCGCCGTCGAGCATTCGGGCAACGGCGCTCGCCTTGACCATCCGGCTCCCTCCGTAGCGAATGACGTGGAGGTCGGGCAGCGTGTCGGCGGGCGCCGAGTAGCCGATGCACAGGCCGTTGTGCTGATCGCCGTAGTGGCTCCACATGAGCGGGCAGACCGCGCGCTCGGCGAGCGAGACAACGCCGCTGTTGTAGCGCCGGAGAAGCTCCGCTTCGACATACTGGCCGAACAGATACTGCTGGGGATCGGCGATCTCGTAGTCGGGATTGGTCGCCTCGTAGCGGATGCGCTCGATGAGCTGCTCGGCCGTGCGCCGACTATGCCGCGCAATATGCTCGACGGTCTTGGGTCCCCGATATTTGATCGTCTTGGCCGCCGCTGCCATCTCGTCCTTGGATCGCTGCTCAACAAGACGTGAGAGGATGGTGGCAAGCTGGTCCGCGCCAAGGTCCGTTTCCAAGGTGGGCTTGGTGTCCAGCGGGTCGTTGAAGCTGCTGGGATCAGCGAAGTAAAGCGTGTCTGAGACCAGCATCTCCAGCGTCAGATTGCTGAAGCTGCGGTACTTGTAGAGTCTATTTGGCGTTTTGGCTGATGCCGCCACGTTGCTCGTCTCCAGTCGTAGTTACTATCGTCACAATTCCGAACGGCAGCATCACCCCAAGGCTACTCGATGCAGGTCTTTCGATCTGGGCTAAATCTCAGACCCTGCCGAGAATATGTGCTGGACAAGAAAGGGCTGCTGCGCCTCCGCGCGAGTGTGAGCAGTTTCGAACACGCCGGCCTCATCAGGGAGAAATCTCGACGGGCTTAGGTTTGGCTCGCCAACGAACCCCAGTCCGTTCTTCTGAGCGACAATCGCTACCGCAACCGCATTAACCGCGGCATCAACCTGACCGTCGAGGACATAGCCGAGCATCCCGCCATGACGGACCTGTGCGCCATACTGTCGTCTTACAAAACGGAACATGCCCTGGCTTACATACTCGGTGGCCAGCGTGCGGCGTTGGCCCCCGATCATCGCATTGAGGCGCTTGCATTCCAGGCAGAAGTAAATGGTTTCGTTCGGAACCATCGGTGAGAACACGATGTCCATCCGACCTTGCCGCTCACCGGCCGCTGGATCGAGCTCGACCATTTGTATGTCGATGCGAAAAGGCAGCTCGCCGCTGGTTCGATTTCTGCGGAGCGCGCGGCACAGCCCTTCTGTGGTCGGGTCCTCAAGCGCGTCGGGTGCGAGGGGTGGCATATCTCTCCAGGTCGAAAGGACCAACTGCAGAATTGCCGGCATCTGAGAGTCGATGAAATCCAGCCACGCGGTCGGGTCGCCTCCGAAGCTCATGAATGCGCGCGGGCCGGAATGGCGAGCAGGGTTCCTGCTATCTCATCCGCGTCATTCAGCGCCGCCGACTGCGTCCAAAAGCGGCGCGTGTCCGGCTTGATGACGTAGAGGTGCGGTCCGTCGAAAATTTTCATGCCCCGTACGAAATCGAGCGTGCGCCTTGTGCCTGGTAGGGCCATTTGCAGTTTTGCGATCGTGGCCAGGATGTCCGACCCATCAGGCGCGGCCGGCGCGTGGTTGTGGCGTCCGTTCGCACGTTCGACGACGGCCATGGCGAGGCCGAGTTTCGTCGAGCGCGTCACCTTGGCCGAGATATCCTCTCCGGGGCGTGCCCACTGACCGAGCGTGTCGCAAAGCCGTGCCGAGTAGCCCTGCAAGGCCTGGTCGGTCACGGCCAACATGGTCGGACCGGAAGGGCGCGATCGGTTCGGCTGGATGCTGGGTATGATGACGTTGACGGTGTCGTCGATCAAAAGGCGCTCCGACGCCTCGACCCCGAAATAGGCATCGACGAGCGGCTCGATCGCTTGCGTCGCCGCATCGACCGCGTCGCGCCGCAGCAGGTAATTCCGAGACGCCCGGCCCACGGCATCATCGAATACTTGGGCGACCTCCGCCACGATCGCTTCGGCGGCAGCCGGGTCTTCATGATCGCCTGGCACGACGAAGGGGAGCCGCAGGATTTCCTGAACATGCACCTCAGGACGATAAATGCCCCAGTTTGAAGAGGTGTGGAACGTCAGATATTTCGCCAGAGATGTCCGCAGATAGGCCGCCAGGAAAATCAGCAACCTGCGATCTTCCGGCGGTCCATGGATGCCGCGAACGGCGTGACGGAAGCTGACGTCGAAGTCCGCAAAGGCGATGCGCTGAAAGCCCTTAGTGATTAGAACGTGCGGCGCTCGAAAGACGTCCGTAGCCGTATTCGATCGGCCCCGGACCAACACTTCGTCGTCGGGGAGATCGGTCGCGTCCTCGGGCAGGGCGAAGAGATCGATGCCGGAATGGGTCGCCTCGATGAAGCGGCGCGAAGGCAGCTTCAGTCGTTTGGCCAGCGCCGGGTCGTCGTTTGCTCCGGCGGGTTGGAAACCTTCGGCTCTGACCCACCGCTTGGCGTTCGGCGGCTCCGACGGCAACCTGACGATATCGCGCAGACGCGGATTGAGGAGTATCCGATCGATAAAGCGAAGGTCGCGTGGGGAACCCCAGAAGGTCTGGCTCCAGGTCTGGGGCGCGTCCGGACTGTCAAGGTCGAGGAGAAGCTTGTCGCGCTTAATCGATCGGCGATCAGCCTCGTCGATGACGATGACCTCGGCTTGGGTCGTGGTCCAGTTGGCCTTAGGCGTCAGATACTCGATCTGGTCCGATTTCCGATAGCTGGCGGCCGGCCTGTAATTCACGACGAGCGCGGGATGGATGGCCTCGCTGAACAGGAAGAGACGAAGGTCCGCGAGATTGAGCACACGCTCGATTGTCGATGTCTCGATCCACTGCCGCTGGAAGCGGACCGCGGTTGGGCTGTGGTTGAACAGGACGCCGTGCGGTAGCACGAATGAAATCCGCCCGGTAATGGAGATATGCTCACCTGCCTTCCACACGAAAGCGGCGGCGATCTGGCTGTCAGGCACGGTCTTTTCCGCGCGTGCGCACCATTGTCCGGCAAGCGTCTTCGGTCCCGCCGTGCTCCCCCATGGCGGGTTGCCGACGATGAGATCGACGTCTGTAGGGACATCCCCGTCGCCAAAGAAATCGGCGCAGCGGATGGTGCCGGGCGCCGCACTCTCGGTAACGCCGGCCTTGTTCGGTGGATCGACGATCAAACGTGGCAGCGCTCGGCCCTTGGCTTGCAAGCCCTGGATGTCGCGCGGCGAAAGCTGATCGAAATAGGCCAGGTAAAGGCTGAACGCCGCGATCCTGCAGGCCGTCCGGTTGATGTCGATCCCGAACAGGTTCTGCTGAAGGATGCGGCTCAGCTCGGCGGCACGACGATCATTGCGCGCGCCGGGATTGGCGAGCCGCCACTCTTCCGCCAAGCGATTGAACAGGCCGACTAGAAAAATCCCCGATCCGCACGCCGGGTCCAGAAAGCGCTTGTCAAGTAGCGATCCGATGCCTTCCAGGGCGGAATCGAGGACAATCTCCGCCAAGAAGCGCGGCGTATAGAACGCGCCGTCCTCCTGGTCTTCTGCCTTCAGGAAATGCTCATAAATCGCGCTGATCGCCTCGATGGGGATGTACCGAAAGTCGTATGGCCAGAATGAAAGCTGGCCTGTGCGCACCTGCGTTCCTTGAAAGAAGGCGTCTAGGATCGCGACATGGTCGTTCGAAACGAGACGTGCTTCGGCTTCAAGGTCATCGCTGAACAGGTCGCCGTTGAAGTCGAGGCTGAGCTGCCTGAAAATCTTGAACAATCCGTCTTTGGCGTGTTCGAGCGGCCTCTGGCTCAGGACATCGCGCAGATGCGTAGCCGAACCCAGCCCGAGATCTTCCAGATAGCGCTCGCCGACGACGCCTCGGTCGAAGAGATAACAGGTGAAGACGAGCCTGCAGAGCAGGGCGTCAAGCACATCGAGGGGGATGGCGCCCGTCTCTCCCACGCTGAGTTTGGTGCGGACGTCAGCGAGATTGGAGAGGAGATCGCGATCGACACGCTTGCTGGCATCGAACGACCGGGCATGTTCGCGGAAGAAAACGCCGGACTCGATCGCGAAGAGGAACTCCGGGAGGGCTGTTACCAGATGCTCAAGCGTGGTGACGAGCGCCGGCAAGTTCACGCCTGCGTCTTCACGGCGAACCGGGCGCGCCATACCGGAGTAAATCTCGGCGCGACCGCTCGATATTAGGACAAGAATGGGGGCGCCGCCATGATTCCAGAACCGTTTATGGGTATCGAACACCTCATCGGGCGCGAAGCTGTCAATGAGCTTAAAGAAGACGATCGGCGCCCCCTCGGTACAGAAGACGCCATCAAGTTCCAGCAGCTCAAATGCATGGCGGATTACGTGTGCCTGGGGGGTCTGCGGCGTGACGTCGGCAGGAGACAAGAACAGGTTCGGATAGAGCGAACGTTCGATGCCGATGTCCGTAAACCATGCGCTGGTGTGCTGAGCGGTCATGGCCGGCTTCCGGCGACGGATTTCCGAGCATCCCGCGATGGTTCGAAGGCGAACGCCCAACCAGCAGCGAGGCGGCGGGCGGTGATCGCGTGTCCCTTGCTGCGGAGATAGCTGACATCGCGATTGATTGTCGCTGCGGAAACACCGAGCTCCTGCGCGAGCGCAATGGCCGAACGGTCGCCCATCCCGATGAGCGTGAGCAAGGATTGGTGCCGCTCGGCAATGGCTGCGCTCCGACCGTATAGCAATCCAGTATCCTCAAGTCTATCACGAATCGATAGACTCGGTTTCTTAGAAAGGCAAGAACGTTAGCGGAATGGAGTGGGCTCAGGGAGTGAGTGGTCAACGCGGCCACCTGTCAGCTTCGCTTGGCTGCGAGCGGAAGATCCTCGACACGCCGGCAACGGAGGCACGGCCGCTCGATTAAACGCCTGCTCTAGCAAAATTCTCACAAAATGCGGTCAGTCGGTGATCGGCCCAGTTGCCTTCCTCGGTGAGCTACTGAATTAATGGCAGCTATCGACGTGCGGAGCCAAGGCTGGGAATGACGGCTTAGTTGGCGGCAGCTGCCCACTAACCGCGCTAATGTCGGCCTGATCAGCATCAGCGGCCCAAGCGCTCGCTGCTTTCTATGCGACGCGTCAATGCCCGAATGAACCCGTCGTACCTCTCTTTGCCAGAGGCTTGCGCGGCTGCACCGGCTCCATCCGGCAGCGCGGGCGTCGCCGTGAGCCAAAATCGAACGAACAGGGCCAAGGCTTCATTGCCAATCTCAACACTCTGATCAACCTGCTCCAACTGACGTACCAAGCGATCAATTCGCCTGCTTAATGCCGCTTCCATCCGCTCCGATCCGTCGGGCGACATGAACGACGCAAGTGCCGCTTCGACTATCTCCGCCTGCGAGGCTCGCCGCCGTATGGCGAGTTCGGCCAGTTGCCGTGCGATCTCGGGTGAAAGGCGAAAGGTATGCTTCGATTTCACAGCGCAATGCCATCGTCGGGGTCGAGCGACGCCCGCCGCGCGTTGCCGCGCATGGTCTGCTGGATACGGCGATTGCGGGCGGCATCTTCGTCGGTCTGATCCTCCCGGTCGAAGTCAAATTCCCGGTTCACAGATCTTGGCGGCGGCGCAATATCCTCGTGCAAGGGCAGTTCCGGCTCGGTGCGGATGCCGGCATTGGCGGGATCGGTATCTTCGGACTCCATCGCGCCCGTGCGCGGCGTGGCCAGATCAGGCGCCTTCGCGAGGCGATCAACCCAATCGTGCAGCACCCCCGCGCCCTCGCTGGCGCGGACCTGCGGCGGCGACAGGACGCGCGCCGACAGCCGCCGGTCCCGAAAATACTGCGCCTTCTTCGCCCGAATGGGGTGCATGCCCGCCATCATCACGATCTCGTCGGTAATGGGCAGTTCCTGGATTTCGCCCTGGGTGAGGAGAGCGCGGGCCGTCTCGGACTTGGAGATCATCAGATGGCCGAGCCAGGGTGACAGGCGGTGCCCGGCATAGTTCTTCATTGCGCGCAGTTCGGTTGCGGTGCCGAGCGATTCCGAGACGCGCTTGGCGGTGCGCTCGTCGTTGGTCGCAAAACAGACCCGGACATGACAATTGTCGAGGATCGCGTTGTTGTGGCCGTAGGCATGCTCGATCTGATTGAGTGACTGGGCGATCAGGAACGCCTTGAGCCCATATCCGGCCATGAACGCGAGCGCGCTTTCGAAGAAGTCGAGCCGCCCGAGCGCCGGGAATTCGTCGAGCATGAGCAGCACCCGCTGGCGCGAGGTGTCGTGAGCCAGTTCCTCGGTCAGGCGGCGGCCGATCTGGTTCAGGAGGAGGCGGATCAGCGGCTTGGTGCGGCTGATGTCCGAGGGCGGGATGACTAGGTAGAGCGTTGCCGGGCACTTGCCACCGACCAGGTCGGCGATCCGCCAGTCGCATTGCCGGGTCACCTGCGCCACGACCGGGTCGCGGTAGAGGCCAAGGAACGACATCGCAGTCGACAGCACCCCCGAGCGTTCGTTGTCGGACTTGTTGAGGAGTTCACGCGCTGCGCTTGCGACCACCGGATGGACCCCATCCTCGCCAAGGTGCGGGGTCATCATCATCGCGGCAAGCGTCGATTCGAAGGAGCGTTTGGGGTCGGAGAGGAACGCCGCGACACCGGCCAATGTCTTGTCAGGTTCGGCATAGAGAACATGGAGGATCGCGCCGACCAGCAGCGAATGGCTGGTCTTCTCCCAATGGTTGCGTTTCTCCAGACTGCCTTCGGGATCGACCAGCACGTCGGCGACATTCTGGACATCGCGAACTTCGCAGACCCCGCGGCGCACTTCAAGCAGCGGATTGTAGGCGGAAGACTGCGCATTGGTTGGATCGAACAGCAGCACCCGGCTGAACCCGGCGCGATAGCCTGCAGTCAGTGTCCAGTTCTCGCCCTTGATGTCGTGGACGATGGCCGAGCCCGGCCATGTGAGCAGGGTCGGGACGACCAGCCCGACGCCCTTGCCGCTGCGGGTCGGAGCAAAGCACAGGACATGCTCGGGACCATCGTGACGCAGATATTCGTTATTGAACCGGCCCAATACCACGCCCTTGTCGTCGAACAGGCCCGCCTGTTTGATCTCCTGCCGGTTTGCCCAGCGCGCCGAACCATAAGTCTGGGCATTGTTGAGTTCGCGGGCGCGCCAGACCGACATGGTGATGGCGACGATGATTGCGGCAAAGCCGCTCGACGCGGCGATCAGCCCGCCGGTCTCGAAGATGCGCGGTGCGTAGGCGTCATAGCTGAACCACCACCAGAAGAAGTCATAGGGCCGGTAGACCCGCAGCCCGAACAGCGAGAACCAGGCCGGGCCGAGTTCGGGCTGGTAGCCAAGCGCTGCCGCGGTCCATTGGGTCGCGCCCCAGACGCCTGCCAGCACCAGCATGAATACGGCGATGATCTGACCCCAAAGGATCTTTGTTGCGGCCATGGGCACCTCCTTGTGAGGCTACTCGTCACAGTCGGGGCGATGATCGCAAGCTTCTGCGCACCGCGAGCGCGCACTGGCGCAAAAGGACAAAGGCTGGCGAAAATGCCCGTTCGGTAGAACGCCCCAATCGCCCCACTCAAATCCCCAGTGTCCGCGTGCGGGTGAAGCTCCAGTCGATCCCGCCCCGGGCGTTGACCGTCCCGCTGACCGCTTGCCCCAGATGCTGCTCCATCGTCTTTCGCCACGGCACAAGCTGGAAGCTCAGACCATCGTCGATCATAGCAAAGCGGCCCGAGGAAAGTGTTACCCGCTCGCGGTAGATGCCAGCGAGATGCTCGCCCGGCCTGGCTGGTGCATGCGGCAACCCGGTGCGCGCGGCGATGGATTGGACCGCCTCGGCGAGATCGCGGTTGCGCAGCTCGCCGAGCAGGTCGCGGGCAAAGACAAACCGTTGCCCTTGACGGCGCGCCAGTCCCTCGGATGCCAGATGCTCGGAGCGCGCGGTCAGTGCATCGCGCACCTCGGCTCCGAACCCGCCTGCCGTCTCGACCGGATCGCGCGCGACCAGTTGCCGGTCGAGCCAGGTCGCACCGGGGGCCTTGATCTGCTCGGCGAGCGGAATATCCGAGCGCAGGTTCAGCGATTGGTGATCGGTGCCCCGCGTATCGCGCCAATGGCCAAGTTCGACGATGGCGCCGGGCCCCGCGTCGCCGGTCTGGTCGATATCGTTGAAACGCAGATGGTGGACCCGCCCGTCCACGCTGTCGACCACGGCATAGGCGCTGCCAGAGAGCTCATCGTGCAAGCCGCGTTCGACAAGGCGGCCGAGGACCGGATCGAGGGCTTGATCGTCATGGAGGGCAAAGCGCCCGGTGTCGGGGTGGAGACCCTGGCCGCTCATGGCCCGGTGCATGGTCTTGATCACGTCGCCGCGCACACCGAGCTGGCGCAAAGTCGGTTCGAGATCGGGCTTGAGTGTCCAACAGGCCGGCATGACGCTGGTCGCCAGCCCCAGGCGTTCGAGCTTGCCCGCCCGCCCGATCAGATGGCGATCCAGCGCCGATTGCAGTCGCCCCGGTTCCGGCCGCAGATCAACCACACCGCCCAGTTCGTCCGCCATGCGCTGCAACCGGCGATCAAGGCTGGTCCAGCGGTCGGCATCGACCTCGCGGGAAATGGCAGCATCGATCTCGCGCTGGGTGCGTGGGCCGAGTTCAAGCGTCACCCGTTCCTCGGCGCGGCCGCGCAGGCCTGAGCGGATATAGTCGCGGTCGATTACCAGATCGCTGCCATCGTCGGCGCGCCCGCGCAGCAGGACATGGATGTGGGGGTTGTCGGTGTTCCAGTGATCGACCGCGACCCAGTCGAGCCGGGTGCCAAGGTCACTCGCCATGTCGGCCATCAACTCGCGAGTGAAGGCGCGAACGTCCTGGAGTTCGCCGGCATCCTCGGGCGAGACGACGAAACGAAAATGGTGACGGTCGTCGGTGCAGCGCCCGGCGAAGGCCTCGCCATCGACCTCGCCTGGATCGGCGTCGAAGAGCCCTGCCTCCCTATCGTCGCGGGTGACACCGTCGCGCTTTAGATAGGCGATATGGCGCGCGAGCGGGGCGGCGGCAAATTGGCTGCCCTTATGCCGGACGACTCGTGCCTTGACGACCACGCGTCGGCGGCTCTGAGCACTGGCCATGCGTAGCCGTGCAATCCGCCCGCGACCATGCCGACCGGTGCCACGCTTGCCGGAAGACGATCCAATACCGGCGACCCGGCCCGCCTTGTTGAGCCTGGCCTTGACCTGGCCAACCAGCGAGCGGGGCTTGGCCGAGCGGCTGCCTCGGTCGCGGACCCGTCCCGGTCGGACCGTGAAGTCATCGTCGCTCATGCTCGAACCGGCGACGGCGCTGGAAATGGCCAAACTGCGCCGATTCCGGGCAAAGATGCCAGCAGAGGTGCCGAGCGGCTGGCGCTCAAAGCCCAGCAATTCCAAAGACCTCCACCCCACCCGACGGCGCTGCTTTTATCTTGCCATCCTCCTTCCCTTGTCCCCCTTCCCGGCCTCAATTCCCTCCACACTTCGCCAATCCACGCCGTGACGCGCCAGAGGGAGAACGACACGTTCACTGCGGACCGCTCCCGGAAACGGGCGCGAAGAGGCCATGCGATGGGGGATTTGCAGGCTCCGGCGGCGCGGCGGCGGCGAAGCTGCCGGATGCGCCGGCTGTGCTGTCGGAGCGCGCGGCAAACAGCTGGCTCTGCGTCCAGGACAGCCGCACTGGCTGCACCGGAGATGCGCCGGCGAACACAACAGGCGCGCTGCCGGATTGCAGCAGCGGTGCAATTCTGGCGACATAGGCGCGCGTTTCGGCGGGAAGCGGACGCCCACGATCCCGCCAGTCCTGGTAGCGTCCCGGTCCCGCATTGTAGGCGGCGAGCATGCCAGTGGCACCGTAGCTGTCATACATCTCGCGCAGGTAGGACGTGCCCGCCAAGATGTTGTCGCGCGGATCGAAGGGATCGCTGCCGAGGCCGAACCGGGCGCGCTGGCGCGCCCAGGTTGCGGGCATGAGCTGCATCAGGCCCATCGCCCCGGCAGACGAAACCACGTGCGTCCGGCCTGCGCTCTCGATGCGAATCACGGCATAGATCCAGTGCTCGGGTATACCGAAGCGTTGCGAGGCCTCGTGCACATGGGCCGCGATATCGACGGTGCGGGGCTGCGCCTGCTCGGCAGCAACCTGCCCCAAGGCAGGTGCATCACCGAACAGGCCAAGCGCCGGGACGAGGAAGGCAAGCAGGACAAGACGGCGCATGGGTCAGGCTGCCGCTTCGCGTTTGGTCGGGCGTGACCAGACGAGCACGTGACTGCCATTCTCGCCCTGGAACAGGTTGGCGCGCTGCGGTTGGATGAACGCAGGATCGTCGATCTGCAGCGCGACATAGTCGCCCGCCTTCTCGCCAACATGTTTCCAGCCTGCACCGACTTCGCGCGCTCTATCGTCCGATCCCGCAATTACCCGGTAGTCCGGTGCGTTTTCGCTGTCCGAGTTGTCAGCAGGGACGAGCACGAGTTCGATGTCGAGCGTCAGCGTGTGCAGGTGCCCGGTAAAGCCGCCGTCTTCAGCCATAAATGTTCCGATACGCATGGGGTCAGTCTCCTTGGGTTGGTGAACTGGATGGGGGATTGGCGCGTGGATCGGCGAACCAGACATGGTCGCCATCGCCTGCTTCGTCGGTCCAGACAGGCATGGCCCGGCCGATGACGTGGTCGATCGTCAGCACGCCGAAATAGCGGCCATCGAAGCTGTCTGGGGCTGCCGGGTTCATGACGAAGAGCTCGCCCGAGCGCAGCGTGACACAGCCGAACCATGTGGGCAGCGCGCGGCCGAGACTGTCACGGGCACGCGCAGCTCCGACATAGGTCCCGTCGATGGTCACGCCATGCGCGAAGCGGCAGACGCGCTGCCCGCTGACAGCGGCGATGCGCTTGACCAGCGGAACGCCTGTCGGGAGATAGCCTCGCTCGGCAAGCAGGCGGCGCAGGTCTGGCGGTGGCTCGATCGCCACGCGCTCGCCGACGTGGAGGCTGGCCTTGCCGCGAATGAGATAGAGCCCGGTCGGGACCGAAGCGGTCGCGTTCCACACTGCGTAGCGGGTGACCGGCACCACAAGTGTCGCGAGAACGGCAGCCGAAGCCAGGCCGGCGATCAGGTAGCGACGCCGGATCATGACTCCAGCGCCCTGCGCCGAAGCCAGGCGATGTGCCGCGCCGGCGAATAGCCACGCGGCACATCGCGCGCGGCCAACCGGTTGTGGATGTGCCGCCAATGATCGGGCGCGACCTCGCACGGGTCGATGCCCGAGGCTTCGATCGCATCGATCAGGCGGAAGATCTGCGCAACCTTTGGCCAGCCATGAACCGACAGCAGTACGTCGCCGCCGGGGTTTACCTGCGCTAGCCTGGTAACAGGCTCGCCGGCACCAACGGCGCGCACGATGTCGAGGGTCGAACGGATCGTGCCGTAGTCATTGCTCGCCCAGCGCACCAGCCCGAACACCTGGCCGGGCGCATAGCATTCGACGCGCTGGCGGCGGTCAATGATCCGCTCGGCCACCGGCCTGCCAAACTTGAGCCAGTCCTCGCGTTCGCCTTCGCGCCAGACCAGCGTGACCTCGGTCAGAAACGGACCATCGCCCATCCCCGTCTCGGCAGGCCTGCAGGGCGGCGCTGCGCCATGTGTCGACAGGCGTGGTCCGGTTAGCAAGAATCCGAAGGATTCTTTGTTAGCTATGTTAAGGGCAAAATCCGGCGCAGTTTTCTGCGGGTTTGAAGCCGATTCCGGTTCCCGATAGTCCGAACTTCCGGTTCCTGATCGTCCGACTCCGCCGGTTCCTGATAGTCCGAACAGCATCACGACATATCCACAGGCTGAAGACCGACGCGGCGCATCGCGGCATCGAACGGGTCGAGGGGGATGGCTACGAAGTTCAGCCGCTCACGGCCAAGCGCCTGTTCGAGGCTGAGGCTGTATCCGGGGAGCGCCTGCCGCCGGACGATATCGCGCAGTTCGAAGGCGAAACGTTTCATCGGCGAGAGCGCACCGGACTTGATATGCAAATGCTGGAAGTCGAAGCTCCAGCCATGCTTCTGCTTGCCGCCATGCTTGCGCACGAGCCGGTAGAGCCAGCGCTCCAGCCCGCCAGTCAGCGCGAAATAGGCCGGGTCGATGGTGAGAACGAGCGCCCGGTCGAGTACGCCTTCGTAGAACCAGTCAGGGATGATGAGTTCGATGCCGAGCGCGCGGCCCGACGGATCGAGCCGCTCCTTCCATTCGTTGATCCAGCTGAACCGGTGGCGTCGCCGTGCATCATGCTGACGGATCGAGGTGGCAATCGTCGTCGATTGCAGCCGGTCGAGACCGGCCTTCAGCCGCTCGTAACTCGCCTTGCCAGTACCGCGCCGGGTGAAGGCGAGGATCTCGTGCGGCGTGGCAGCGATCAGCCGCGAGGTCGTCCGGCCCGCGTCGCGCGCCTCGACGATCTGGCTGGCGACCCAGATGAGCACGTCGGCGTCCCAGATGGTCGCCATGCCGTGTTCGGCGGTCGCCTCGACCAGGATCGACACTTCGCCCATCCGGAAGTCGATCGGCTTCACCCGCTTGGACTTGGCGAGGCTGAAAAAGGGCCAGGCCATCAGGTCCTGCGCGTCGCGCGCGGCGATGTCGCCGCCTGCGCTGACGAACAGGTCGAGCTGGTGGCTTTCAGCCGGGAAGTGGGACAGGCGCGGCATGGCTGACCTCAGCGGCGTACCGGCGGCGTATAGCCGTCGAGCCGCTTGGCGGGGTGGACCACACCCTTGCCGGGGTCGCTGGTCGAACGGCGCAGGCCCAGTTCGGCCCAGGCGTCGAGGTCTTCCACCGAATAGACGATCCGCCCGCCAAGCTTGCGGTAGATCGGCCCCGTGCCGAAGCAGCGGTGCTTCTCGAGCGTGCGAGCGGACAGGCCCAGATGCACGGCGGCATCGGGCGTGCGCAGGTAACGGGCAACAACAGGCGTGGGTCTGGCATCCATGGGCGGCCTCCGCTGGAATTTGGCGACAGCAGCGGGCTGCCGCTGATCGCAGGCAGCAATGGCGAACCAGTGGAGAGGTGAGGGAGTGACAGAATGAGTAGGGTGAAAATTGTCACCCTGCCGCAGGCCTATCGACCAAAAAGGCTATGGCCGAATATGGGCCGCTAGCGGAATGACGGCTTTGGGGCGGAAGAGTGTGGAAAGCTGACCATAGAGCAGTGGGTTGACCGCTCAGGTTTCATATGCTGCTCCACTGGGCTCCTGCTAATCGCCTCGAAGCCAAGCTCCGCATCAGAGGAAAGCTGTCATGAAGGTCGTCGTCTTCAAGCCGTCTAGAGGGACGCCCCCAGCGCTCGCGGACATTGTCCTGCAGCAGGATGCCTGGGACGACTTCGGTTTCAAGACGCAATACCACGTCTTCTACTTCGCGGGGGACCAGGATGCCTTCGTAGGAAACATCAAGATCCTGCAGCGGGGTCAGGTGGAGACTCAGGACAGTGTGCTGCCGGAGGGGCCGCTAGAACCGCTGGGCGATGACTTCTGCTCACTCGGCCAGTCCCTAGACTACTACGAGCGCCTCGCCGCGTTCCCCGAGGAGCTGCGCCGCTTCCTCCTAGAGTTCTTCCGCGACGCCCTTGCTGACCCGATTCACGCGGAAACCTTCGAGCAGGAGAAGGGCTGGCGCGTCTCAGTGACACGCGACCTCGACCTCGACAGCTACGTGCCCCTCGCACGAACCCTGCTCGAGCGGGACTACGACGCCCTTCCCTCGATGGGCCTCGACATGACCTTCAGGGTCGCGGGGTGGCAGGAGCCACTGAGCCTAGACTTCGCAGCGCCGGCTCAGGAGGGTATCTGGGCCGTTGACTTCGATTCGGCCAAGGCGAGGCTGCCCGAACGGGTGGCGGTCCTCACGGGGCGGAACGGCTCCGGGAAGAGCACCCTGATGGCCAGGCTCGCACGCGTCCTTCACGCTTCGCAGCGCGATCGCCGCTCCGAGGCGATCTTGCGGCTCGGGAGCATCGAGCCGGCGGGCATCGGGTTCAGCCGCGTCGTGACGGTCGCCTACAGCGCGTTCGACACCTTCCAGGTGCCGGGCGTCGGGATTGAGGAGCGCCGTCAGATCGCCAAGGACCTCCGGGCGGGGACCGGGCGCTACTCGTTCGCCGGGCTGCGTGATATCGCCGCCGAGCTGGAGGAAAGCCTCGAGAGTGAAGGGGACGCGATCGACGCCGACTCGGGCGCGCTGGACGACCGCATCGCATTCGACCGCCAAGTCAGGACCCGGCTAAAGTCTGCGGAGCAGCTAGCCGACGAATATGCCCGGACGATCCAGGCGATCTCCGAGGCGGGCCGGTCCCAGCTTCTGCTGAGGGTCCTCCGCCCCCTGCTCGCAGATCCGTCCTTCTCAGACATCCCGGACCAATCGCCGATGGAGCTGCTGGCGCTTGAGCCGAAGTCCACCTTCATGGGGTGGAGCACCGGCCTTAAGATCGTGATGCACGCGACCGCGACCCTCGTCGCGCGAACGGAGCGCAAGTCGATAGTCCTTATCGACGAGCCTGAAAGCCACCTGCACCCGCCGCTCCTCGCTGCATTCATGCATTCGGTGCGGCTGGTATTAAAGGCAAACGACGCGTTTGCCGTGGTCGCCACGCACTCTCCGGTCGTCGTGCAGGAGACGCTCGGACGGCACGTGTCGGTTGTGAACCGGGTCGGCGACGAGATCACCATCCTCCCCCCGCGCATCGAGACCTATGGGGAGAGCATCGGCGAGATCACGGACGAGGTGTTCCGGCTCCATCCCGGAGCCACCGACTTCCACGCAACGCTCAAGGCGATGGTCGATGCCGGTCTCACGACGGAGCAAATCGACGGGCGCTTCGACCGCGGCCTCAGCCTCCAGGCCAGAGCCTACGTCTTGAGCCTCGTCGCGACGCGAGCGGCCTGACGATGTGGAAGGTGAGGTTGCCGGATGCCGGCGACATCGACGATCAGCTGGATACGGCGCTCACGCTGAAAAGCGGCGAAAAGGTCTACGACCTGAGCGACGCGGAGCGCGCCGCCATCCACAGCCTCTATGCTGACTACGACCAGCGACTCGGTGAGCCGGACGCGGCGCTGCAGCCCCCGGCGCTCGCCGACTGCGCCGAAGCGCTGCACGGCGCCTACAATCAGGTCCAGAAGGGCCAGCGGCTCGCTTCACTCCGCAGCCGCCTTCTAAGCGCGGTCATGGAATGCCCATTGTGCGGGTCGGGTGACGCCACGACGCTGGATCATCATCTGCCGAAGGATGAATACCGAGCGCTCGCTATCAATCCCCGCAACCTCGTGCCGAGCTGCCAGCCTTGCAACAGGGCCAAAGGGACGCTGGCGGCACTGGCTGGCCAAGGGATGATCCACGCGTACTTTCAGGTCATTCCGGCCGTGACCTTCCTCAAGGCGAACGTGACCTACGCTGCAGGTTCACTCGAAGTGGTATTCTCGATCGAACCCGCAGGGCTGCCCCCGGCCCTCGCCGACCGGCTGACGTTCCAGCTCGACCGCTTGAAGCTCACCGAGCGACACCCGGATGCCATCAATATTTTCCTTTTCAGCCAGAAGGTCGCGTTCCGGCTGTTCCGAGGCAACCCCGGGGAGCGCGAGCTGCTTCGGCAGTTCTTGCTCGACGGCGCAGACACGCTGGACCAGGACCTCGGGCTAAACCACTGGCGGGCCGCGCTCCTCAAGGGCCTCGCGGCTTGCGATGCCTTCCTTGACGACCCTTGGGCCTACCTCGACAAACCCCCACCTGCGATGAACGCTGGATGACATAGGAGGCCAAATCAACGGTCAGCTGCAGCATATGGCTAAAGCTCCGCTGACTGGCGATAGGTGGGCCGGGAGGAGATTGTCCGGACCCATCGATCTATCCTGGAGAGCTGTCATCTGATTGCACCTTCTGGACCCTCCGCCATCGATCATAGAAACGCGCCTGTGGATAAGATATCGCTCTGGGCGATATTCAATCTTCCATTTGCTTCTCGGTTGTGATCATATGATCGGGCGATGGTAGCTCATACTGATCCCGTCAGAAGCTGGGGCCTATGGCCCTGTGGGGAGATTGTTTCCCCGACTACCACCTGCGTCTCGGCCGGGGGTGGCGTCGCGCCGCGCCCGCCCGGGACCGGGCGCGGCAAACCCGAGGTACAAACGCTCCGGAACAGTGTTCTCCGACAGGCTTACGGGCGCCGGCATTTCATCGCCGGTGTAGCCGAAAGGAGAAAGACCAATGAGCAGCGATCCTCGCACGCAGCGGCATCACCCGCCGCCGGACCCCTCGCGATGGCTCTTCGCAATGAAGGTGCTGGTAGCGATCGGGCAGGTAGTGGTTTTGGTGAAGAAGATTTTTCACGAGTAATTGATGACCTCGGGACAGCCGAACGATGACGAAGCGCCCAATGATCAACGAGGCGCTGCGTCTGCTCCGTCTTTACTGCCGATACTCCCAAGCTGAGATGGCAGAGCGGCTTTCGGTCGCTCAATCCATGATCTCCGACATCGAGAGGGGCCAGAAGAACGTAACCATGGACCTGTTGGAGGGCTACAGTAGGGCCGTGAACATCCGCATGTCGCAGTTGCTGTTCTTCGCCGAAGAGATCGAGGGCGAACCCATTGCCCGCCGCGGTCAGCTGATCGTGGCCGAAAAGGTTCTGCAACTCCTCGACAAGATGAAGCCGACAGAACGTGAAGCGGCGTAAGCAGCAAGAATACGAGCGCTATCCTTTCAGCGACTCGCCTTGGACGCAGGACCTCACTCAGAGAGACCTCGCAGAACTGATCGGTTGGAAGAAGCATCAGCTCGAAGCACTTGTCCGCGACAAAGAGCGCTACACGAGGCGTAAGACAGAGCTGATCGGGTCAAAGTTGCGGGACCTGGCGGTACCCACGGGCAAGCTCCGCACTGTCCACGAGCGGCTGAAGTTCCACCTCAACAAGATCAAGCAGCCGACCTACCTGTTCAGCCCGCGAAAGGGTCGCTCACAGCGCGACAATGCAGAGCATCATGTCGAGCAGGTTCAGTTCCTCAGCCTAGACATCAAACAATTCTATCCATCGACCAGTGACGAACACATCTTTCGCTGGGCCTACTATGTCGCTGGTCTCAGGAGCGACGTTGCAGGACTGCTCGTCAAACTCATCGCGATTGATGGCAAAATGCCGTTCGGCTCGCCTGTCAGCCCTGTCCTGACCACGCACGTACACCGCTCAATGTTTGACGAAATCTATGAACTTTGCCGCAGCCAAGGTCTCAAGATGTCGCTCTGGGTCGATGACCTCACGGTTTCCGGCCAGTTCGTCCGGGGCGAGCTGGTAGAGGCTATCAGAGTCATAATCCGCAGGCAGGGATTCAAGACCCACAAGATCAAGTTCCGCTCTGTCGGGCGTGCGCAAGGTGGACGCCCTGTCGTGGTCACTGGCGTCCCAGTCCGGGCGAGGCGTGTCGATGCGCCCTTCTCGCTCCAGAAACGAGTACAGGACGGCTACGCGAAGCTCCGCCCCGACTTGACCGACGTTGAACGCGCCCAAGCAATCGACAGCCTTCTCAGCGCACTCGGGACTTATCGCTACCACCTTGGTCGCAGCTCCCCAGAAGGGCGCAAAACGGCTGACCGTATGCAGGCACTACGTCAACGGCGGGCGAAGCTTGACCTGACCGTCATCACCCAACCGTCTGGGCCAATCAAGCCTTGGGGAACTACGACGCGTGATTCTGACGTGCCTTGGGAATGACCCACCTCTGATCGCTGATCAGCTAAGAGACGCGATTGGCATTATCGATAACGATCGACCGCTTTCGGGGATTCGCTGCGGAAGTCGAAATGACCGGGATGGGGCGCTTTGCCGCCGTCCTTGGCGTATCGGGATGGTCGTTCACTTGTGCAGAAGCAGTTTGCGAAAGCCGCCATCCACCAGGCGGCGCGCTTCGGCGATGAGCCGGAGCGTGTGGCGCCTCTCGCCTGATCCCTTCCAGGTCGCGCCAGCCAGCGGGCGATGGTGTGGAAACACGAGGGCGAATGCGAGGTCACGTGTTCCCGCACCGGCCTCTAGCCCGTCGCATATGGCAAGCAAATGGATGAGCCGACCGCGACGATAGCCGGTCGGCCCCGCCGCGCGATCCGGACCATGCGAAAGGTTGTCCGCCATCCGCTCAAAGTGAAGCGCGGCGGAAAGCCGCTCGGGCGCAGACCGGTCACGCAAGATGATCAGGCTCTCGGCACTACCGGGCAAAAGCGGGCGAAGGCAAAGGCGAAGCCGCGCCGTGCCCGACCCTGCCACGACATGATGCTCGTCATGCCCCTGTCCATCGACCAGCGGCTCAAAGCCGGAAGGGAGCGGGACTGTCGAGATATCGGCAGTCGCCAGCACGATCACGTCTGGCGCGGCGAGTGGCGACCACAGCGCAGGGCTGATGCGCGGGTCGGCATCCGGCGCAGTGGGGAAAGCTCAGCCCCCACCGCCCGGCCAGACCCTCCTTTTCGGCAAAGGCACTGTCGGGATGGGCAGCAATCCGCTCGCGGGTTTCGGCATGGTCGCGCCGGTAGTCGGGATTGCGTTGCAGGAATTCCTGCGCAAAATCCGCATAGTCATGGTGCCGGTATTGATCCGCAGTCGGCTCCGACCGCCATGAAATACCCCCGGACATGAGCCCTCCGCAAAGCAAAGGCAAGCTGGCCAAGCCTCAAATCATTGACCGGTAAAGAAAAGGAGCAAGTAGCAAAGTGGGCGGGAGTTTGTGCGCGCAGAAGGACTATGGCGGGGTGTTCAACTACGAAGAATTACGCAGCGCAGCACTGGTAGTCACTGATTTCGCGACTTTTCCAGCAGCTGGCGATAGCCTTGTTCGGTCATCCAGCGCGCCCGCGCGAGATGGCTGTCATGGACAAGGCGCGCGCGTTCGGGGTCGGATTCGAAAGCGAGGCCGAACACGATCCGGGCTACTTCCTGCCATTCCGCACCTTCTTCGGCGGCGTCGAGCAGGCGCAAATAGGTAACAAAATGGCGCTCGTCATAGGCCGTAACCTGGTCGTCACTGGGCGCACGGTCCTCGAACGAAGGAACTGTCATAGGTCGAGCCTCCGCTTCGACTCGAATTTCATGGAACGAGGTGTATCAGAAGATTCCTCCAAACTGGTGAATTCCTCGCTTGTCCCCATTTGGGGAAGATGGGGTGCGCCGCAGGGCATGACCGGATCTGTCGCAGAATTGTGCGGTTTAGCAGCACGTTGCCCTTCGAGCGCGGTACTTCAGAGTATACTCCGTGGTTAAATACTCTGCAATGATGGTCTTCCGGCGCAATGACATTGCGCGAGGTCCTGGCGAAAAACTTGAAACGGCACCGGTTGGCAGCGGGGTTGTCGCAGGAAGAACTCGCCCATCGCGCTGAAGTCGACCGGACCTATGTCAGCAGCCTCGAGCGGTGCCAGTATGCGGCGACTGTCGACGTGATCGAAAAGCTGGCGCGTGAACTCGAGGTCGACGCTGCGCTTCTGCTAGAACGACCCTGAGCGCCAGCAAGGCCTCGATCGCACGACAAAGCCCCGCCCGGCGGTGCCGGGCGGGGCCTGTCTGGCCGGTCAGTCGCCGTTGGTGCGGCGCGCCCGCGACCAGATCAGGTTGAAGCTCTTGCCGTCTTCGTCGTCGAACAGGTTGGCGAAGATCGGGGCGGTGAAGCTGGGATCGTCGAGCTTGACCGAGAGGTAGTCGCGGCCTTCGTTCGAACGCTTGGTCCAGGCGGCTCCGATTTCCGCGCGGCCGACGAAGACCCGGTGCGACGGTGCGTTTTCGTTGTCGCTTTCTTCGGGGACGATGCGGACGTTCTTCTGCTGCACCGACATGGTGACGATCTCGCCCTTGTATTCGTTGCCGGTCTTGGTGAAAGTTCCGATGTTTGCCATGATCAATTCCTTCAAGTTGCTCGAACCCGCGCCCATCGCGGCCTCGATGGCTGGTTGAAGGCAGGGGCTTGCGCCCGCTGCACCCGCAGGGCCGGAACGGAGGTGGAGGACACGGGGCCGGCGGGTTTCTTGCCTCGCGAGGAATGGGTCGCAGAGCCAGGGGAAGAAACCGGGCGGCCCCGCGTTGCAGCAAGGGATCAAGCGGCGAAGCCATCCCCTGCCAACCAAAGCCATTGAAGAGGTCGCATTGGGTTTGGGTCGTACTTGAGATGGAAATCCATGGCTCTCTATCGGACCTCACAGACTGGCGCTGTAGAGGATCGGGATCAGCCTCTGTTGGTGTCCGCAGTTACGCCCGCACTCCCGAATTGCGGCATCGGGAAATCACCTGTCACCAGTCGTCCGGAACCGCGCTCTATCAGACCGCTCATCCAGCTTCGGCCCAGCCCTCGGTCCTTGGGTCAGGCTGGATCCTGACACCGCCCCGGCAGCCACCGACGCGATTGAGACAGAGCCCACCCTGATCCTCCGCTACCCCGTCCCGGCTGGCTCTGACCGGGCATGCCCCGTCCGGCAGCCGCCGGGCGGGGCTTCGCGTGAACGTCGTCAGCGGGCGGAGCGGCTCCACTGCGCCCATGAAGTCGCAGCGATCACGCCGCCGCCGATCAACGAAACGACCGTGGGCCAGATGCTGACGGGCATCGTCGCTGCGGCGATGCCGTGGACCGCGTGGTAGCCAGCGATGGCCGCTGGCATGGCAAAGACGAGACCGATGGCGGCGCGGGCAAGGTCGGAACGAGCCAGACCGAGCGCGATTTGGGCAAGTGCAATGGTTGCGATGCCAGCCAAGGTCGCCGCGACCAGTGCGGCAACCAGGCCGTGGTCAGAATGGTAAGTGACCGATGCGGCAGCGAAGCCCACGAACAGAGGCAGAGCATGCACCGAGAGGCGAATAAGCAGCGCGCAGCACATGTAGACTGCGACAATTACGAGTGTGAGACCGATCAACATGGCGTCCTCCTTGAAATCAAGGATAAGGGACGCGCTCTCCACCACCACCGCAGCGCAATTTGCCGAGAGTTCATAGCAGACATGCGAACTGGCCGGAATAGCCATTGGGCATCCGGCCTGTCCGGCAAGCGCGTTGTGCCGCGTTCAGGGATTGAACGGGTCATATTCGTGGATCACGCTGCCGGGATCGCCATCGAACTCGGAAGTGGGAACGGCGGCATAACCGTTACCGGCCTGAAACAAGGTGACGCAGACCATCAGGGTGCGGGCGAGGCTCCAGGCGTGACGCTGTGCGGTCTTGAGTGACATGTTCGAGCTCCTGTCTCGGAGCAGGGACCATCCCCGCTCGACAGGCCCCGGACAGACGGCGCAAAGCCGCAATCACCACGAAGGCGACAGACGAAGTGGCCGCACGCGAACGCGTAGCGGACCCTTCACGGGTTGATTGAAGGAGGCTTGGGGTCGGCCACCGGATTGGCCTTTGAGAGCGGGATGTCCTCCCAGACCTAGAGGTATAAAGGGGCACTGGAGCAGCTTGCAGTGACAGGGTAAATGCACTTTGATGAACACGTTGCCTAAGTCGATAACTCCGGAGCTGCTGAGCTTTTGTCGGTCCATTTCGCTGGAACGGCCAGTCTACATTCGATCAAAGCGGTCGTCGGATGCACAGATGTCGGCATGCTTCGACAATGTGGCTCGAAAGATTACGAGAGCTGGCGGGACCATCGCCTACGGGTGGGCAGTATGGCACATTCCCGGTCTTTATTTTGAAGCGGAGCATCACGGTGTTTGGCGCAAGCGGAACGGCGAGTTGATCGACGTAAGTCCGCAATTGGGCGATGTCTCGAAGATCCTATTCCTGCCAGATGCTGCCGCCGTCTATGATCCTACGCAATTTCGGTCCAACGTGATCGCTTCCGTAAGCGACACACCAATCGCGACCGAGTTCGTCGCGCTTGCTAAAGCCCGAAACGCCATTCTCGACCGTTACAGGACTGGCGAACATATTTCGGTAATGCTGAGCGCGGCCGATCAATCCATGCTTGATACTATTACGCGTCGCTTGAACGAGCTTTGGAATTTGGCTGGAAATTGAAAGGATAGATCTGCCTCTTATTCGATCATCCAGACTGAGATCCCCATCTTGCGCGCCTTGTCGACAAGGTTGGCATTGATGCCATTGCCCGGGCAGGCGACCACCGCCTTGGGTAGCGCTTCCAACATCTGATCGTTGCGGCGGAAGGGTGCCGCCTTCTTGAACCGGTCCCAGTCGGGCCGGAACGGCACATGGACGATCTTGCGATTGCGTGCCCATAGCGAGGCTATGTGCTCGCCGCCGGTAGGATTCCCGCCGTGGAACAGGACCATGTCGGGATATTTGGCGAGCACCTTGTCGAGCACGGCCCAGATGCGGCCATGATCCTGATAGGCGGGGCCGGAGGTGAATGCGATGCGCGTGCCGGTCGGCACAAGGGGTTCGGTTTCCGAACGGCGCTTGGCGGCAAGCAAGTCGCGGCTGTCGATCATGGCGGCGGTCAGAGTGCGGTGATTGACGAGTGAGCCGGTGCGCGGAGTCCAGGCCTTGCGGAAATGCACTTCGAACTGGTCGGAGGCGGCATCACGCATGAACTCCATGGCGTTGCGGCGTTCGATCAGCCCGATGCCTTCGCGGATCAGCCGTTCGAGCTCGACCGACTTGACCTCGGAGCCGTCCTGCTCTCGCTGGCTGCGCTTTTGCGCGTCCTCATTATCGTCGAGCTCGCGGCTGATGCGGCCTTCAGCGCGGTGGAACAGATTGCCGAGTGCCCAGCACAGGTCTTCAAGATCGGGTTCAAGTCTGGTGTCGAGCATCGTGGCGATCAGGGCGTCGAACATGTCGGCGACAGCGCCGGCGGCGATGCGTTCATCGGGAAGTGGTCGTGGGTCAGCTTCGTCCGAGAAGGGACGGTAACCGTAGAGTGCGATTTCATCGAGGAGATGAGCTGTCGGCGAGACTTCATGGTCGGGTTCGTCGGGGAATGTCATGGGGATGATCCTGGGTTCGCATGACCGGGCACCTTGCCCGGCCTTCACGGCGATCCCTCTGACCGGCAGCGGCGGGGCTGCATCCCCTTGGACCGGAGCGCAGCGGAGGATGGTGGGCGGCGGCTATTTTGGGTCGCGATGGAAAGGCGCGGGTTTCGCTGATTTGTCGCATCGCTTGATGCGATGCTTCCTGCGCCGCCGGAAAATAGCCGCGGACCGCCATTGCAGCCTCGCCGCTGCCGGTCTCTCGGATCGCGCCTGAAGGAGGGCCGGGCGTGCTCGGTGCGGATAGCCGGGAGACTATGATCAAACCGGCGCGCCACCCACGCCCCGTCTCGGCCGACCTCAGCTCTCGATGAACCTGCTGCGATCAGCCTCGTGCAACTGGACAAAGACCCGTGTGCTCAAGGCGGGCGCACCGTGTTGGCGCAGATCGTCGTTGAAGTCCCCCAACGCTGGTATGAGCGAAACCAGCTCGATCTCTGCGGCCTGTGCCCGGTCCGAGAGCAACGCAAATGCGCCATCGCCAGCCTTGTCTCGGTCGCGCGCGACATAGAGGCGGCGCAGCGAGGGCGGGAACTGGATGGCGGCAAGGTGGGCGGACGATGTTGCCGCGATCATCGGCATAGCGGGCATAGCATCAAGCAGCGACAGGACGGTCTCGATGCCTTCGCCTGCGACCATGACATCCTCAGCCAAGCCAAACCGGATCGCGTGCCCGAGAATATTGCCCATCGCGCGTCGCGGCGATGCGACGGCTGCTTTTGCCGAGCCGCTTGCGTCTAGCCAGGTGCGATGCGTGCCGGTCTGCACGCCGTCACAGTCTGTTACCGCCGCGATCAGGGCTGGAAAGCTGCCTGGCGTCCCGGGAAGGTCATCCTCGCTTGTCCGGTAGTAGCAGCGGGGATGGAAACGCAGTGCGGCAAGTTCACCGATTCGGGTGATGCCGCGCACGGCAAGGTAGGATGCCGCCAAAGTGCCAGCGAGCGGTTTCGAGGCCGCGAACAGCCGTCGTGCAGCGGTTGGCGAACCAACGCGGGCGAGCGGCAAATTGGCCATTCGGCAAGGATCGACCTCCGCCGATGGCGGGAGGGAGAGGAACTTCTCGGCTTCGTCGATGGTCTCGGACAGGCGGCCATGTCGCTGGTTCAAGCGAATGAGGTCAACAAGATCGCCGTGTTCCCCGGTCGCGGCATCGACCCAGTTGCCGATCCTTCCCCGTTCCGTTTCGAACAGGCGGACGTAGAGGCTGCGCCCGGGCGCGCCTGCGACATCGCCGACCATCCAATACCGCCCCTCGCGGCGACCGGCTGGCAGGTAATGGCGGCAGACGGCCTGCACATTTTGTGCAAGCCGCTCCGACAATTCGCCCGCGCGGGTCGAAAGTGTGCCCATGTCAGGCAGCCTTCCGGTCGAGGATGCGGGTCAGGGGATGACGGGCGAACAGCCGTTCGATCACCTCGCTGCCCAGGGCGGTGTCGTCGGGCACGAAGAGCCGCAGCTTCCAGCTGATGATTTCGGAAAACAGCCCCATCGCCTTGAGCCGGTCGACGGCGGTTGGACCGAATCCGGTCAGTTCGATCCGGTTCACTTGGCAGTGGCGCGAACGGCGCAGTTGCAGTCCGTCGGTCAGGTTGAGCACGGTGTGCCCTTCGCGCAGCAGCGACAGAGCTTGTGGTGGCGTGAGTTGCGGTGCGTCGGCGCTGACGGCATTCACGGCCCATGCCGGGGACACGCGGCGGCCAACGATGGTGGTCCCGTCGTCAGTGCGCAGCCGATAGACGCGGGTCGAATCCTCCGGCAGTCGCTTCCAGATGGGCAGCAACAGCCCGGTGACGATATGCAGCTCGCTGGTATCGAACTCGGGAACCTGCGCGATTTCCGCATCCCACACTGCCCGGAACGTAGCCTCGTCGGCGGGTTCCCAGCTGGTCTCTGGCAGATGAGCGACTGACAGATAGAGCCTCTCCATCGGCCGGATCAGGCGGACGCGCCGCTCGATCTCGCCATCGTCGAGCATCAGACTGCGGGCAGGCAATTGCACGGCGGCACGCTTCGAGCGGGAGTTGACCAGCGGCCGCGCGCCGGGCTCGCCCAAAAGGGCCAACGCCTTATCAATCGTCACCGGCTGATTGCGCTCCCGCACCGCGATCGTGAGCAGGCGGGTTTCAGCACCGGTCGACGGATGGGTGTAGATGGTCTCGCTGTGCGCGACCGTGAAGCTGTCGGCGGTCAGCGTTTCAAGCCCGATGTCGTAGGTGCCGCTCGCCATCGCGCTTTCGACCTTGGCGGAGAGCAATTGCTCGAACGCGGTGAAAAGCACGTTCTGCATGGCGATGGTCAGCGCGAGCAGCCGGTTGAGGAAGGTGGTGATCGGCGGCAGTTCGTCCTTCAGGCAACCGCTGCCGTCGGTCAGCGACAGGCCGGTCAGGCTCTCGAAAAGCACGAGCGAGCACCCTGCTACCTTGCCCGTATAGATCAGCATATAGAGCTGGCGCAGGGCATCTCGGGCGTAGGGGCTTTCGAGATTGTCCTCCGGCCTGAACAGGCCTTGCCCGCCGGTCTGGCGTTGCCCCCGCGTGATCGCGCCCAATGTGTCGAGCCGCCGCGCGATGGTCGAGAGGAAGCGCTTTTCTGCCTGGACGTCAGTGGCGACCGGGCGGAACAACGGCGGCTGCGCCTGATTGGTGCGATTGGTGCGCCCGAGCCCCTGGATTGCGGTGTCGGCCTTCCAGCCTGCTTCGAGCAGATAATGATGCCGCAACCGCTGGTTACGGCTGCCAAGATCGGCGTGGTAGCTCCGCCCGGTGCCGCCGGCGTCAGAGAAGATCAGGATATGCTTCCTGTCCTCCATGAACGCCTGCGCCTCGGCGAGATTGGCATGGGCGGGCCGGTTCTCGACTGCAAAGCGCGTCCCATCTGAATCGACCTTGCGGATGATCCGACGCGAGCGGCCGGTGACCTCGGCGACCATATCGGTGCCGAACCGCTGGACGATTTGATCGAGTGCGCCCTGGACCGGTTCCATCGCTGCCAGTTGCTCGATGAGCCGATCGCGCCGTTCGAGGGCATCGCGGCACTGGATGACATTGCCATCGCCGTCATAGGCAGGCCGTGACGAGAGGTTGCCATCGCCATCAGTGAACGGCTCGTGGAGCTGCGTCGGGAAGCTGTGCAGCAAATAGTCCAAAACATATTCGCGTGGCGTAACGTCGCACTGGACATCGTTCCATTCGCCCGGATCGATGTCGGCAAGCCGCCGCGACAGCAGGGCTTCGCCGGTCGAGACGATCTGCACCACGGAGGCATGACCATCAGTGAGCCCCTGCTCGATCGCGCGGATCAGCGTCGGGGTCTTCATCGCGGTGATGAGGTGGTTGAAGAAGCGCTGCTTGGCGCTTTCGAACGCTGAACGGGCAGCAGACTTGGCAGTAACGTTCAATGTGCCGTCGGCGGCGCTGGTCACCCCCGCGGCTTCGAGCGCGGCATCTAGGTTGTTATGGATGATCTGGAACGCTCCTGCGTAGGCGTCATAGATACGAACCTGATCCGGGGTTAGCTGGTGTTCGAGCAGTTCATATTCGACGCCTTCGTAGGACAGCGACCGTGCGGAATAGAGGCCGAGCGCCTTGAGGTCGCGCGCCAGCACTTCCATCGCCGCGACACCGCCGGCTTCGATTGCCGCCACGAAATCGGTGCGCTTGTCGAAGGGGAAGTCCGCGCCGCCCCAGAGGCCGAGCCGCTGCGCATAGGCGCGGTTCTCGACCGTGGTCGCGCCGGTGGCGGAGACGTAGAGCACCCGGGCATCCGGCAGAGCGTGCTGCAGGCGCAGGCCAGCACGGCCCTGCTGTGAAGGGGCCGCATCCCCGCGTTCGCTCTTGCCGCCACCGGCATTCTGCATCGCATGGCTTTCGTCGAAGACAATGACCCCGTCGAAGTCGGTTCCGAGCCAATCGACGATCTGCTGGACGCGGGAAACTCTGCCTTCACGCGCATCGCTGCGTAGCGTGGCATAGGTCGTAAAAAGGATGCCCTGCTCAAGCCGGATCGGCGTGCCCTGACGAAAGCGGGCAAGCGGGGTGACCAGCAACGGTTCCTGCCCCAATGCCCGCCAATCGCGTTGGGCGTCTTCGAGCAGCTTGTCTGACTTGGAGATCCACACCGCGCGGCGGCGGCCCTTCAGCCAGTTGTCGAGGATGATCCCGGCAACCTGGCGACCCTTGCCCGCGCCGGTGCCGTCGCCAAGGAACCAGCCCTTGCGGAAGCGGACCGCAGTGTCGCTGTCGTCCGGCGCGGCCTCGACCTTGTCGAAAGTCGCATCGACCGTCCAACTGCCGGCCAAATGCTGGCTATGCGCCTCACCTGCATAGATCACCGATTCAAGTTGGGCGTCCGAGAGCAGGCCTTGTTCGACCAGAGCATTGGGAAGGTGTGGACGATAGCTCGGCTTGGGCGGCGCGACCGAGGCCATGGCGGCGGATTGCACCAGCTTGGTTGGATGCGGCTGCGCACCGGGAATGCGCAAGGATTGCAGCGTGTAGGGCTCGTAGAGGGTTTCGCTGAGGCGGGCCGATACCTCGTCTGTCCAGTCGGCGACCTCGTAGTCGAGCAGCACGCCAGTCGGTTCAGCCGGGTGGGCGACTGCAAGTCTGGGCCGTGGTGCAGCTACCCGGCGCGATGCGGCTGGCCGGAGGGCTGGAGTTTGCTGGGCGGCGGGAATGGCGCGGGGCGGCAGGCGATCGATTAGCCAGTGCAGCAGAGTCGCTAGGTCGGGCGCGGTGCCCGGGGGCGCCGGGAAGGAGGTCGGCTCAGCGGCGGGCAGCTTGTCGATCACCGTCAAACGGGTTTCGATGCTCGTGCCGTGCGGAGCGAAGATCGAGCCGGCAATCGGCGCGGTGAACACCACACGGACTTGTTCCTGCAGCCGCACGAATCCGTCGCGCCACGCTCTGTGCTCGGGCGAGCAGTTCGCGCCGGTGATGGCGACGAGACGCCCGCCGGGTGCGAGCCTCACCACAGCCGACGACAGGTGGCGGAATGCAGCATCCGCCACGCGCGTCTCGACGCCAACGGCGGCAGAAAACGGCGGGTTCATTACGATGCAGCTCGGCAAGATGCCGGGATCGAGCCGGTCGTGGATCTGCGCGGCATCGTGCGTGGTGACGGTCGCGGTGTAGAACAGCTGGCGTAGCAGCGCGGCGCGCACATCGGCCACCTCGTTCAATGCCAACCTGCTCGCGCCAAGCTCGGCCTGAATGACGAGCAAACCGGTGCCCGCCGATGGTTCGAGCACCAGTTCGCCAGGGACGAAGCCCGCTGCGAAGCCAGCTACCCAGGCCAGCCCCAGTGGCGTCGAGAATTGCTGGTAGGCCTGCATTTCCTCGCTGCGCCGGGTTTGCGTCGGGGCGAGCCGGGCAATCCGCTCGACGAGTTTGAGTTGTTCGAACGGATCGGATGTCCTGGAATTGATGGCCGGACCATAGCGCCGCAGGAACAACAACTGCGCGACCTCAACCGCCTCGTAGGCAGCCTTCCAGTCCCAAGCTCCGGCAGCATCGCTCGCGCCGAATGCCGACTGCATCGCGGTGCGGATGGCTGGCGTGTCGATGCGGCGACCGGCGGCGAAGTGCCCGAGCAGATCATAGGCGGCAAGGATGATCGAAGCTGCGGTTTGCTCCGGGCATTGGACGGACAGCGGGCGCACGAAAGCACCCGCAGCAAGCGAGTTGGTCATGGGAAATGTCCTTTTGAAAATGGTTTGGGAGTCGGCGCCGCTCAGGCGGGCGGGACGTAGGCTTCGTAGGGATTGCCTGGGGCGAGGTGACCGAACGGGGTCATGACATAGTCACCCTCATCGCGGCCGATGGCGCAGAGCACGTAACGGGTCTCGCTGCTTTCGACCTCGGTGCATTCCATCAGCGCCAGATCACCGGCTTTGGCCGCTTTCACCAGCGTTTCGAAGTTGGTGCGGGCATAGTCAGGAATTGCCATGACTGATCTCCCCGTTGGCTGAAGCCTCGGCATAAAAGCGATCGAACAGGGTGTGGGTGGATTCAGAGCGGATCGCGGTGCCCGTGATCAGCATGGCGAGTCCGCCAAATCCGTCGGGGCGCATCTTCGAACAGGTGAACGCCATGGTGACGGTCACGTGATCGAGGTCGGGCGAGCGGCGCACGATGTCTTGCAGTACGTCCGGCCACAGGTCGCCGCACATGTCTAGATCGATGTCATCCTCGCCCAGGATCGCATCGGGCTGTTCGTCGATCAGCTTCTGCGCGAGCCGGCTGGTTTCGGGCGTGGCGGCATCAAGTGCCGCCCGGACCTCCTCGGCAGACAGCGAGATCAGGTCACACGGACCGTCTTCGCTGAAATAGTAGGCAGCCTCGCCATTGATTTCCTCGCTGAAGACCTGCGCAAGGAACAGGCGTTCGATTGGCAGCATGGCGACAAGCGGAATGAACGGGTCGACCACAGTCGGGGTGTAATAGTCAGCCATCGTCTGGCTCCTTCGAAGTCGGGAAATGGGCGCGGGACGGCGCACCGGCCGCCCCGCGCATCGGCATCATTCGGCGGCGACTGCGTAAGCGTCGTCCTGCTCGTGCTGATCGAACTGACCCTCCTCGGCGAGGAAGTCGGGCAGATCGGCGACCTGCTCGTCGGCTTCGGGCTCGGCTTCGGCTTGCGGCAGTCGCAGCGGTTCGGGGAGCCAGCCGGTGCCTGCAAGCAGACGTTCGGCCTCGCGGGCCATGTCGCCCTTCTTGAGATGCTCGATCAGCACAGCCGTGGCGTCGCCCTTGGCCTCGCGCACTGCCTCGATGATCCGGGGCTTGGTGACGCGGCCGAGGTAGTTGTCGACCGTCGGCGCCCAGCCTGCTTCAGCCATGTCGAGCCCGACCACTCCCGCCAAGGCATCGGCGGCGGCGATCCGCTGCGCAACCCCGTGCGCGGAGATCCGACCGTCGTAGCCCTTGGTCGCCTCGAACAGCGCGTTGACGCCTTGGCTGACGCAGTGGGCAAGCAAGGCCATCTGCTCTTCGTGGGCCATGGCCGTGAGTGCCGACCACAGCTCATCGGGCTCGCTGGGCAGCCGATCGGCCCATTGCTCGTGCCGCTGCTGGATCGACTGGCTCCACGCCGTCTCGCGCAGGTTCGGGGCGGCATTGCCAAGCCATGCCTGAGTGACGCCGATCTGCACGCAGCCAGCCTGCACATGCGACCGGAACACCGACAGGCACAGCGCGTGCAGCAGGGCGAGGAACGCGGCATCGGGCGCATTGGCCAGAGCGTCACGCAGCGCCAGCGTGCGCTCGGCGGTTAGTTCGGATACGAGCCGGTCGGGCAGCGGACGGATGGCGTCGTCTTCGTCTTCGGCCTGTTCGCCAGTCTGCACCTGGCCACCGACGCTTACCGTCGGGCCGGTCGGAGCAATTCCGGCAGCCTGGCTATCGTCGTCACCAGCACCTTCAGCGGCCGGTTCATCCTCCGGGCGCACATAGCCCCGGTCGATCCGCAGCCGCCCATCGTGCGACAGCGAGACGAATACGCCTGCGCGCGCCTGTTCCTCAGGATCGTAAGTGACCGGACGCTGGGTGAGCGCGGTGATACCGGCGTCGATCTCGGTCAGCCGCGCATCGACCTCGTCGGGCAGGTCGCCGCCATCCTGGTACTCCTCGCCGAGGCCGTCATATTCCTCGACCAACGCGTCGAGCTGTGCCTGCTCATCGTCGGTCAAAGGCAAGGTCGTGCCGGTGATCCGGCGCTTGCCGCGCTCGCAGCCGTAGGGCAGATCGATCGCGGCTTCGACCCACTTCCAGCCTTCGGCGCCGATCTCCTCGGCAATGGTCGTCAGCTTCGCGTTGACGAGTTGTTCGACAAGAGCCGGATCTTGCAGCCAGCCATCCTGGTCAGACGAGAACAGGTCGCGCATGACGTAACCGCCAGCTTCGACATAGGCGTCGAGGCCGATGAAGCGCACCCGGCGGTCGCTGGCGGGAATGGCATCCTCGGTCAGCATTCGGCGGATCTGGTGGGCGGAAGGCTGGTAGGTCTGCTTGAGCTGCTCCCAGACCTGCTCTTGGCGCGCATGGTTCTCATTGACCGTGAAGGCCATGAGCTGTTCGAGCGACATGCCGTCCTCGCCGTAGATTTCGAGCAGGTTGGGCGAGACCGAGGCAAGCCGCAGGCGCTGGCGCACGGTTTGCCCCGAGACGAAGAAGCGGGCTGCGATGTCCTCCTCGCTGAGGCCTGCGTCGATCAACGCGGTGAAGGCGCGGAACTGGTCGAGCGGATGTAGGCCGACACGCATGACGTTTTCCGCCAGCGAGTCTTCCTCGGCGATGCCAGCCTCGCGAACCACGCAGGGCACTGGCTGATCCTTGGCCATCCGCTTCGACTTCACCAGCAGTTCGAGCGCGCGGAAGCGTCGGCCGCCGGCGGGAACCTCGAACATACCAGTTTCCTGGCCATCCTCACCGACTACGGGCCGGACATTGAGGCTCTGGAGCAGGGTGCGGCGGTAGATGTCGTCGGCGAGGTCTTCGATCGATAGGCCAGCCTTCAGGCGCCGGACGTTCTTCTGGCTCAACACCAGCTGACTGAAAGGGATGTCACGCGAGGAACTGAGCACGAGCTTGGGCAATTGCTTGGTCATAGTGGTTCTCCATGACGGGCCGCCTGAAAGACTCTCTCTCAGGCCTCGACCCGTCACGAAGCGAAGCGCCGCCCTCTCACTCTGGAGAAGGCAGCGCCACGCGAGGGGAGACAGGGAGGACTGACCGGACTCAGTGAACCCGGTCGAGCAGCTTCTTCGCCTTGCCCTCCATATCGAGCCGGGCATCCTGGTGCGCCTTGCCGCGAGCCAGCGCGGTGATCCCCTGCACGAAATCGAAGATCGATTCCGGCGGACGGCCTTCCTCGGCAAGCACCGTCTCGATGATCTTGCCGGTCTCGGCCTTCGAGAAACCGCGATGGCGCAGGAAGTCGCCGCGTTCCTCGTCGGTGCGGGCAACGATCCGCTCACGCGCCGCCTTGATGCCGTTGACGAAGGGCAAAGGCGAGGAGTTGGCGAAGCCTTCCAGCGCCGGCGCGGCTTCATGGGCAAAGCGGTTGGCGGCATATTTGCTGTGCCGGATGCTGATCTCTTCGAAGTCCTCGACGCCCCAGAGATTCCGGTTCTGGCACACCGCCCGCAGATAGAAGCTGGCCATGCCGAGCGTCTTGGCGCCGACCTCGGAGTTCCAGCAGTAGAAGCCGCGGAAGTAGAGATCGGGCGATCCATCGGGCAAGCGGCCCGCTTCGATGGGATTGAGATCGTCGACCAGGAACAGGAACACGTCGCGGTCGGAGGCGTAGAGCGTGGTCGTGTCCTTCGAGATGTCGACGCGCGGATTGTAGATCCCGGTCGACCAGTCGAGCACGCCCGGCACCTTCCAGCGGGTGTCCCCGGTGCCGTTTCCCGCGATCTTCTGCACGGCTTCGACCAGTTCGTGATCATAGATGCGCCCATAGTCAGGGCCGGTCACCGCGCGCAGTTCGACGCGGCTGCCGCCATGCCCATCCTTGGTCTCGAGGGTCTTGATCTGCTCGGCCCGGTTCGAGGTCAGCCCATATTGCAGATTGATCGCAGCCAGAGGTGCGGGAAGCTGGCGCAGATATGCCGCAGGTGCGCCGACCTGGCTCGCGAGCTGGCCGAAGCTCCAATGGGTGGGCGCGACCGGTGCATCGGCGCCAGGCAGCATCAGCGCCAGGCGTTCCGGATCGCCCCGGTTTGCCTCGACATGGATGAGCGCGGTCTCGACCACGCGGGTCCTGCTGCGCTCGGATCGCCCGCGCACTGAGCTGGCCAGCTCGTCCAGCGATAGGAAACGCTGATCATCCGGCCGCGAGAACCATTCCGACGAAACCCGACCATTGTGAGAGCCGCGTGAGACATCGACCTTGTAGCCGCCGCTCGCATCGCGGCGTGTATCGAGAACCTGCATGTTCATGGGAAAATCTCCATGACGGGCGGCCGGGAGCCTCTCTCTCGACCCTCATCCCGTCACGGCGAAGCCCGCCCCCCTCTCACTCTCATCTTCTCCTGTTCTTCGCGAATGTGGCGCAAGCGACCAGCGAGATTACGCCAACAGGAAACCGCACCCTGAAAGGAGGCGGCAATGGCACACTTGCTCGTGCAGGCGGAATGCCGGGACCTGTCGGCATTCCAGGCCTGCGCGTGAAGTCTTGACCGCCGGTTCAGAGTGCATGCGGGGCCATTCTCGTGAAATGCCGCGCCCTCAGGAGCGGGGCCGCAGGACCTGCGGGACAGAGCGCGTCAACAGCCCCGCTCCGCTTCCCGGGGCGTTGCGGGGTGTCCCCGCTTGAAGGGGTAGCCCAAGACAGCGCAGCGGCTCGGGCTCAGGGGAAGGCTTTCCCCCAAGGATTAAAGCAGATTAGGACGCGCATGTGATCAGACATGGTTTGAGGTCAGCGTCGCCACTTGGACCGACAAGCAACCGTCGTCGCGCTGGACGGATTGACGGATATTGGCTGACCATTTGGTCGTTGTCGGATGCGGCTTCGCAAAGGTATGAAACTCAGGTCAACAAGCCGCGCTGCCTGATTAGGCTCTCAATTTCCTTGTGTGCGGGGACGGAAATTCGGGATACCGCTGCCATGCGGATGACGGCACCGGTCAAACTCACGTATTCCGATGGCCGTCTTGCTTCGAGATCACGATGCATTGAGGTCGTCGCGTCTGCAGGGAATTCAGCGACGAACGCAAGGGTGCGTTCAGCACAATTCTCCGAGACTCTGACACCTCGGGCGTAAGCGACAGCAATGACTTCCCGGACTGCAGCCTTAAATAGAGCCCAATTGGCCGGATCCCGCCGCAAGCCGCCAACATTCAATCCGGTTGCTGCGCCAATTCCGCCAAGCGAGCTCGCCAGGACCAGCTTCTCCCAAAGGTCAGCTTCAATATCGGATGATTCCGTCGCAGCGATCCCGGCAATTTCAAGAAGTCCCGAAACTTGTTGCACGGCTCCAGCGGCGGTGCCTGAGATTTGGCCAAAGACAAGGCTAGGAGGCACTCCCACGTGCCGTACGCGCAGCCCGTGTAATTCGAAGAAACCGTGCAGGCGTGCTGCCAGCACAGGGGAGCAAGGGAACTTCGCGGCGATCAGTTGCGGTGCTTCAACCCCATTCTGCAAGGTGACGATTGCTGTGCTGGGGCCAACATTTGTCGTGAGTGAACACAATGAACCCTCGACATCAGGCGCCTTGGTGCACAAGAAAACAACGTCGGCAATGCCAGCGCCATCACCTGTGGTGGCAACCGGAACAGTTGCAGACATCACTTGGCCAGCGAATTCTATATCAATCTTGTTGTTTGCAATTTCTCGAACTCTTTTCCCTCGCGCAAGAAGCAGAGTTTCAATTCCGCCGCTAGACAGTCGTCCCGCCAGGTAGCTACCGACTGCGCCGGCTCCTGCAACGATGATCCTCTGCATCAATTCCTCACATCGCACTACAGATCGTCAGGTCTCTCGAGATGTCTCCAAAACTCCAAACCGTATCCGATGAAGCGGCCACCGGGAAATGACGGACCTCACCGCTTGTTTCGGTCTTGCTGTCGAGAAGCTGACGCGAGTGCGCCATGCATTTGCACTTGCCACTTGGATTTTCGCTTGTGCTAGCTGATCTTCAGCCAGTCAATCTGGATTGGCTTCGGTGATTACCCGGTGATTGCTATCACGGTTTCAGGCATCGGCGAATCGTATAAAACCTCAATTATAACAAATGGATAATTGCAATGCGTCACGAAGTCTGGTATTTCCGTTATCGACGGATTTAGCGCGCAAACGCTCCACCTGAATCGTCATCCCGGCGCAGGCCGGGATCTCATCGTTGCGGCCTGATGCACCGGCGAGATTCCGGCCTTTGCCGGAATGACGATTGGAGACGATCGCGATCTGGTATTTCCGCTATCGGCGGCGCTGATCGCTCCGGCCGCGCACAGATAAATGGGGCGGCCTCTTGTCGAGTGCCGCCCCAGTTTGTGGACCCGTCGGGGGAGAGGGAGAGGACGGTCCGGAGATTGGTCTCGGCCTCGCTTAGCGCGCGGCCAGCTGGCTGTCGGTTTCGACTTCGGCGACGCCGGCGATCTTCAGCGCGGCGCGGAACTGCTTGGCGGCGGCGCGTTCGTTGCCCGCTTCACACAGCTTCTTGCCGGTCGAAACAAAGCGCTTTGCGCTCGATTGCTTGGCGCCTTCGAGGCCGTTTGCCGCGACATGCGCCTGTTCGGCGAGGCCGGCGCAGCGATAATCGCCGCCCGACTGGGCATAGGCGGGGGTGGCCGACGCCATCAGGCCGGTAAAGGCGAGCGCCGACGCGGCGACAATGGCAAAGGCGGAGGGGAAATGACGGAAAGAGGAGAGCTGGTAGGACATGGGAGAGGTTCCTTTCGTTTCGTTGTGCAACCTTTATAGGCGCGCTTGCGCACTTAGATAATCCTCTATAATCTGCAAGTGCCTTGAAGCAGGATTTAACAATCCCCCATGGGGCGCTCGACGGGATCGAAGCTTTCCTGCGCGTCGCGGAAAGGCGGAGCTTTTCCGCCGCGGCCGCCGATCTCGGCGTCTCGCCCTCCGCGATCAGCCAGACGATCAAGGCGCTCGAGGCGCGCGTCGGCGCGCCGCTGTTCATGCGCACGACGCGCAGCGTGGGGCTCACCCAGGCGGGCGAAATGTTCTTCGAGCGCGCGGCGCCCGCCTATTCGGGGCTTGCCGATGCCTATGAGGCGGCGCGCAACCTCGGCAACCGGCCCGCGGGGCGATTGCGCATCAACCTGATGCGCGGGGCGGTGCAGCCCCTGTTCGAGCCGATCATCGCGGGCTTTTGCGAAACCTATCCCGAAATCGAGCTCGAAATCTATGCCGACGACGCGCTGTCGGACCTGAGTGCGGGCGGGTTCGACGCCGGGGTGCGGATGGGTGAGTCGCTCGACGCCGATGTTATCGCGGTGCGGCTGACCGGCCCCTTTCGCTTCGTCGTCGCGGGCGCGCCATCCTATTTTGCGCGCCATGGCCGTCCCGAAACGCCGGAGGCGCTGCGCGAGCATCGCTGCGTCCGTTTCCGTCTCGCGACCGGCGCGCTGCTGCCATGGACCTTTGAAAAGGGGAATCGCGAGTTCGACATCCCGGTCACCGGCCCGGTGATCGTCAACGACTGGAGCGCGGCGCTCGTCGCGCTGCGCACCGGCGTCGCGCTCGGCATGATGGCCGAACCGATGGCGACCGCGATGGTCGATGCGGGCGAGATCGAACTGGTGCTCACCGACCATGCCGCCTCGACCTCGGGCCTCTTCCTCTATTATCCCGGCCGCAAGCAGGTGATGCCCAAGCTGCGCGCCTTCATCGACTATGTGCGCGACAACCTCCCCGACGACATAACCCGCTGACCTTTCGCGGACGGCGGCCTTCGGCATAAATAAATCCCTTCACCGCCAGCAGAAAAATTGGGCTGGCGCGGCGCACTGAATCGCGGCAGCAGCATCTCAACCGAATGAGTTGGGAAGCTCCATGATCGATCTTGCTGCCATCGACCTCGCCGCGCTGCTTCCCTTCATCCTGATCGGCTTTGCCGCGCAGCTCGTCGATGGCGCGCTCGGCATGGCGTTCGGCGTCATCTGCAACACCTTGCTGGTCGCGGTGCTCGGCGTGCCGCCCGCGACCGCCTCGGCACGCATCCATGTCGTCGAGATTTTCACCACCGGCGCGTCGGGGCTCAGCCATATGGTTCACCGCAACATCGACTGGCCGCTCTTTCTCCGCCTGCTGATCCCCGGCGTGATCGGCGGAGTCGCCGGCGCCTATCTGCTTACATCGCTCGACGCCGACGTCGTAAAGCCGTTCGTGCTCGGCTATCTCGTGCTCATCGGCCTCTGGCTGCTGATCCGCGGCCTCCTCTATCCGCCGAAAATCGCGAAGCCGAAAGTCGTCGCGCCGCTCGCGATCGTCGGCGGCTTCCTCGACGCCGCGGGAGGCGGGGGCTGGGGGCCGGTGGTGACGTCGAACCTGCTCGTTCAGGGCGGCGAGCCGCGCAAGATCGTCGGCACGGTGAACAGCGTCGAGTTTTTCCTGGCGCTCGCGGTGTCGGCGGCCTTCGTCTGGCAGATCGGGCTCGATGATATTCTGGGTCCGACGCTGGGCCTTATCGTCGGCGGCGTCGTCGCGGCGCCGGTTGGCGCGATGATGGCCAAGCGTTTTTCGCCCAAAGTCATGCTGATGCTGGTCGGCGTCGTGCTGACCGCGACGAGCGCGTTCGGGCTGTACCGGGCGCTGGTCTGATCGAACGGCGGGTTGCGACCGGTGGTTGCCCTCAACTTTATCGTCATCCCGGCGCAGGCCGGGATCTCACCCTATCGGTTTACCGCACCGGCGAGATCCCGGCCTGCGCCGGGATGACGGATAAGGAAAAGGCAGGAATCCACCCCAAAACCGCCGCTTGTCAATTCGCCGGTTTGGTCTCGTCGATCTTGTCGACCCATTCGGGATAGAAGCTCGGCTCGCGCGCCGACCAGCCCGGCGCCGTCGCGGCGGCTTCGCTGATCGACTGGAGCAGCGTCTTGCGCTTGTCGGGGTGCAGGTGCGGCAGCGACGCCGCGGCGCAAAAGGCGCCGGGCAGCCACGGCCGCGCGTGCGCGCCGAGCAGGCGTTCATAGAGAAAACGATAGGCGGAAAAGCCCGGCAGCCGGTCCTGGCCGAGATCGAACGCCGACACCGCGACGAGCGGCGCCATAAAGCCTTCGAGGGCGTCGAGCCCGCTGTCGTCGGGAATATGCGTGCGAATCTCGTCGAGCCGCTGATACACTTTGGCCTGGACGCGGATCGCGGTTTCCTCGACCAGGTCGCGCGACCAGCGGGCGATCGCGTCCTCGCGGTCGAGCCCGATGTCGAGCGACCGGCGAATATAGCGCTGGGTTCCCGCGGGAAAGCCCGCAAACTCCTTGATTTCCGAAAGGGACAGGTCGCCTGCGGCCGGTCCGGATCGCGTCGCCATGGTCATGCTCCCGCTCGGCGCCCGGGGAGCCATCCCCCCGGAGGCCTGCATCCAACAGTCTGCCACCAAAATCGTTAGCGGCAGGTTAACCATCGTGTCGGCGCGCGTTCAGCCGGTGCTGAGGCGTTGCGCGGCGCCGCAACCGGGCCTAATCCTCGTGCCCGAAACCATAAGACACGAGAGCCGCCATGTCGCACGCACCGCAGCCGGTCCTTTCCGCCACCGGCCTTTTCACCCCCGCTGAACGCATCTCCAACGAAGACCTTGTCGCCAGTTTTAACAATTATGTTGCACTGCACAACAGGAAAAATGCTGCGGCGATTGCGGCGGGCGAAATGGCCGCGCTGACCGAATCGAGCGTCGAGTTCATCGAAAAGGCGAGCGGTATCGGGTCGCGCTACGTCGTTGACAAGGCGGGCATCCTCGACCCCGACCATATGGCGCCGCGTCTGCCCGAACGCAGCAATGAAGAGCTGTCGATCATGGCCGAAATCGGCGTCGCGGCGGCGAAGGACGCGCTCGCACGGGCGCGCCGCGATGCAGGCGACGTCGATGCCGTGCTCTGCGCGGCGTCGAACATGCAACGCGCCTATCCCGCGATGGCGATCGAGATCCAGGACGCGCTCGGCATTGACGGTTTCGGATTCGACATGAATGTCGCCTGCTCGTCGGCGACATTCGGCATCCAGACCGCCGCCGACTATATCCGCGCGGGTCACGCCGGAAGCGTGCTCGTCGTGAACCCCGAAATCTGTTCGGGGCATCTGAACTGGCGCGACCGTGACAGCCATTTCATCTTCGGCGACGTCGCGACCGCGATCCTCGTCGAGGACAAGGCGGTCGCGCCCGACGGCCATTGGGACATCCTCGGCACAAAGTTGAAGACGGTCTTTTCCAACAATATCCGCAACAATTTCGGCTTCCTCAACCGCACGCATGGGGGGATCGACCAGTCGGGGCCGAAAACCGACAAGCTCTTCGTCCAGGAAGGGCGCAAGGTGTTCAAGGAGGTCGTGCCGATGGTCGCCAATATGATCGTTGAAGAGATGGCGAAGCTGGGGCTGGAAGGCAGCGACATGCGCCGCCTTTGGCTGCATCAGGCGAACACCAACATGAACCGGCTGATCGCACAGCGCGTGCTGGGCCACGAAGCGAGCGACGATGAGAGCCCGACGGTGCTCGACACCTATGGCAATACGTCGAGCGCGGGGTCGATCATCGCCTTCCACCTGAACCATGACGATATGGTCGCGGGCGACACCGGGCTGATCTGTTCGTTCGGGGCGGGATATAGCGCGGGGACGGTATTCGTTCGGAAGACGTGAGTCCGCCGTCTTTTGCGCCGTCACCCTGAACTTGTTTCAGGGTCCATGGCCCGACCTTGCCCCAAACGCAGCGCCGAACGAGAGCCCGGGCCGTGGATGCTGAAACAAGTTCAGCATGACGAAAATAAAATGCGGTGGTTCTACGGCACAAAGGTCGTGAACAGATAGATGGCGAACAGCATCAGGTGGATCACCCCCTGCAACACCGTGGTTCGCCCGTTCGCCAATGTCTGTGACGCGACGATCAGCGAGAGGAACAACAGCACCGTCGACTTCGCGTCGAGGCCGAGGCCGATCGGCAGGTCGATCGCGATCGACAGGATCGCCACCGCGGGGATGGTCAGTCCGATCGTCGCGAGCGCCGAACCGAGCGCGAGGTTGAGGCTCGTCTGGAGCCGGTCGGCCTTCGCCGCGCGCACCGCCGCCAGCCCTTCGGGCGCGAGGATCAGCGCCGCGATCAGCACGCCGAGCACGGCGGGCGGCGCGCCCCAGTCGGCGAGCAGGGCGCCGATGACCGGCGACAACGCCTTGGCGAGCAGCACGACCGCGAACAGGCTGGCGAGCAGCAGGGCGCCCGATGCGGCGGTGCGCCGGGCGTTCGGCGGCGCGGCGTGCGCATCGGCCTCGTCCTGCGCTTCGCCGTCGGGGAGAAAATAGTCGCGGTGGCGCACCGTCTGGATGAGCGCGAAGGTGCCATAAAGCACCAGCGACACCGCCGCGACGAAACCGAGCTGCGTCGCCGAATAAAAGGGTCCGGGCACGCTCGACGTGAAATTGGGCAGCACCAGCGTGACGATGGTGAGCACGGTCAGCGTCGCGAGCGCGGCGCCGATGCCGGTGCGCTGGAACCGCTGTTCATGGTGGCGGATCGCACCGCTCAAAAGGCACAGCCCCATCAGCAGGTTCAATATCACCATCACCGCCGCGAACACCGTGTCGCGCGCGAGCGTCTGCGCCTTGTCGGGCTCGGCCTGCATCAGCGTCAGGATCAGCCCGACCTCGATCACCGTCACCGCCAGCGCCAGGATCAGCGTGCCGAACGGCTCGCCGACGCGGTGCGCGATCACCTCGGCATGATGCACCGCCGCGACGACCGCGCCCGCGAGGATGACGGCGACGAACCATGGGCTGAGCGGCATCGCCAGGCTCGCCAGCGCCGCGACGAAGCCGATGATCGGCAACAGATCGTTGGTGCGGTCGGCGAGGCGGAGCTTGGCGGTCATCGGGCTGTTATTGCAGCGGCCTTCAGTTGTGGCCACCCCCAACCTCGTTACCCCAACCCCCATCGGTCATCCCGGCGAAGGCCGTGATGACGATTATAATCGGGGTTTGCTCTGATGCGACCGCACCGGCAATCCGGCCGCCGCCAGCCGCGCGTGCGCCTCGGCCACCGTCGCTTCGCCGAAGTGAAAGATGCTCGCCGCGAGCACCGCGCTCGCGCCCCCTTCGACGACCCCGGCGACCAGATGGTCGAGGTTGCCGACGCCGCCGCTCGCGATCACCGGCACGCTCACGGCATCGGCGATCGCGCGGGTGAGCGCGAGGTCGTAGCCGTCCTTCGTTCCGTCGCGATCCATGCTGGTGACGAGCAGCTCGCCCGCGCCGAGCGTCGCAAGCCGGATGGCGTGTTCGAGCGCGTCGATCCCCGTGGGCCTGCGTCCGCCGTGGGTGAAGATTTCCCAGCGGCCGTCCGCCACCTTTCTTGCATCGATGCTGCCCACCGCGCACTGGCTGCCGAAACGGTCGGCGATGTCGGCGACCAACTCAGGCCGCGCCACCGCGGCGCTGTTCACCGCCACCTTGTCGGCGCCCGCGAGCAGCAGCGCGCGCGCGTCGTCGGCGCTGCGCACCCCGCCGCCGACGGTGAGCGGCATGAAGCAGACCTCGGCGGTGCGGGCGACCGTGTCGAGCAGGGTGCCGCGCCCCTGGTGGCTGGCACTGATGTCGAGGAAGCACAGCTCGTCGGCGCCCGCCGCGTCATAGGCGCGCGCGGCCTCGACCGGATCGCCCGCGTCGCGCAGATCGACGAAATTGACGCCCTTGACGACGCGCCCGTCGGCGACGTCGAGGCAGGGGATGACGCGGACGCGGACGGTCATTGCCCTTTCCGCCTTCTCCGTGCCCCGGCGAAAGCCGGGGTCCAGGGCGCCACAAAGCCGACGTGGCGCAGTGGCGCCCTGGACCCCGGCTTTCGCCGGGGTGCAAAGGGGGAGCACCAATCGCTCATCCCCGCCCCGCCGCAATCGCTTCGGCCAGATCGAGCCGCCCGTCGTACAGCGCGCGCCCCGTAATCACCCCCTCGATACCGTCGGCGACATGGGGCCGCAGCGCATGGATGTCCTCGATCCCCGCAACCCCGCCGCTCGCAATCACCGGTATATCGACCGCCTGCGCGAGCGCCACCGTCGCCTCGACATTGCAGCCTTTCAGCAGCCCGTCGCGCCCGACGTCGGTGAAGAGCAGCGCCGAAACCCCCGCATCCTCGAAGCGGCGCGCGAGATCCTCGACGCGGACGTCGGAGACATCGGCCCAGCCCTCGGTCGCGACCATGCCCTCGCGGGCGTCGACGCCGACGACGATCCGGCCGGGCAGGTCGCGCGCGGCCGACTTCACGAACTCGGGGTCTTTCAGCGCCGCCGTGCCGATAATCACCCGCGCGACCCCCAGCGCCAGCCAGCGATCGACGCCCGCGCGGTCGCGGATGCCGCCGCCGACCTGCACCTTGCCCGGAAAGGCCGCGATGATGCTCTCGACCGCCGCGCCGTTGACGCTCGCGCCCGCAAAGGCGCCGTCGAGGTCGACGACATGCAGATGCGTCGCGCCCGCATCGGCAAAGGCGCGCGCCTGCGCCGCCGGATCGTCGCCATAGACGGTCGCGCGGTCCATATCGCCCTCGGCGAGCCGCACCACCTGTCCGCCTTTCAGGTCGATCGCGGGGAAGATGGTCAGGGTCATCGAATATCCTCCCTGTCGCGCAGCGATGGGGAGGTGGCAGCGCGAAGCGCTGACGGAGGGGCTATGGCGCTACCGTCGCGGCCCCTCCACCACTCGCTGCGCGAGCGGTCCCCGTTCCCATGGCTTCGCCACAGGGAGGATTTGACGGTTACGGACGCCATGCGAGAAATCTCTCTAATGTCGCAAGGCCATAGGCCTGGCTTTTTTCGGGGTGGAACTGGACGCCGATCATATTGTCGCGGCCGACGGCGGCGGTGAAAGGTCCGCCATGGCTGCTCGTCGCGAGCACGTCGGCGGCATCGGCGAAATGATAGCCGTGGAGAAAATAGGCCTCGCCCGCCGCGATCACCGGATGCGCCGCCACTGGCACAATGTCGTTCCAGCCCATGTGCGGGATGCGTAAGGCAGGCGCGGGATCGAACGCGCGCACGGTGCCGCCAATCCAGCCGAGACCCTTGTGCGTGCCATGCTCCTCGCCCGCATCGGCGAGCAATTGCATCCCGACGCAAATACCGAGGAAGGGCGCGCCTTCACCCCGCACCCGCCGCTCCATCGCCGCGATCAACCCGGGAATCGCCGACAACCCGTTCATGCAGGCGGCGAACGCGCCGACGCCGGGCAGCACGATCCGGTCGGCGCTGGCCACGACATCGGGATCGGCGGTAACGGCAACATTCTCCGCGCCCGCCGCGACGAGCGCATTATGCACCGAGCGAAGATTGCCCGCGCCATAGTCGATCAGGGCAATGGCGGTCATCGGCTGGTCCTACAGGACGCCCTTGGTGCTGGGGATCGCATCGCCCTTGCGCGGGTCGATCTCGACCGCCTGGCGCAGCGCGCGCGCGAGCGCCTTGTACATGCTTTCGGCGATATGATGGTTGTTCTCGCCATAGAGCGTTTCGATGTGCAGCGTGATGCCCGCGGTCTGCGCAAAGCTGTGAAACCAGTGCGGAAACATCTCGGTGTCCATCTCGCCGAGGCGTGGCTGCGAGAAGCCCGATTTGTAGACGCAGTGCGGGCGCCCCGAAATGTCGAGCACGCAGCGCGTCAGTGTCTCGTCCATCGGCGCGTGCGCCTCGCCGTAGCGCGCGATGCCGCGCTTGTCGCCGAGCGCCTTGGCGACCGCTTCGCCGAGCGCGAGCGCCGAATCCTCGACCGTGTGATGCTGGTCGATATGAAGGTCGCCCTTCACCGCCATCGAAATGTCGATCAGCGAGTGGCGCGACAATTGTTCGACCATATGGTCGAGGAAACCGATGCCCGTGGACACCGAATAATCGCCCGTCCCGTCGAGATTGACGGTGATCGCGATATCCGTTTCCTTGGTTGTGCGCTGGACGGTGGCGGTTCGCATGACATGCCCCTTAGACGCTATTTTTCGCGTTGCAAGGCGACTCTGTCCGCCTCTATCCCCCCTCGACCCCCCTTGACCAGCGCGCCCGGCCCGTCCATCCCCCTCGGCCATGAGTGACGACGTCCGCGACAGCCTGATTCCCTATGACGAAATCGTGCAGGATGCGCTGCGCGCGGTGGTCGGCCGCGTGTTGTCGCAGGTCGAGGGGACCGACAGCCTGCCCGGTGAGCATCATTTCTATATCACCTTCAAGACGCAGGCGCCTGGTGTCGACATTCCCGCGCATCTGGTCGCCAAGTTCCCCGACGAAATGACGATCGTGCTCCAGAACCGCTTCTGGGATCTGACCGTTGCCGAGGATCATTTCAGCGTCGGCCTGTCGTTCAACCAGACGCCGTCGACCCTGATCGTCCCCTATGCCGCGATCACCGCCTTCGTCGATCCGTCGGTCGATTTCGGCCTGCAGTTCCAGGTCAGCGACGACGGCGCCGCCGAGCCCGAACCGCATGACGAAGCCGATAATGATCGCCCCGAAGTATCGACCGAGGACGGGTCGAACGTCGTGACGGTGGACTTCGGCAAGAAAAGATAGCGACGTGGCCAGGCTGTGGCCGCCGACGCGCTTCTGGCAATTTTGGGCCCTTGCGGGCATGGTCGTGCTGACCGCCGCCTTCTGGTGGGGGGTCCAAGGTTATGCGCTGTTTGAAAGCGGCGCGCCGCGCGGGCAGATCGCCGACGGGCTGCTGCGCTTCAGCCTGCTTATCCTGACGCCGGCGCTGCTGCTCGTCTGGCTCGCTGCGGCGTGGCTGCGCCGCCGCGTCGGCGATTTGGGATATTGGCAGATGCTCGGCCTCGTCGCGATGATCTGGGCAGGGGCGGTGCTGGTGACGAGGATGCTCGCGGCATGAGGAGAGCACGAACCGAAAGCGACAGTATCGGCGCGATCGAGGTGCCCGCCGATGCCTATTGGGGCGCGCAGACCGAGCGCAGCCGCCACAATTTTGCTTTTCCCGCGCACGAACGCATGCCGATGCCCATCGTCCACGCGCTCGCGCGGATCAAGGGCGCGGCGGCGCGGGTCAATCGCGCGCACGGGCTGGACCGAACGCTCGCCGACGCCATTGCCGCCGCCGCCGATGCGGTGGCGGCGGGCGAGCATGACGATCAGTTCCCCCTCGCGATCTGGCAGACGGGCAGCGGCACCCAGTCGAACATGAACGTGAACGAGGTGATCGCGGGGATCGCCAACGAGGCGCTCGCGGGCACGCGCGGCGGCAAGGCCCCCGTCCATCCCAACGACCATGTCAACATGGGGCAATCGTCGAACGACAGCTTTCCGACCGCACTGCATGTCGCGGTCGCGGTCGAAACCACCGCGCGGCTGCTGCCCGCGCTCACGCGGCTGACCGACGCGCTCGACGCCAAGGCGCGGGCGTGGGGGGACATTGTCAAGATCGGCCGCACGCACCTGCAGGACGCGACCCCCCTGACCCTGGGCCAGGAGTTTTCGGGCTATGCCGCGCAGCTCATCGCCTGCCGCGCGCGGATCGAGGGCGCGCTGGCGCACAATATCTGCAAGCTCGCGCAGGGGGGCACTGCGGTCGGCACCGGATTGAACGCCCCCGCGGGCTTCGACGCCGCAATGGCCGAGGAGCTGTCCAAGGCCACCGGCATCGCCTTCGAGCCCGCACGCAACAAGTTCGAGGCGCTGGCGTCGAACGATGGCCTTGTCTTTTTCTCCGGCGCGCTCAACACGCTCGCGGTCGCGCTCACCAAGATCGCGAACGACATCCGCCTTTTGGGATCGGGCCCGCGCGCGGGGCTCGGCGAGCTCGACCTGCCCGCGAACGAGCCCGGCAGCTCGATCATGCCGGGCAAGGTCAACCCGACGCAGTGCGAGATGCTGACGATGGTGGCCGCGCAGGTCATCGGCAACCATCAGGCGGTCACCGTCGGCGGGCTTCAGGGGCATCTCGAACTCAATGTCTTCAAGCCGCTGATCGGCGCCAATGTGCTGCGCTCGATCGAGCTGCTCGCGATCGGCATGGCGGGCTTTACCGAGCATTGTGTCGCCGGGCTTCAACCCAATCGTGCGCGCATCGACGAACTGATGAACCGCTCGCTGATGCTCGTCACCGCGCTCGCCCCCGAAATCGGCTATGACAAGGCGGCGAAGATCGCGAAACACGCGCATGAGTCGGGCAGCACGCTTCGCGCGGCCGCGCTGGAGCTTGGTTATGTCGATGCCGCAACCTTCGACCGCCTCGTCGATCCGCGCACGATGCTCGGCCCGGAACCGGGGGGCGCCTCCGGGGATTAGGACAGGGGAAGGAGAGATGAAGATGCTCAGTCGGATCATTGGCGGCATGGTGGGCCGGTCGATCGGCCGCAAGCATGGCAATCACCCCATCGCCGGAACGATCATCGGTGCAGGCACGCTGATGGCTGCGCGGCGCCTGTTCCCGCAGCGCTACGCGGTGCTCGCCGCGACCGTCGCGGGCGCCTATCTCACCAAGAAATGGGCCGAACGCGCCGAAGCGCGCCGCGCGGCCGAGGCGGCGCATGCCGCCGATCCCGAACTCGCGAATGCGGGTGTGGTCGATAGCTATGCCGGGACCGCGACCCTGCCGACCGACGGGCAGGCGATGGGCGATGCGCTGCCGCCTGCGATCCCGCTCGATCCCGATGGGAAACGCCCAGCGATTCACTGAAAGCCGTCAAAAGCCGTGGAGTGGCTTTTCGTCCGTCATCCCGGCGAAGGCCGGGATCCCGCCGTCCCGGCCTGACGCTCTGGAGAGATTCCGGCCTTCGCCGGAATGGCGTTTCAAGGGTTGGTGCGTTCATCCCCCCGCCTGCCATTGCTTCACCGCCTCGACGGGCGAGACCAGCATCAATATGTTGAGCGTCAGATTGTCGCGGATCGCCCACAGCGTGAACAGCTCGAACGCCAGCGCCAGCACCGCCGTCGCCCACCAGCGCATCCGGCTCGCGGCGAGGAAGCCCGCGACCATGAACAGCGTGTCGCTCACCGAATTGAGCACCGAATCGCCCGAATAGCCGAACGCCATCGTGACTTCGCGGTAGCGATCGATGATCATCGGCGAGTTTTCGGCAATCTCCCACGCGCCCTCGATCCCGATCGCGATGGCGAGGGGCACCCACAGAGGCCGCAGCGGCATCAGCCAGCGCAGCACGCCATAGAAGATGAAGCCATGGATGATGTGGCTGAAACTGTACCAGTCCGAAATCTGCTGGCTGTTCTGGTTCGACTGCACCGTGCCGTGCCACAGGCTGACCGTGCCGCACGGGCAGATCGGCGGGCGGCCCATGACGAGCAGCACCGCCGCCAGCAGTGCGACCAGCGCCGCTGCCGCCAGCCAGCCCGTTCGCGAAATCCCCCCGTCCATCACGCCCCCATGTCCGCCGCTTGCCGCTTGACCGGCGTGCCCTCTCGCGCAATTAGCGCGCATGGCAGATAGCGTCCACCTCAACCGCCGCGGCGTGTTGTTCGTCCTTTCCTCGCCGTCGGGCGCGGGCAAGACCACCATTTCGCGCATGATGCTGGAGGCGGACGGGGACATCGCCCTCTCGATCTCCGCGACGACGCGCCCGCCGCGGCCGGGTGAGGTCGACGGCGTCCATTATCATTTCGTCGATACCGAAACCTTCAAGAAAATGGCCGCCGACGGCGCGTTTCTCGAATGGGCGCATGTGTTCGGCCACCGTTACGGCACGCCGCGCGCGCCGGTCGAAGCGATGCTCGCGGCGGGCAAGGACGTGCTCTTCGACATCGACTGGCAGGGCGCGCAGCAGCTTTATCAGGAAGCCGGTCCCGACGTGGTGCGCGTCTTCGTGCTGCCACCGACGATGGAGGAACTCGAACGGCGCCTGCGCGCGCGCAAGACCGACAGCGACGAAGTGATCGCCGCGCGCATGGCGCGCGCCGCGAACGAGATCAGCCACTGGGACGGCTATGACTATGTGCTCATCAACGACCATGTCGATGACTGCTACGGCGAAGTCATGGCAATCCTCCGCGCCGAACGGTTGAAGCGGCGGCGGCAGATCGGGCTGATCGGCTTTGCGCGCGACCTGATCCGGTCGGTGCCCGACGCGGACACGAAGCTGTAAATAGCCTACGCCATTGCGAGCGTAGCGAAGCAATCTCCAGCTATCGACTTTGCAACAAGGCCGATGGCTGGAGATTGCCGCGTCGCCCCGGATCAAGTCCGGGGCTCCTCGCAATGACGAAATTCAGACGGGCCTCGCCATCGTCGCTTCCAGCTCCGCCACCATCGCCGCGCGCAGCGGCTTCGCCTGCCCGTCGGTGCGACACACCACCACCGTGTCGCAGGTCGCGATGCAGCGGCCGTTCTGGAACATCGCCTGCACGATCGTCCAGCTCGAGGTGCCGATCCGCCCGATGCCGGTCGCGATCTCTACCGGATCGGGGAAATGGCCCTCGGCCAGATAGTTGATCTCGACCGCCGCCACCATCGTCCGCTCGTTCGCGGGGCGCTCGCCCAGCGGGCGCACCTGCCGGTTGAGCAGCACGCGGCCGCTTTCAAACAGCGCGGCAAAGGCCACATTGTTGAGGTGGCCGTTGATGTCCATATCCTGAAAGCGCGTCTGGAACTCGGCGCAGACGGGGTAGCTGGCGGGGTTCAGCCGCCAGCTTTCCGGTTTGGCCATATCAGCGCGGCCCCATGCGGATGCCGCCGTCGAGGCGGACGTCCTCGCCGTTGAAATAGCCATTCTCGATCATGCAGAGCGCCAGATGGGCATATTCGTCCGGCACGCCGAGCCGCTTCGGGTTGAGCACCGAGGCGCCCAGCGCGTCGCGGACATTCTGCGGCGCGCCCGCGAGTAGCGGGGTGTCGAAAATACCCGGCAGGATCGTGTTGACGCGGATATTCTCGCTCGCCAGGTCGCGCGCAATGGGGAGCGTCATGCCGACGACGCCGCCCTTCGATGCGGAGTAAGCCGCCTGGCCGATCTGGCCGTCTTCGGCCGCGACGCTCGCGGTGTTGACGATCGCGCCGCGCTCGCCGTCGGCCATCGGGTCGAGCGTCAGCATCCCCGCCGCCGACTTGGCGATGCAGCGGAAGGTGCCGACGAGGTTGATCTGGATGATCCAGTTGAACGCATCGAGCGGGAAATGCTTGATGCTGCCGTCTTCCTTGCTGCGGCTCGCGGTCTTGATCGCATTGCCGGTGCCCGCGCAATTGACGAGGATACGCTCCTGTCCGATCGCCGCGCGCGCCTTTTCAAAGGCGGCGTCGACGCTGGCGTCGTCGGTGACATTGCATTCGCAGAACACGCCGCCAAGTTCCTCGGCGATCGCTTTGCCCTTTTCTTCCTGCAAATCGAAGATCGCGACTTTCACGCCTTTGGCCGCGAGCGCGCGCGCGGTCGCGGCGCCAAGGCCCGATGCTCCGCCGGTGACGACGGCGGATATAGTGGAATCGAGTTTCATTGAGACATCCTTTCCATAAATAAGCGAGTGTTCCGGCGAACGCCGGAACCCAGGGCGTCAAGGCGCGACGCGGGCGCCATCCCGCCCTGGGCTCCTGCTTTCGCAGGAGCACGCCATAAAATTAGAGCCGCTCGACGATGGTGACATTGGCCTGCCCGCCGCCTTCGCACATCGTTTGCAGGCCATATTTGCCGCCCGTCGCGTCGAGCACGCCGAGCAGGGTCGCCATCAGCTTGGTGCCGCTGGCGCCGAGCGGGTGGCCGAGCGCGATCGCGCCGCCATGCTGGTTCAGACGCGCGTGATCGGCGCCGAGATATTTCATCCACGCAAGCGGCACCGGCGCGAACGCCTCGTTGACTTCATAGGCGTCGATGTCGTCGATGTTCATGCCGGCGCGCTTCAGTGCCTTTTCGGTCGCAAAGAGGGGTTCCTCGAGCATGATGACCGGGTCGCCCGCGGTCACCGAGACGTGGTGGATGCGCGCGCGCGGGGTCAAGCCGTGGTCTTTGAGCGCCTGTTCGGACACGATCAGCACCGCTGATGCGCCGTCGCAGATCTGGCTCGACGTCGCGGCGGTGATCGACCCGCCTTCCTGGAGCAGCTTGACCCCGGCGATCCCCTCCAGCGTCGCGTCGAAACGGATGCCCTCGTCGATCTTGTGCCATTCGCGGCCTTCGGGGGTATCGATCTCGACCGGCACGATCTCGCGCTCAAACCGGCCCGCTTCGGTCGCCGCCCTGGCGCGGCGGTGGCTTTCAAGCGCATAGGCGTCGAGGTCGTCCTTGGTGAAGCCATGCTTCTTGACGATCATTTCGGCGCCCATGAACTGGCTGAACATGATGCCGGGATATTTTTCGTCGAGCCGGGGCGATTTATAATTGCCCATGCCTTCCTTCATATAGAGCATCGCGGTCGAGCCCATCGGCACGCGCGTCATGCTCTCGATACCGCTGGCAAGGACGATGTCCTGCGTCCCCGACATCACCGCCTGCGCCGCGAACATCATCGCCTGCTGCGACGATCCGCACTGGCGGTCGATCGTCACCGCCGGAATCGAGTCGGGCAGGTTCGAGGCGAGGACGGCGTTGCGGCCCAAATCCATCGTCTGCTGCCCGCCCTGCGACACGCAGCCGGTGATGACGTCGTCGATCTTCGACGTGTCGAAATCATTGCGGTCGGCGATCGCATCGAACACCGCGGCGCCAAGATCGACCGGGTGGACGCCGGCAAGCTTGCCGCCGCGCTTGCCGCCGGCGGTGCGGACGGCGTCTACGATATAGGCTGTGGTCATTTGGGAGTTCCTTTCTTAGTCCCCCTCCCGCCGGCGGGAGGGGTTAGGGGTGGGCGCGAGCGGAGCGAGCATCCAAGGGTGAGTAGCCCACCCCGCTGCGACTAGGGAGCAAGCTCCCAAGTCTCGCTGCCCCTCCCGCTTGCGGGCGGGGAAATTACAGCTTCCGCCCGATCAATTCCTTCATGATCTCGTTGGTGCCGCCAAAGATGCGCGTCACGCGCGCCGCGCGCCAGGCGCGGGCGATCGGATATTCGTTCATATATCCCGCGCCGCCGAACAGCTGGAGGCATTTGTCCATCACCTCCCATTGCAGTTCGGTGTGCCACAGCTTTGCTGCGGCCCCCTCTTCGGGGGTCAGTTCCTTTTTCAGATGTCGCGCGAGCGCCCAGTCGAGATGCGCCCAGCCGACCTGCAATTTCGCCTTCAAATCGGCGAGCACGAAGCGGCTGTTCTGGAAATCGAGGATCGGCTTGCCGAACGCCTTGCGCTCGCGCGTATATTCGACCGTGTCGTCAAAGGCGCGCTGCGCCGATGCCTGCGCGCTGACCGCAATCGACAACCGTTCCTGCGGCAGTTCGCTCATCAGATAGATGAACCCCTGTCCCTCTTCGCCCAGGCAATTGGTGATCGGCACGCGCACGTCGTTGAAGAACAGCTCCGACGTGTCGGCCTCGTCCTGCCCGATCTTGTCGAGGTTGCGCCCGCGCTCAAACCCTTCGCGGTCGGCCTCGACGAGCACGATCGACACGCCCTTCCACGCGGGCTGGGCGTCGGGATCAGTCTTGACGCAGACCAGGATCAGGTCGGCGTTCTGGCCGTTGGTGATATAGGTTTTCGACCCGTTGATGACATAATGATTGCCATCCTTCTTTGCGGTCGTGCGCATCCCTTGCAGGTCGCTGCCGGTGCCCGGTTCGGTCATCGCGATCGCGGTGATCACCTCGCCCGACACCATCTTGGGCAGCCAGTGCTTCTTCTGCTCCTCGCTGCCATAGCGGACGATATAGTTGGTGACGATGTCCGACTGGAGCGAGAAGCCCGTCGTTACGCGGCCATAATAGGCGCTTTCCTCGTCGACGATCGCATTATAGCCGAAGTCGAGGCCGAGGCCGCCATATTCCTCGGGCACCGTCGGGCAGAGGAGGCCAAGCTCGCCCGCCTTGGGCCACAGGCTCTTGGGCACGATGCCATCCTCGGCCCATTGCGCCTGGTTGGGCGCGACTTCCTTTTCGAGGAACTGGCGCACCGTCGCGCGGAACGCTTCATGGTCTTCGGTATAGGCGGTGCGCGAGAGGCTATCGAGCGACATCTGGTTCCTTTCCCTTGGGCGCGGCCGAACGAAGCCGGGGAGTCGGCCGCATCTTTGATCGTCAAGAGACCTTACGTTTACGTCCACGTCAAGTAGAAATGCCGCTACGGCATGAAACTCTTTGCAGACCCTTCATCATCCGCAGGCGTCATTGCGAGCGGAGCGAAGCAATCTCCAGCTTGCGTAGCTCCCGGACGATGGCTGGAGATTGCTTCGTCGCTGCGCTCCTCGCAATGACGTCGGGGTTTCTTTATCTTAACGGGACAAGAGCCGACCAAGTCCGGCGTGGCGGGCGTGGAGCGGCGCGATCGCTGTGCCGCGATCTGCCGCATCGCGCTGAATAGCTTTGCAATCGCTGGGCACCCTCGCCCTCCCGCGCTATGACCCGGCCATGGTCCAACTCCTCCTCGACGCCCGCGCGCTGCTCGGCGAATCGCCCGTCTGGCACGCGCGCGAAGCGCGCCTTTATTGGGTCGATATCGAGGGCCGCAAAATCCACCGCACCGACCCGGCGACGGGAATCGACGAGGTGATGGAACTCGCCGAACAGGTCGGCTGCATCGCGCCGCGCGCAGAGGGCGGCCTTGTCGCCGCGCTCGAAAATGGCTGCGCGCTCATCGACGATTGGGGCACGGCGCCGAGGCCCTTCGGCCCCGCGGTGCTGGCCGACAAGCCGCACCAGCGCTTCAACGACGGCCGCGTCGATGCGGCAGGCCGCCTCTGGGTCGGCAGCCTGACGAGCGACAAGCCGAAGCGCGATGCGACGCTCTATCGCCTCGATCCCGACGGAACGCTGACCACGCTGTTTGACGGATTGATGACCAGCAACGGCGCGGCGTTCAGCCCCGACGGCCATATCTTTTATCATGCCGATACGCCGACGCACTGCATCCACGCCTATGACGTCGACCCTGCGACCGGCGCGCTGGGCGGCAAGCGGCTGTTACACCGATTTGCCGAGGGTCAGGGTCGCCCCGACGGCGCCGCGGTCGATGCCGAAGGTTGTTATTGGTCGGCGCTGTGGGACGGCTGGCGCGTCGTGCGCCTGTCGCCCGCGGGCGAATTGCTGCACACGGTCGAACTGCCGGTCCAGCGCCCGACGATGATCGCTTTTGGCGGAGCGGACCTCAAGACCGCCTTCGTCACCAGCGCGGGCAAGAATCTGACCGATGCGGAGCGCAAGGCCCAGCCGCACGCGGGGGGCGTCTTTACGTTCGCCGTAGAGGTGCCGGGGCTGGCGCAGGAAATGTTTGCCGCGTGACATATCCTCCCCATCGCAAGTCGATGGGGAGGATCGAAAAATCCCTGTTGCTGACCCGAAACTTGCGCATCGCTGTCATATCTGGTTAATCCACCTCGCGACATGGTTTCGTCCGAAACCTTTTCCACCGGGAGATTCCGAATATGCCGCAGAGCGCGCCCCGCCTTGCCCGCAAGCTGTCGATCATGCTTGCATCCACCGCGATGATCATGGGTTATAGCCAGATGAGCACCGCCATCGCCGCCGAACCCGCCGCCGCCAAAACCGTCCCCGCGGGCCAGAACCCGCTGCTGCAACCCTGGACCGGCCCCTATCAGGGGGTGCCGCCGTGGGACAAGCTCGACCCCGAACTTTTCCCCGACGCCTTTCAAAAGGCGATGGCCGAAGTGAAGGCCGAGGTGCAGGCGGTGATCGACAACCCCGCCGAACCGACCTTCGAAAACACTCACGTCCCGATGATGCTCGCGGGCGAGACGATGGAGCGCGTCTTCGCGATGTGGGGCGTGCAGACGTCGAACAAATCGAACGACCGTGTCGAGGAGATCGACGCCGAATGGAGCCCGAAGCTCACCACTTTCTACACCGAGCTGTTTCTGGAGCCGAAGCTCTTCGCGCGTTACAAGGCGGTGTATGACAAGCGCCATACGAGCGGGCTCGACGCGCAGCAGATCCGCATCGTCGAGCGCAGCTATGACGAAATGGTCCGCGACGGCGCCAACCTGTCGCCCGCCGACAAGGAAAAGCTGGTCGCGATCAATGCGAAGCTCGAAGGGCTCTTCTCGGCTTTCTCCTCGAAACTGCTCGGCGATGAGAAGCTCTATACCTTTGTCACCGACAAGGCCGAACTCGACGGGCTCGATCCGGCTTTCGTGGCGTCGCTCGCCGCCGCCGCGGAGGCCAATGGCCACGCCGGTCACTGGGCGATCAAGAACACGCGCTCGTCGGCGCAGCCGGTGCTGCAGAATGCGACCAACCGCAAATTGCGCGAAAAGGTCTGGCGCGCCTTCGTCGGCCGCGGCGACAATGGCGACGCCAACGACACCAACGCAACGATCGCCGAAATCCTGAAGCTGCGCCAGGAGCGCGCCGAGCTGCTCGGTTTCCCGACCCACGCGCATTACCGCATGGCCGACACCATGGCGAAGACGCCCGAAAATGCGATGGGCCTGATGATGAAGGTGTGGCCCGCCGCCGTCGCGCGCGTGAAAGAAGAGGTCGCCGACATGCAGGCGATCGCCGACGCCGAGGCGAAGGCGGGCAAGGGCCCGAAAATCACCATCGAGCCGTGGGATTACCGCTATTATGCGGAAAAGGTCCGCAAGGCGAAATATGACCTCGATGAAAGCGAGGTGAAGCCCTATCTCCAGCTCGACAAGCTGGTCGACGGCATGTTCTGGGCCGCGGGGCAGCTTTACGACCTCGGCTTCCGCGAGAATACGGGGCAGATTCCCGTTTTCGACCCCAAGGTCCGCACCTTCGAGGTCTATAACCTCAAGACAGGCGAAAATGTCGGCGTCTTCTATCTCGACAATTTCGCGCGCGACGGAAAGCGGTCGGGCGCGTGGATGACGACCTATCGCAGCCAGCAGTCGCTGGGCGGCGAGCGCAATGTGCTCGCGTCGAACAACAATAATTTTACCGAAGGCGCACAGGGCGAACCGACGCTCATCAGCATCGACGATGCGTCGACGCTGTTCCACGAATTCGGCCACGGCATCCATTATCTGCTCCAGCAGGTCAAATATCCGGCGCTTGCCGGGGTGCCGCGCGACTTCGTCGAATATCCGAGCCAGGTGAACGAGAATTGGCTGATGACCCCCGAAGTGCTGTCGAAATATGCGACGCACTATCGGACGGGCGAACCGATGCCGCAGGCGCTGGTCGACAAGATCCTCGCGAGCCAGAAGTTCAACCAGGGGTTCGAGACGGTCGAATATCTGGCGAGCGCGATCGTCGACATGAAGCTGCACAACCGCAAGACGCCGCCGACCGACGTCGACAGGTTCGAACGCGAGACGCTGGCCGAAATCGGGATGCCGAAGGAAATCGTCATGCGGCACCGCCTGCCGCAGTTCGGCCATCTGTTCAGCTCGGACGCCTATTCGGCGGGCTATTACTCCTATCTCTGGTCCGAAACGATGGACGCCGACACCTGGGCGGCGTTCACCGAAGCCGGGGGGCCGTGGGATCGGACGGTGGCCGACAGGTTCCGCACCATCCTGCTGATGACCGGCAACGAAACCGACCGCGCCGACGCCTATCGCGCCTTCCGCGGCCGCGATCCCGACGTCAAGGCGCTGCTCGAAAAACGCGGTTTCCCGACCGAATAAAGGGCAACGCAAAGGGGGGTCGTCAGGATCCCCCTTGTTTATGCTGCCGCCGCCCTGGAGTCGGCGGCAGCAGCGCCGTCAATGCACGCTCGATCATCTCGGCGGCCGCGTCGGCGCCAAAACTGGTCGCGTCGAGCGACAGTTCGAGCCACAGGCCGTCGACCATCGCGGTCAGCAGGATTGCCAGCCGTTCGGCATCGGCCGCCCCGCACGCAGCGAGCAGATCGGCCAGCCGCGCGCGATAGCCCGCATAACTGTCCGCATGGATCGCGGCCATGCGCGCGTCGCTCCGCGCCAAAGCCCAGAAAGCGGTCCACGCGCCGAGCAGTTCGGGATCGGTCACCGGCGCGCGGAAGCTGGCAGTGAGATAGGCCGAGAGCCGCGCGCGCGGATCGGCGCCCGCACCCTCGACTGCGGCGGCGAAAATCGCGTCCATCCGGTCGCTCGTCGCCTGATAGGTCGCGGCGACCAGATCGTCGATGCCCGCGAAATAGTGCCGCAGCAGCCCCGGCGAGACCCCGGCCCGCGCACAGATCGCGCGCACATTCGTCCCCGCCAGCCCATGTTCGGCCAGGCACGCCGCGGTCGCGTCGATCAGGGCCGCGCGGCGGGCGTCGGCGCTTTCGCGCGTAAAGGCTTGGCGAGCGGGCTGCATCTTGTTATACGTTTGTATAACAAGGAACGCACCATGGCAACTGCACCGCTTCACGATTCGCGCACCGACCCGCTCGACGGCTGGTCGCTCCCGGCGTGGACCTATAGCGACCCTGATTTCTACGCCGCCGAAATGAAACGGATTTTCCGCCCCAGCTGGCAAATCGTCTGTCACAACAGCGACATCCCGAATGTCGGCGACTGGCACAGCATCGATTATTGCGGCGAAAGCATCATCCTTGTGCGCGGCACCGATAGCATCGTGCGCGCCTTCACCAACGTCTGCCGCCACCGCGGATCACGGCTGGTCGATGGCGCCGCGGGCTGCGCGAAGAAACTCGTCTGCCCCTATCACGCCTGGACCTACGAGCTCGACGGCCGACTGACCGGTGTGCCCGATTCGGCGAGCTATCCAACGCTCGACAAGGGCAAGGCGGGGCTGGTGGCGGTCGAGGTCGAACAATGGCGGGGCTTCTGGTTCGTGCGGCTTGCCGATGACGGCGGCCCGTCGGTGGCGTCGATGATGGCGCCCTATGAAGCGATGGTCGAACCCTATCGGTTCGAGGAACTTGGCGCGCTCGGCCGCGTCACGCTGCGCCCGCGCGAGGTCAACTGGAAAAATGTCGGCGACAATTATTCGGACGGCCTCCACATCCCCGTCGCGCATCCGGGCCTGACCCGGCTTTTCGGCAAAAGCTATGGCGTCGAGGCCAAGGACAATGTCGATCGCATGTGGGGCGACCTGATCGACCGACCCTCGGCGAACTGGTCCGAACGCTTGTATCAGCGGCTGCTGCCGCCGATCCCGCACCTTCCCGCAGACAGGCAGCGCCACTGGCTCTATTTCAAGCTCTGGCCCAACGTCGCCTTCGACATCTATCCCGACCAGGTCGATTTCATGCAGTGGCTGCCGACCGGCCCGACAAGCTGCCTGATCCGCGAGATCAGCTATGTCCTGCCCGATGAGCGCCGCGAGATGAAGGCTGCGCGCTACCTCAACTGGCGCATCAACCGCCAGGTCAATGCCGAGGACACCGCGCTCATCACCCGCGTCCAGCAGGGGATGCAGTCGCAAAGCTTCTCGATGGGCCCGCTCAGCGACAAGGAAGTCTGCCTCCGGCATTTCTGTTCGCGGATGCGCGACATCATTCCCGAGGCACGCCTCGAACATGCGCCGCCAGCGGGGTGGAGCAAAAACTGACTTTTGATTCCCGTTCGTGTCGAGCGAAGTCGAGACACCGTGCGGGGCTGGGGGGCGTATCGACTAGGCTCGACGCGAACGGATGGGGTTTTCATGACGAAGCAATATGACGCGATCATCATCGGCGCAGGCCACAACGGCCTGGTCTGCGCCTTCTATCTCGCCAGGGCGGGGCTGAAGGTGCGCATCGTCGAGGCGCGCGATGTCGTCGGCGGCGCCGCGGTGACCGAGGAGTTCGCGCCGGGATTCCGCAACTCGGTCGCAAGCTACACGGTCAGCCTGCTCCAGCCCAAGGTCATCGCCGACATGCGCCTTGCCGATCATGGCTATCGCGTGATCGAGCGGCCGATCAGCAATTTCCTGCCGCAAGAGGATGGCGGATACCTCAAGCTCGGCGGCGGGCTGGAACGCACACAGGCCGAGTTCCGCAAGTTCAGCGCGCGCGATGCCGAAATGCTGCCGGCCTATTATGACGCGCTCGAAAATGTAGCCGAGCTGCTCCGCGACCTGGCGCTTCGCGTCCCGCCGAACGTCGGCGAGGGGCTGCGCACCTTGCTCGACGGTGCGCGGCAGGGGCGGCGCTTCGCGACCCTCAGCCTCGAACAGCAGCGCGACGTGCTCGACCTGTTCACCAAATCGGCAAGCGCGATGCTGGGCAGCTGGTTCGAAAGCGAGGCGGTCAAGGCCGCCTTCGGCTTCGACGCGGTGGTCGGCAATTATGCCAGCCCCGACACGCCGGGCAGCGCCTATGTCCTCCTCCACCACGTCTTTGGCGAGGTGAACGGCAAGAAGGGCGCGTGGGGTCACAGCGTCGGCGGCATGGGCAAGATCACCGAGATCATGGCGAAGGTCTGCCGCGATTTGGGCGTCGAGATCAGCCTCGAAAGTCCCGTCGCCAAGGTGCTCGTCGACGGGGGGAAAGCAGTCGGCGTCAAGCTTGTCGGCGGCGAGGAAATCGCCGCGGCGCGCGTGATCGCCAATGTCGGGCCAAAGCTGCTCTACGAACGCATGATGGACGCCGCCGACCTGCCGCAAGACTTCCAGCGCCGGATCAGGGGGTTCAAGGCAGGCAGCGGGACGTTCCGCATGAATGTCGCGCTGTCCGAACTGCCGCGCTTTACCTGCCTCCCCGAACCGGGCGAGCATCATCAGTCGGGCATCATCCTTGCCCCGACGCTCGATTATATGGACCGCGCCTTCCTCGACGCAAAGCAATATGGCTGGTCGAAGGCGCCGATCGTCGAAATGCTCATCCCCTCGACCGTCGACGACAGCCTCGCGCCCGAAGGCTGCCATGTCGCAAGCCTCTTCTGCCAGCAGTTCGCGCCCGAATTGCCGGACGGACGCGATTGGGACGATGAGGAGGAAGCCGCGGCCGACTGTATCATCGACACCGTCGAAAAACACGCACCGGGCTTCCGCGCGAGCATCATTGGCCAGACGCGCCTGTCGCCCAAGGGGCTCGAACGCAAGTTCGGCCTTGTCGGCGGCGACATCATGCACGGCAATATGAGCCTCGACCAGCTCTGGGCCGCGCGTCCGGTGCTCGGCAACGGCGGCTATCGCGGGCCGGTGAAGGGGCTGTATATGTGCGGCGCGGGCACGCACCCCGGCGGCGGCGTCACCGGCGCGCCGGGGCATAATGCGGCGCAGGTGATTCTACGCGACCGGGGGCTCTTCGCGCCCCGCTGGCGTTAGGGCCGGCGCCGACAGCATGGTCCACGCATAGAGCGGCAGCCCCGCCGCCATCAGGATGAGGCTCATCGCGCTGACGCCGATGCCCGCGCCCCACAGCGTCCAGACGGCATAGGCGAGGCCGATCAGCGCGACCGGGATCGCGACGCGCAGCCGCAGCGCCGCGGCGGCGCAGGCGAGATAGAGCCACAAGGTCACCGAGGTCGAGAGCACCGCCATGAAGGTGAACATCTCCGACGTCGACTTGCTGTTGTTGAGGATGACGCAGGCGGTGGCGATCGCGCTCGACAGCAGCAGCGCGGCGGCGGGCGTGCCGTGGCGATTCTCGCGGCCGAACCAGGCGGGAAGCAGCCCCTGCCGCGCGAGCGTCGCGGGCAGTTCGGCCTGGATCAGCGTCCAGCCGTTCAGCGTGCCGAGCGCACTGACCGCGGCGAAGGCGGCGATAAGCGCCGCGGGTCCGGCGCCCCACCAGGTTTCGACGAACAGCGAGAAGGGCGCTGCCGAGCGGGCAACCTCGTCTGCGGGCAGCATCAGCGCGATCGCCGAACAGACGATCAGATAGAGGATGCCGGTAGCGAGCGTGCCGATGATCGTCGCGCGGGGGATGGTGAGGGCGGGCTTATCCACCTTGTCGGCGGCGACGCTCGCCGATTCAAAGCCGAGCAGCGCCCACAAAGTCAGGATCGCCGACCCGCTCACCGCCGCGAGCGACAGCCCGTCGGCGGGGAAGGGGGTGAGCGCCACCGGCTCGCTACGGCCGAAGGCGATGGGGATCAGGACGATGACGGTGACGAGCGGGATCAGCTTGATGAGCAGGGTCGCGAGCTGAAACCGCCCCGCCGCGCGCGCGCCGCGCCAGTTGATCGCGGTGACGATCCAGATCAGCGCGATCGTCGACAGCGCCATATGCCGCCCCAGCGCGGGCACGAACAGGCTGAGAAAGCTCACCGCCGCGACCGCCAGCGTCACATTCGCGGTCCACACCGACACCCAATAGGCCCAGCCGATCATGAAACTGGGGATGCGGCCAAAGGCGCGCTCGACAAAGCCGGTTGGTCCCCCTGCGTCGGGGTGGGCGATCGTCAGCCGCGCGAGCACGAAAGCCAGCGCGAGCGCGCCGCCGATCGTGATCGCCCAGCCCGCGACGCCGTTCCAGCCAAAGGGCGCGAGGCTCGCGGGGAGCAGGAACACCCCGGAGCCGATCATATTGCCCATGACGAGCGCAATCGCCATCGAAAGGCCGAGCTTGCGGCGCGGCCTTTCGACGCGATTTTCGGGCGCGGTCACCCGGTCAGAAGTCCTTGCTGACCTTGATCCCGATCAGCCGCGGCCGGATGACATTGTCGTAAAAGACGCCGCCCGTGCTGCTGACCCCCTCGGGGTCGCCGCATATCGATTCGCCGCACTGGACCGCGCTGTTGATAACGCCGTTGCTGTTGAACAAATTGGTCGCAAAAGCCTCGGCGCTCCACCCCTCGCCCTTGACCCCGACGCTGAGGTCGGCGGTCGTATAGGCTTTGAAATTGCCGACGATGCCGTTCTCGAACGGCCGCAGGTCCGACCGCCGCTTGCCGACATGGTTGACCGCGAACTGGACGTGCGCGTCCATATCGCCGACCGGCCATTCGTAGCGCGCCACCGCATTGCCCTTGAATTTGGCGGTGACGGGCAGGCGGGAACCGCGGGGCGCAAGCGTTTGGTTCTCCTCGTTCGTCTGATCGATCGCGCCGCTTCCGTCGAGATCGACATCGACCGTACAGTCGAAATCGGGGTTGGCGATGCGGCAGAAATCGCGGCGGATCGTCGCGTCATTGTAACTGCCGCCAAGGCTGAGCGTGAAACCGCCCTGGCGGAAGTTCAAGTCCGCCTCGATCCCGCGAATGCGCGCGATGCCCGCATTGCGGATTTCGGTGAGGCCGTTGGCGCCGAGGAAGGAGAGCTGGATATTGTTCCAGTCCTCCTGATAGACGGCGCCGTTGAAGCGGACGGGGCCAAAGCTCGTTTTCCACCCGAACTCGTAATTGTCGAGCGTGTCGGGGCCATAGGGCGGCAAGGTGCCGCGACGGTTGATGCCGCCGGGGCGGAAACCGCGCGACCAGGTGGCGTAAACCAGCACGTCGTCGGTGACCTTGTAGGTCAGGTTGAGCTTGTGGATGAAATCGGTGTCGCTCGTGCTCTTGTCGAGATTGGTGCACGGCGTTCCCGAAATGATCGGCCCGGTGAAGCAGGCGGCTTCGCCGGTGCGGCTCGAATAGCCGGCCGAATAGCCGAAGAAACCGACCAGGCTGTTGTCGAACTTGTACACGCGCCCGCCACCGGTCAGCGTCAGCTTGTCGGTGATGTCGAAGCTGACTTCGCCGAACGCCGCATAGTCGCGGTCGATACGCAGCTGTTTGGTCAGCCAGATATTGCTGTCGGTGCCTGTGACGGTGATCGAATCGGCGATATCGTCGATGATGTAATTCTGTTCGATATTGTGCGATTGGCGCTGCCAGAACAGCCCGCCGATAAAGCGGATGCGCGCGTCGGCGGGGGAGGCGATGCGGACTTCGGCAAAGCTGCGCTTATAGCGATCGACCCCCTGAATATATTGGTTCGGGCTGACGAGATCGCCATTGTTGTCATAGAAATAGACGCCGTATCCATAGAGCGCGTCATAGAAATAGGCATAGTCCGAATAGTCGCTTTCGACCGTTGTTTTGCGCCGCAAATGCCCGCCCGTCGCGGTCAGATCCCAGCTGCCGATCTTGCCCTCGATCGTCAGCGCCGCCTGGATCCATTTGTCCTTGCTATATTCGGGGTTGTACTGGACCGTCTGCAGCTTGCGCGTCACCGCTGTCGAGCGTTCCTGGGCAAAGCTGCCATTGGCTTCCTGCACCTGTCCCATCAGCGTCGGGCGGATCGTCCAGTCGTCGTCGAGGTCGATGCCGAGCGCGAGGCGCGCGCCATAGGTGTCGACGTCATTATAATCCTTTTCGACGAGCGCCGCATTGTCCTGCGTGATGCCGCTGCTCGGATAGGTTCGGCTGCCCGCGATATTGTCGATATAGCCCGCATCGTGGCGATACCAGCCGACGAGGCGCAGCGCGGCGCGCTCGCCGAGCGGGGCGTTGACGAAACCTTCGGCGACGCCGCCGATTCCGCCGCGCGTGACGCTGTTGAGTTCGAGCCCCACCGAACCATAGGTGCCGCTGGTGTCGGGCTGGTTGGTGACCAGCTTGATCGTGCCCGCCATCGAGCTGGCGCCATAAAGCGTGCCCTGCGGCCCCGCGAGCGCCTCGACGCGCGCGAGATCATAGGCGTGGATGTCGAGCGCGCCCTGGATCGTTGTGATCGGCATTTCGTCCAGATAGGTGCCGACGGTCGGCAGCGACGCCGAATGGTTGGCATTCTCGCCCGACGCGACACCGCGGAAATAGACCTGGCTGAACCCCGGCGCGAGCGTCTGGATCGTCACCGAAGGCAGGAATTTGACGACGTCCTGAAACTCCTTGACCTGCAACTCGCCCAGCCGCTCGTTGCCGATCGCGGTGATCGCCAGCGGCACGTCCTGCAGATTTTCCTCGCGCTTCGACGCGGTGACGACGATGTCATTGTCGTCCTCCACCGTCGCCTGCTGCGCCAGCGCCGTGCCCGACGTGGCGAGGATCGTGCCGCCCAGCAGCATCGCGCTGCTCCGCGCCAGCATTTTCGACATATTCCGCATGAGACCCCCCTCGATGACATCGCTATGACAGGAGAATGACGCAGCGCAGTACAAGCGCAAGCCTAGTTCGTCGGTGCGCCCGGCCATTGGTCGAAAATGTCGCCGGATGTTGCCCAAAGGCAACGTTTCGTGCGGAAGGCGGGGGGAGAGTGGAGTTGAGCGCGGAAAAAATCAGACCTTTACCCAGTCGTCATCCCGGCGAAGGCCGGGATCTCACCCTATCGGTTTACCGCACCGGCGAGATCCCGGCCTTCGCCGGGATGACGAATATGGTTCGGGCGGGAATCCATCCATCTCCGCCACCGACGCCTATATCAAGCCCGTCGGAACCGCCGGATAGGCCGCCAGCACCGGCCCGAGAGCATCAGTCAGCGGTTCCAGCCACTCGGCATAAGGACGCCACTGATCGACGCCGTCGCGGTTGATCGGGCGCCGCACCTGTTCGCTCGATGCCGTCCGCACCGCGCGCGCATTGGCGTGGAAGTCCATGCAGCCCTCCTCGAACGGCTGGCCCAGGAAAGCGAGCATCGCACGCACTTCGGCCTCGGGATCGGCGAGCAGCGCTTCGTGGATCACGCGGTGGACGCGCCCCGGCTGCACCGTGTCGAGATGCGCCATCAACCGCACATAGTCGCGGTAATAGGCGCCCATGTCGGACAGGCGATAGCTGAACGCCTGTCCCTTCGCGAAATGCTGGCGAAAGTTCGACCAGCAGCAATCGAGCGGGTGGCGCCGCGCGTCGATGATCCTTGCATTGGGCAGGATCAGCCGGATGAGCGGGGCATAGAGCCAGTTGTTCGGCAGCTTGTCGATATAGAGCGGCCTGGCGGTCTTGCGCTGCACCGCGGTGCGGCGCAGGAAGGCGGCGCCCATTTCGGCGAGCTTGCCGGGCGATGCCTCGGCCAGCGCCGCGACCCAGTGGCGACCCTCGCCCTTCGCCTCGCGGCCAAGGCCGAGCGCGATCGCGGGGATGTCGGGCAGCTCCATCGTCCCCTCGATCGCCGAATGGCTCGCCAAAATCTGTTCGATCAATGTCGATCCCGCGCGCGGCATCCCCAGGATGAACACCGGATCGCCGCTGGGGTCGCCCTGTCCGGCGCGGTCGGCAAAGAAAGCGGCGGTGCAGGTCGCGATCGCCGCGTCGACGATCGCCGTCGTTTCGGCGGCGTCATATCCGAGCTGGCCCGCGCGGATCGCATTGCCCGCGGCATAATGGCGAAACGCCGCTGCATGGTCGCCCGCATCGTCATACGCCTTGCCGAGCGCGAAGTGCAGGTGCAGCCGATCGTCGTCGCGCTCCGCCCCGGCCGGATCGGCGGCGGCGAGCGCCGCCTCCATCGCCTGCCGGTCTGCTTCGCCAAAACGGATCGTCTTGAGATTGGCGAGGCTCCACCAGATTTCGCCCAGTCCCGGCTCGGCGTCGAGGCCGCGGCGATAGGCGGCGATGCTGTCGTCCTGCCGCCCCACGGTCTTGAGCATATGGCCATAGCTCATCCACAGCCTGGCGTGGCCGGGGAAGCGCTCGACCAGCTCGGCATAGAGCGCGATCGCTTCGTCATAACCGCCGATCCGGCCGAGCGCGGCGGCCTTGAGGTTCGCGTGCGCGGGATTGTCGGGGTCGCCCGCCAGCACCGCGTCGAGCGTTTCGACCGCCTCGGCATAGCGGTTCTGCTTGTAGAGCACGGTGGCCAGATTGGCGCGCGCCGCGCCGAACGCGGGCGCCAGTTCGAGCGCGCGCGTCAGCAGCTTTTCGGCGTCGCCATAGCGGCCGATCCGTCCCGCGACCTCGGCGAGCATCCGGATCGCCGCGACGTCGGTCGGGTCTTCTTTCAGCCGCGCGCGCAGCGCCGCCTCGGCGTCGGGAAGGCGGTTTTCGGCGAGCGCCAGCGCTGCGGCGATCATCGCCTCGTCATGCACCGCCGCGCCAACCGCCGCGAGCGCGGCGTCGGCGGCTTCGTCCGCGCGGCCGAGCCGACGCAGCGCCTCGGCCGCGATGCGGTGCGCCGCCGCCGATGTCGGAACCACCGCGACGATCGCGCGCGCCTGTTCGAGCGCCGCGCCGGGCTGGCCGTTCAGCAGTCGGCGGGCGTTGGCGAGCGCCTCATCGTGGGTGATCGTCGCCAATGCCGCGCCTCAGCCCGCCGCCCGCGCTTTGCCGATCGCCTGTCGCAGCACGTCATAACCGACCTGCCCCTGCAGCAGCTGGTCCCCGACGATCCATGTCGGCGTGGCGTTGAGCTGAAGCTGCGACGCGATCGCCATATTGCTGTCGATCTCGCGCTGGAACAGCGCCTCGTTCGCGGTCGCATCGGCGCTGCCGTCGGTGACGACGCCCGCACGCGCCGCCGCCGCCGCAATCGCCTCGGGATCGAGCGAGCTTGCCGCGAACATCGCATGGTGAAAGGCGTCATATTTGCCCTGTCGCGCCGCGGCGAGCGCCATGATCGCGGCGTCGCGGCTCTGCGGCGCGATGATCGGCAGTTCGCGGAACACGACCTTCAGGCGCTTGTCCTCGCGGATCAGCCGGTCGACGTCGGGCACGCTCGCGCGGCAGAAGCCGCAGGCATAGTCGGTAAAGACCACCAGCGTCACGTCGCCGTCGGCATTGCCCGCCCACGCCCCGGCGTAGGGCTTTTCGAGCGCCGGGCGCACCGCGTCGATGGCCTTGGCGATCTCGCGCCCGCGCTGCGCTTCCAGCGCTTCGGGGATGATCTGCGGGTTCGCCTTGATATAGTCGGCGACGACGGTTTCGACCTCGCTCTTGCTGAGCCCGCCGCCCATGCGCCCGCCGAGCCAGAAAGCCGTCGCGAGCAGCAGGACGCCGCCCCCGGCCAGCGCCCACCGGCGCATCGAACCGCTCTCCATACCCGTCCCCTTCAACGCCGACAGCCGCCCCGCCGACACGGTCGTTTCGCCCGCTGGTCTCGTCTCCGACGCCTTGATCAGCGGCGAGCGGTCATCGCCGTCCAGCGTGCTTGCTGTCGCCTTTGGTACGGGTTTCGCGATCACGGGAATTGCGGCATCGCCCGCAAAGAGCGGCAGGTCGGGTGCGGCGGGCGCCTTTGCTTCGGCCGCGGTCGCTTCGCGCGCGAGCAATTGTTCGAGCCCCGAGGGCGGCGGCGGCTCCGCGCGCGGTGCGGGGCGCAGCTTTTCGCTGCCCGCTTTGGCGATGTCCGCCACCCCGGCCTTTGCCTTGTCGGCGACCTCGCCCACCCCGCGTCCTGCTTTGCTCGACAGCTTCCGCGCCCTGTCGCCGAGCGCCATTTTCGCCCATGCGTCGCCGCTCGCCTTCGTCGCCGCACGGCCGACGCGTGCCGATCCGCGCCCCGCCGCCCGCGCGGCGCGCATGGCGGCGGCGGCCGTCCTGCGTGCAAACGCGTCGGCGCGCCGCGGGATTTCCATGGCTTCGACCCGCGCCGGAATATCGGCGCGCTCGCCGACACGAATCGTCCAGTCGGCAAAGGCTTCGGCGCCGCGTCGAATCCGCATCCAAAGCTTTGTCGCGCGCGTCCTGATCGCTTCGGGCTGCGCCAGCGGCGCGCGGCGCGGCGTCTCGGGTTTGTCATAGCGCGTCAGATCGATACCGAGCGGCGGTTCGTCCTTGGGCTTGGCAAGCCCCTCGCCGGGCAGCGGCGCGCTCGCGTCCGGCGTCGGCGCGGGGTCGCGCAGCCAGGGCTGATAATAATCGTCTTTTCTGTCCGTCACTTGTTGCCCTTGCGCATCGGTTGGGCGATGCGGTCCCCCGCTGGTTCGCGCGAGTCTAACGCCGTTTCCGCTCGCGTTCCACCTCGGCGCGAGCGACCAGCGAAATATCCTGTGCGCGGATCCAGTCGGGCGATCCCTGGGGCAGACCCTGCATCGCCAGTTCGGCATTACGCAGCGCCAGCGCCGGCTGTCTACCCTCGAGGTTATAGCGTTCGGCCGAGGCGAGCGCGGCGCGCGCCTGATCGCCCTTGTTCGCATAGACGATGCCCAGCTGATACCAGGCAAAGGGGTTCTGATTGTCGAGCGCGACCGCGGTTTTCAGAACCTTTTCCGCCTCGGCATAATGGGCGGGGTCCTCGGTCGCGATCAACGCATGGCCGAGCGTCGCGGCGATCAGCGGTTGCGCGCGCGACCTGGCCACCGCCTTGCGCAGCGCAGGAATCGCCTCGTCGGGGCGCCCCGATTCGAGCAGGATCTGGCCTTCGAGTTCGAGGAAATAGGGATCGTCGGGATCGGTGGCGAGCAATTTCTCGACCTCGGCCAGCGCCTTTTGCGGATAGGCGCTCTTGTGCCAGGCATAGGCGCGCGCATAGCGTGCCGGGATGCTGCCGTCGCTTTCGGGGAACTTGCGCAGCGTCCGTTCGGGTTCGGCCATATAACCCGACAGCTTGGCCTTGACGCGCTGGAACCGCTTTTCGATCGCGGGGTCGGCCGGCTTGTCCCAGGCCGGGTCGATGACATAGACTTCGCGCAGCGTCTGGATGCGGTCGCCCGACATCGGATGCGTCCGGCCATAGGCCTGATCGTCGTCCTGCTTGATGCCATAGCGAAACTCCAGATTCTGGAGCTTCTTGAAAAAGGCCAGGCTGCCGCGCCCGCTGATCCCCGCCTTCGACAGATATTGCGCGCCCGCCGCGTCGGCGGTCGATTCCTGCACGCGGCTGAAGGCGAGGAACTTGCCGAGCGCGGCCTGCTGCCCCGCCATCATGATACCCATGCCGGCCTCGCCGCCGCCCGCCGCGATCGCCGCGGCGCCGAGCAGCAGGCTGAGCAGCGAAATGCTCGTCGCGGCGCTCGCGCCGTCGTTGATGCGGATCGCGTGGCCGCCCATCACATGCCCCAGTTCGTGCGCGAGTACGCCCTGCACCTCTTCGGCGCTGTCGGCGGCCTCGATCAGTCCGCTGAAGACATAAATGTCCTGGCTTCCCGCGACGAAGGCGTTGATACTGCGGTCGCCGAGCAGGTGGACGCGGACCTGCCCCGGTTGCAGCCCCGCCGCGACGAGGAGTGGGTCCATCATGTCCTGGAACAGCGCCTCGGTCTCGGCATCGCGCAGGATCGACTGAGCGGCCGCGGGGCGCGCCGCGACGGCGATCATCGCGAGCAGCGTGAGCAGGATATGGAAAAGGGAGCGCAAGCCATGCGCCCCGGACGCGGACTGCGGCGGGAAAGCGGTCATCGCCGCCCTTCTTGCGCCGCGCGCCTGAACCTCGAGTGAAGCCATGGGGGCTTATTGGGGGGCAGCGCGCGCGGGCGCAAGCGCGTCGTGCGATTTCCGCGATGGGCCGCTGTACCGGGATGTTGTGACAATCCCTGCACCCCCGCGAAGGCAGGGCCCATCACCGGCCGGTCCAAAATCGAACCATCGGGAGATGGGGCCCCGCCTTCGCGGGGGCACACGGAAACTCAATCAGTGCAGCGCATCAATTGCCAAATGTGCGCTGCCACCAGCCACGGCGCGGCTCGCCGTCCGCTGTTTCGCTGGCCTCGCCCGCGTCAGCCGCAACCGGTTCCGCCTCGCTTGCGGTCGCCGGCTCGCTGCTCGCTTCGGCGGCAACGGCCTTTTTCGCCCGGCTCGCGCGCTTTTTGGGCGCGGGCTTGGTCGGTTCGGCTGCGGGCGCGGCGGCGACGGCTTCGGCGGATTCCGGCGCGGCTTCGGCAACAACCGCCCCCGCTTCGGCGGCCTCGACCGCAGCCTTGGACTTGCGCGGCGCGCGCTTGCGCTTCGGCTTTTCCCCGGCGGCCGGCGGTGCTTCTTCGGCAACGGGTTCGGCGGCCTCGACCGCCTCTACCGGCGCGGCCTCAGCCGCGACGACCGCCTCTTCGCTGGCGTCGGCCGTATCGGCCTTCTTGCGACCGCGTCCCCCACGGCGGCGACGCGGTTTGGCTTCGGCCTCCCCGGCGTCCACTGCGGGAGCCGCTTCGGCGACTTCGGCGGCTTCGGCCGGTGCGGTTTCGCTCGCGTCCGAATCGACAGCTTCGGCGGTGTCGCCATCCTCGCCGCTTTCACCGCCGATCTCATTGCCTTCCTCGTCGCGGCGGCCGCGACGGCCCCGGCGGCGGCGGCGGCGGCGCTTGCGGCCCTCTCCATCGCCTGGGCCTTCTTCGCGATCACGCGAACGCGGACGCTCTTCGGCCGCTTCCTCTTCGTCTTCATCCTCCTCTTCGGGGATGTCGTCCTCTTCATCCTCGATCGGTTCGATCGGGGCGAAGCTGCGGCGCTGGGTCGGCGGCGGACCGCCGACCTCGATCGCCATGCGCGCGCCCTCGGTTTCGCCGTCGGGCAGGATTTCGACGCTGACGCCGTAAAGCTCTTCGATTTCGTGCAGCTCGCGGCGCTTTTCGTTGAGGAGATAGAAGGTCGCCTCCTGGCTTGCGCGCAGCGTGATCTTGCTGCCCTTGCCGCGCGCGGCTTCTTCCTCGATCAGGCGCAGCGCGCTGAGTCCCGCCGACGACGCGGTGCGCACGAGCCCGGTGCCTTCGCAATGCGGGCACGGCCGCGTCGAGGCTTCGAGCACGCCGGTGCGCAGCCGCTGGCGGCTCATTTCCATCAGGCCAAAGCCCGAAATGCGGCCGACCTGGATCCGCGCGCGATCGTTCTTCAGCGCCTCCTTCATCGCGCGCTCGACCTTGCGGACGTTCGAGCCATGATCCATGTCGATGAAGTCGATGACGATCAGCCCGGCCATGTCGCGCAGGCGCAGCTGGCGCGCGATCTCGGCTGCCGCTTCCAGGTTGGTGTTGAGCGCGGTCTGCTCGATATTATGCTCGCGCGTCGAGCGGCCCGAGTTGATGTCGATCGACACCAGGGCCTCGGTCGGGTTGATCACCAGATAGCCGCCCGACTTCAGCTGCACGACCGGGTTGAGCATCCCGGCAAGCTGGTCCTCGACGCCATAGCGCTGATAGAGCGAGACCGGATCGGCATATTGTTTCACGCGCCGCGCGTGGCTCGGCATCAACAGCTTCATGAACTGCTTGGCCGCCTTGTACCCGTCGTCGCCCTCGACGAGCACTTCCTCGATGTCCTTGTGATAGATGTCGCGGATCGCGCGCTTGATGAGGTCGCTGTCCGAATGGATCAGCGCGGGCGCGCTCGACGCCAGCGTCTTTTCGCGAATCTCGTCCCACAGGCGGGCGAGATAGTCGAAGTCGCGCTTGATCTCGGTCTTGGTGCGGCTCATCCCCGCGGTGCGGACGATGCAACCCATCGTCGGTGGCAGGTTCATCTCGTCGATCATCGCCTTCAGCTTGCGGCGATCGGCGCCGTTCGAAATCTTGCGGCTGATCCCGCCGCCGTGCATCGTGTTGGGCATCAGCACGCAATAGCGGCCGGCGAGCGAAAGATAGGTAGTGAGCGCCGCGCCCTTGTTGCCGCGTTCTTCCTTGACGACCTGCACCAGCATCACCTGGCGGCGGCGGATGACGTCCTGGATCTTGTAGCGGCGGCGGAGCGACATGCGGCTTTCGCCGTCCTCGTCGTCGCCGCGGCGGCCGCGCCCGCGGCTCCGGCCGCCCTTGCGTCCGCTCGGCCCGCGGCGCTTGCGATCGCCGCGGCCATCCTTGTCCTCTTCGGCGCCCTCGTCACCCTCGCCATCGCCATTGTCGCCGTCGTCCTCGCTTTCGCCGATCGTTTCGGGCGCGGGAGCGTCGCCATTTTCGTCGTCATGCTCCTCGACGTCGGCGACATCGCCCTCCAGCTCGTCAAGATCGTCCTCGGCACGCTGCGCCGCGGCGGCGGCATGTTCGGCCTCTTCGCGGAGCAGCGCTTCGCGGTCTTCTTTCGGAATCTGGTAATAATCGGGGTGGATTTCGCTGAACGCCAGGAAACCGTGGCGATTGCCGCCATATTCGACGAACGCCGCCTGCAGCGACGGTTCGACGCGGGTGACCTTGGCCAGATAGATATTGCCCTTGAGCTGCTTGTGCTCGGCGGACTCGAAATCAAACTCCTCGATGCGGTTTCCCTTGGTGACGGCGACCCGGGTTTCTTCCCGGTGCCGCGCGTCGATCAACATGCGCGTGGTCATTGGTAACACTCCAAGCGCGCCGCGGCGCGCCATCAAAAAATCCCGCAGGCCCCCCTGGTGGAGGGCCGCGGCGGATAAGGGTGAAAGGAAAAAAATCGTTATTGCCGAAGGCGGCTTGCGTCCGGTCCTGGACGCGCATGCGGTCCTCCCGTCCGGCGAGCGGGGCAAAAGCGCCCGCGTCGGGATGGAAAGAGGGCATGGCAAGCCTCATGCGGCATCAACCTGTTACGGGGTGAGCGGGCGGGCAGGGCGGGCGATGAAGCGAACGCCCCGACTGTCCGGTCAACCGGGTGGACTGGCGGCAGGCGTGTCCGTTCCCGCATGTCCGGCGCCAAGGCGGCCATGTTCCGCGAGTTTCGCGGACCAGGCCTTCCCCTCAAAAGGCCGGACGGCACCGGAAAGAACGCCGTCAGTGATGGGGTGCTAGCATCGGCGCGCGCCGACGGCAACCACAACCGCCCCCAAAGATGGGATCGCCGTCCACCGTTGCAACAATGTCATGCGCGGCCGATGCCGCCTTGTGCCAAAAAAAAAGCGGTCACCGGATCGTCTTTAACACAGGATTCAGGCTTGTGAGCCGCCGAAATCGCGACCTTTTCGATTAAGCACTGGACCAACCGCCACGCCGGACGGCATAGACGCGCCATGAGCGTGTTCGCCCTTGTCGGCTTGATCATGACGCCGCCGATGACGGGTGCGGGTGTCGATCGTCCGCGAACCGAGTTTGGCGCCGTGGTTGCGTTTCGCGCGCAGCGGCCGACCCGGCGCTACAGCGTCACCGTGCCGATCGGCAAGCCGAAGCCTGCGGTGCCGCTGCCGCGGATCCAAGGGCCGGCTGACGAACGCCTGCCGCTGGTGGTGATCGACGCGGGGCATGGCGGGCACGATCCGGGCGCGATTTCGCCGCACAATAGTCGCCGCGAAAAGGACGTCACCCTGGCGATCGCGCGCGCGATCCGCGACGAGCTCGTCGCCTCGCGCCGCGTCCGCGTTGCCTTGACCCGCGACGATGACCGTTTCCTGGTGCTTGAGGAACGCTATGGCATCGCCCGGCGGCTGAAGGCCGACCTGTTCATTTCGGTCCACGCCGACGCCGCCGAGAACCGCGAGGCGCACGGCGCGTCGGTCTATACCCTGTCCGAAGTCGCCTCCGACCGCGAGGCGGCGCGGCTCGCGGCGCGCGAGAACAAGGCGAATATCCTCAACGGGGTCGATCTCGGCGCACATGGCGATGCCGTGTCGTCGATCCTCATCGACCTGACGCAGCGCGAAACGATGAACGCCTCGGCCGAGTTCGCCCGGCTGCTCCAGCGCGAGGCGTCGGACGAGGTGCCGTTCCGCACCACCGCGCACCGCTTCGCCTCCTTTGTCGTCCTGAAAGCGCCCGATACGCCGTCGGTGCTTTTCGAGACGGGTTTTCTCTCGAACAAGGACGACGCCGCATTCCTCGCCTCGGCATCGGGGCGCAGGAAGGTCGCGCGCGGCGTGCGCGAAGCGGTGCAGATCCATTTCGCGCGGCAGATTGCGGAAAGCGGGCGCTGATCGTCCGCAATCGTGGAGCTGGCCGAGCGGCGGCTTTGGGGTGGATTCCGGCCGATCCTCCCCCTCCCCGTTCCGGGGAGGAGCGCCGCGTCCGCAGCCGGTCGAAAGCCGGCGTCTGGCGAAATAAATATAGTCTTGACTAACATTTTTCCGGACGACAGTTTCATCCCTACCGAGGGAGGACGGCATGGCGTGGAGCAACTGGTCGGGCAGCGTCACCGCGCGCGCAGCGATCGCGCGCCCGCAAAGCGAGGATGAACTCGCGGCGCTGATCCGCGATGCGCACCGGCTGCGCGTCGTCGGGGCGGGGCACAGTTTCATGCCGCTGTGCGAATCGGACGAGCTGATCGTCAGCCTCGATGCCATGCCGGGCGAGCTTAGCGTCGCGCCCGACCGTCGCAGCGCGCGCATCCCTGCTGGCTGGAGCATCCGGCGGCTGACCGCGGCGCTTTGGGACCATGGCCTCGCGCTCGCCAATCAGGGCGACGTCAATCCGCAATCGCTCGCGGGCGCGATGGCGACGGGCACGCACGGCACCGGCGCCGACCTCGGCTCGCTGTCGAGCTTTGCGCGCGGTTTCCGCTTCGTCGATGCCGCGGGCGAGGCGCATTGGTGCGACGCCCAAACCAACGCCGATCTCTATCAGGCGCAGCGCCTGTCGCTCGGCCTGTTCGGCGTCGTTACCGAAATTGACGTCGCGGTCGTCCCGGCCTTTCACCTTGCCGAACGCATCGAAAAACGCCGCTGGGCCGAGGTGCGCGAAAGCTATGACGAGCTCGAACGTCAGCACCGCCACGTCGAATTCTGGTTCTTTCCGCACAGCGACCAGGTGATCCTGAAAACGCTCGACCCGTGCGACCCATGCGATCCGCCGCCGACGACGACCGACATGGAGGAGGCGACCTTCCGCCGCATCCTCAATGTGTCGGCGCGCCTGCCCTTCCTCACCCCCATGCTTCAGCGGCTGATGATGAAAAGCCCCATTTCGGGCCGCCGCCGCGGCCCGGCGCACGCCGTTTTTCCGTCCGACCGCACGATCCGTTTCGAGGAGATGGAATATGAAATGCCGCGCGCCACCGGGCTGGAGACGCTGGATGAGGTCGTCGGCTGGATTCGTAAAAAGCGCCTGCCCGTCGCCTTTCCCTTTGAATATCGTGTCGTCGCCGACGACGACATCTGGATGAGCCCGATGAATGCGGGGCCGGTGGCCGCCATTTCGATGCACCAATATGCGAAGATGCCGTGGCAAAATCTGTTCGCCGAGGCCGAGGCGATTTTTCGCGGCCATGGCGGCCGCCCGCACTGGGCCAAACGCCACAGCCTGACCCGCGCCGATGTCGCCGCCCTTTATCCGATGGCGCCGCGCTATATTGCGGTCCGCCGCGCCGCCGACCCGGCGGGCAAGTTTCTGAACCCCCATCTCGAAAGCCTCTTCGCATGACCAGCGACCGCATCCTCCACGACGCGCTGATCGGGCGGCAGGGAAGCCGCGCCGACCTCAACACCCCGGTGCTGATCCTCGACCGCGATGCGCTCGACCGCAACATCGCCCGCATGGCGGCGCTCACCAAGGCGGCGGGCGTCGCGCTCCGCCCCCACGCCAAGACGCACAAGAGCGTCGACATCGCGCGGCGCCAGCTCGACGCGGGCGCGGTCGGCGTCTGCTGCGCCAAGATCGGCGAGGCAGAGGTGCTGGCGGACAGCGGCATCACCGGCATCCTCATCACCTCGCCCGTCGCCGCGCCCGCCGCGATCCTGCGCCTCGCCGCGCTGGCGGCGCGCGCCGAGGGGCTGATGGCGGTTGTCGATCATCCCGCGGTTGCGCAGCGTCTGGACGCGGCGCTCGCGGCCGACGGCGCGCAGCTCGACGTCATCATCGACATCGATCCCGGCATCGCGCGCACCGGGGTCGCCTCGGCCGAAGCCGCGGTCGCGCTGGCGCGGACGATCGAGGCGCTGCCGACGCTGACCTATCGCGGCGTGCAATATTACTGCGGGTCGCAGCAGCATATCGAAAGCTATGCCGAACGCCGCGCCGCGATCGTCGAGCGGACGGACTATTTGCAGGGGGTCATCGCCGCGCTGGCGGATGCCGGTTTCGCGCCGCCGATCGTCACCGGGTCGGGCACCGGCACGCACCGCATCGACCTCGACCTCGGCGTCTTCACCGAGCTTCAGGCGGGCAGCTATGTCTTCATGGACAAGCAATATCTCGATTGCGAGCTGGCCGAGGGCGAGGCCGCGCCGTTCGAGATCGCGCTCGCGGTCGATGCGCGCGTCGTCAGCGCCAACCACAGCGGCCTCGTCACGATCGACGCGGGCTTCAAGTCGCTCTCGACCGACGGCGGCGTTGCGGTCGTGCGGCGCGGTGCGCCCGAATCCGCCTTTTTTGCCTTCATGGGCGACGAACATGCGGCGCTGATCGCCCCCGGCATCGGCGAGGCGCTGCTCCCCGGCGATCCGGTCAGCCTGACGGTTCCGCACTGCGACCCGACCGTCAATCTCTACGACCATTATCATGTCGTCGCGGGCGACACGCTGGTCGACATCTGGCCGGTCAGCGCGCGCGGCTGCGCCCGATGACCGCGATGACCGCGACGCCGCGGCCCGCCCCCAAACAGGCGCGCGCGCAGCAGACGCGCGACCGCCTGCTCGACGTCGCGGGAGGCTTGCTCGCCGAGGTCGGGCTGGAGCGGATTTCGACCAATTTGATCGCCGCGCGCGCGGGGGTCAGCCCGCCCGCGCTCTATCGCTATTTCGCCGACAAATATGCGGTGCTGGAGGCGCTGGGGCACCGGCTGATGGACCGGCAGAATGTGGTGCTCGATCGCTGGATCGGCCGTCACGCGCCCGCTGGGATCGCGGCGATGGCGGACCATATCGGCGACCTGCTCGCCGCGAATGCCGCGATAACGCGCGCCGAGCCGGGGGCCGCATGGATATTGCGCGCGCTCCATGCCTCGCCGCAGCTCATCCATGTGCGGCTCGAATCGCACCGCGCGGTGACCGACCGCCTCGCCGCCGCCTGCGCGCCGTATCTGCCGCACCTCGATCCGGCGATCCTCTGGGCGCGGCTGCGCCTCGCGGTCGAGATCGGCTTTGCCGCCGACGAAATGCTCCATGAGGAGGATCATATTGCCGCCGATCGGTTGTTCGCCGATGTCGCGGCGATGCTGCGCACCGCGCTCCTCGATCTCGATACCCCGCACCCTGCCGCAAGCACGCTTCCCTTTCGGCGATCCACGCTTTAGAGGCGGGGGCCTATGGCCGCCGACCGTTCGACCGATTTCCGCCTGCGCCTGCGCCGCGACAGCAACGCCGTCATCGCCTGGGTTCGCGAAATGTGGACGCGGCGCTGGTTCCGCTGGCTCGGCTATCTCGCGGCCGCGGGCCTGTTGGCGATCGCGCTTATCTGGGCGATCTTCGCGCGCGACCTTCCCTCGGTCGACCAGCTGCGCACCTATGAGCCGCCGCTGCCGACGATGGTGCGCGACGGCGAGGGCAAGCCGGTCCACAGCTATGCGCGCGAACGCCGCGTCCAGCTCGACTATAGCGAATATCCGCCGTTGCTCGTGCGCGCCTTCCTCGCGGCGGAGGACAAGACCTTCTTCAGCCATGGCGGGATCGATTATCCGGGCATCGTATCGGCGATCATCACCAACCTGTCGAACAGCGGGCGCCCGGTCGGCGCTTCGACGATCACCCAGCAGGTCGCGAAGAATCTGCTGCTTACCAACGAGCTCAGCTATCGCCGCAAGATTCGCGAGGCGATCCTTGCGATGCGGATCGAGGATGCGCTGACCAAGGAGCAGATTCTCGAACTTTATCTCAACGAAATCCCGCTCGGTCGGCGCAGCTTCGGCGTCCAGGCGGCGAGCCGCGCCTATTTCGACAAGGATGTCGACGAACTGGCGCTGCACGAAATGGCGTTCCTCGCCATCCTGCCCAAGGCGCCCGAACGCTATGGCCGCGCGCGGTTCGAGCGCGACGCGATCGCCCGGCGCAACTTCGTGCTCGGCGCGATGGAGGATAATGGCTGGATCACCGCGGCGCAGCGCGACGCCGCGCGCGCCATGCCGCTCGGCCTCACGACCAGCGGCAACCGCGCCGTGGCGCAGGTCGGCGGCTATTATATGGAAGAGGTGCGACGCCAGCTGATCGCCGAGTTCGGCGAAACCGCCGAAGACGGGCCGCACAGCGTCTATGCCGGCGGCCTGTGGGTGCGCACGCCCTATGACGGCAAGATGCAGGTCGCGGCGACGCGCGCGCTGCGCAAGGGCCTGCAACGCTATGACGCGGGCAAGGGCTGGTCGGGGCCGATCGCGAGGATCGAGGCCGACGAGCAGTGGCAGAGCCGCCTCGCGTCGAGCTTCATCGGCATCGACTATGACAATTGGCGCGTCGCGGCGGTGCTCTCGAAGAGTGGGGGCGCGGCGCGTATCGGCTTTGCCGATGGCGACACCGGCACGCTCCCCGCGAGCGCCGCGACGATGGGTTATCGCCGCACGGGCGGCAGCGCCTTTTCGGCGCTGCGTCCGGGCGATCTGATCGTCGTCAAATCGACCGGCGGCAACAACTATGCCTTGCGCAACATCCCCGAAGTGTCGGGCGGCATGGTCGTTGAAAGTCCGCATTCGGGGCGCATCTATGCGATGCAGGGCGGCTTCGACGTCCGCCTGTCACCTTTCAACCGCGCAACGCAGGCGGAGCGCCAGCCGGGTTCGACGATCAAGCCCTTCGTTTACGCCGCGGCGCTCGACAATGGCATGACCCCGGCGACGATGATCGTCGACGGGCCCTTCTGTGTCTATCAGGGCGCGCGTTTCGGCAACAAATGTTTCCGCAACTTCGGGGGCGCCGGCGGGTCGGGCGAACATACGATGCGCTGGGGGCTTGAACAGTCGCGCAACCTGATGACGGTGCGGGCGGCGAGCCAGATCGGCATGGAGCCTGTCGTCGAAATGATCGCCCGGATGGGCATCGGCCAGCACGAACCCTATCTCTCGACCGCGCTCGGCGCCGGATCGACGACGGTGGAAAAGATGACCAATGCCTATGCCATGCTTGCGAACCACGGTCGCGAGCTCAAACCGCGCGTCATCGACTATGCGCAGGACCGCCGCGGAAAGGTCATCTTTCCCCGGAACTGGAAACCGTGCGACGGTTGCAACATGAAGGATTGGGATGGCCGTCCGATGCCGCGTTTCGCGCGCTCGGGGCGGCAACTGATGGATCCGATGACCGCCTATCAGGTCGTCCACATGCTTGAAGGTGTCGTCCAGCGCGGCACGGCAGTGCGGCTGCGCGACCTCGATGTGCCGCTGTTCGGCAAGACGGGCACGACCTCTGGCCCGAACGACGTCTGGTTCGTCGGCGGCACGCCCGACGTCGTCGCGGGCATGTATATTGGTTTCGACCAGCCGCGCAGCATGGGCGGCTATGCCCAGGGCAGCAGCTATGCGGCGCCGATTTTCAAGGACTTCGCGCTCGAAGCGCTTGCCGATCGCCAGCCGATTCCCTTTGCCGCGCCCAAGGGGATACGGATGGTCCGCATCGACCGTCGGTCGGGACGCCGCGTCTATGGCAGCTGGCCGGGGACCGATCCGCTCGCGGCAATCATCTGGGAAGCGTTCAAGCCCGAAAGCGAGCCCCGGCGCACGATCCGCGAAGATGAAATCAAGCCGCCCAAGACCCCGCAGCGACAGGACGCGCCCGTCGAGCAGCGGCCCGCGCGCCGCAGCGACAGCGAGTTCCTGGAGGATCGCGGCGGCATCATCTGACGCTGCGCGCCTTCTTTCGACCTGCCTTTTCTTGACGGCCGCAAAGCCCTAAGGCCGGGGTCGACATTTTTCAGGAGCCAAGAACATGCGCGCCGAAGCGCAGGATCATATCGACAAGATTACCGCCGCCCTCGCGCTGCTGCGCCGCTTTCTCGACTGGGATCGCGCGGTGCGCCGTCTCGACGAACTCAATGCCAAGGTCGAAGACCCGACGCTGTGGGATAATCCCAAGGCGGCGCAGGAGGTCATGCGTGAACGCCGCCGCCTCGATGAGGCGATTACCGCGACGCGCGCGATCGAGCGCGAATGCGCCGACACCGCCGAACTGATCGAACTGGCCGAGATGGAGGGCGACGAGGCGATGGTCGATGAGGCCGTCGCCAGCCTCGCCGCGCTCGCCGCGCGCGCCGAGGAGGACAAGGTAAAGGCGCTGCTCGCGGGCGAGGCCGACGGCAACGACTGCTATATCGAAGTGCATGCAGGCGCGGGGGGCACCGAAAGCCAGGACTGGGCCGAAATGCTCCAGCGTATGTATATGCGCTGGGCCGAAAAGCGCGGGCTGAAGGTTGAGCTGATCGAATATCAGGCGGGTGAACAGGCGGGCATCAAATCGGCGACGATGCTCGTGAAGGGCGAAAATGCCTATGGCTATGCCAAGACCGAAAGCGGCGTCCACCGCCTCGTCCGCATCTCGCCCTACGACAGCTCGGCGCGCCGCCACACCAGCTTTTCGAGCGTCTGGGTCTATCCGGTGATCGACGACAATATCGAGATAGAGATCAACGAGAGCGACCTCAAGATCGACACCTATCGCGCTTCGGGCGCGGGCGGGCAGCATGTCAACACGACCGATTCGGCGGTGCGCATCACGCACATCCCGACGGGTATCGTCGTCGCCAGCCAGAACGACCGTTCGCAGCACAAGAATCGCGCGACCGCGATGGGGATGCTGAAAGCGCGGATGTACGAGGCCGAGCTGCAAAAGCGCGAGGCCGCGGCGTCGGGCGAATATCAGGCGAAGACCGAGATCGGCTGGGGCCACCAGATACGCTCCTATGTGCTGCAACCCTATCAGCTGGTGAAGGATCTCAGAACCGGTGTCACCTCGACCGCGCCCGGCGACGTGCTCGACGGCGCGCTCGATCCCTTCATGGCGGCGGCGCTGTCGCAGAAGGTGACGGGCGAAAAGGTCGACGTCGAGGATATCGACTGATGCGGCGCGGCGCCCTCGCTGCGCTGGCGCTGCTGCCGCTGCTCGGCGGCTGCGACGGCCCGTGGAGCGAGGACAGCAGCCGCATCGAAACCGCGCGCGACTTTCCGCCCGCCGACCGCCCCGTCGCGCCGACCGTCTCGACCAAATGGTCGACCGAGGAAGCGCGCGACCGCGTCAACGAGGCCGAGGATGTCATGGACTCGGCCGACGTCCGCCCCGGCATGACCGTCGCCGACATCGGCGCGGGCGACGGCTATTATACCGTGCGCCTCGCGCAGCGCGTCGGCGCCGCGGGGCGCGTGCTGGCGCAGGACATCATCCCGGAGGTGATCGAGCGGCTCGCCGATCGCGTCGCGCGCGAACGGCTCGACAATGTCTCGCTCAAACTCGGCGCGGTCGATGATCCGCGCCTGCCGGCGGCCAGCTTCGACCGCGTGTTCATGGTCCATATGTATCACGAGATCGGCGAACCCTATGCCTTCCTCTGGCGGCTGCGCCCCGCGCTGCGCGAGGGCGGACATGTGATCGTCGTCGACGGCGACCGTCCGATCGCGCAGCATGGCACACCCTTCCGCCTGCTCGTCTGCGAGTTCGAGGCGGTGGGCTACAAGCTCGTCTCCTATGACGACAAGCAGCATGCCGGCGGCTATCTCGCGCGCTTCGTCCCCGAAGGCGAGCGCCCCGCGCCCGATGCGATCCAGGTCTGCGACAATCCGTGAGCGATCAATAAACGATCAGCCGGTCCTCTGCCGCGAGCGCGGCGAGAAAGCTGACGACCCCGCCCGCCCTGATTCCGCCGACGATGCGGTCTGCGGTCAGGTCGGCGAGCGCAAGCCCCGATTGGCACACGATGATCTCGACCCCGCTCGCCAGCGCCTCGTCGATCAGTTCGCCCAGCCCCGGCAGCCCCGCGGCGCGGCGCGCGCCGTCGCCCGCAAAGCCCGCGGGCGCACGCAGCATCGCGGCGGCGTCGCTCTGCAGGAACAGGCGCGCGTTTTGCCCCAGCGCGGCGGCGGCGATCGCGGTCTCCAGCGCCGCGCAAAAGCGCCGCCCCTCGGCCGCCGCGACGATGATGTTCAGTCCCGGCATATCGGGCACTCCGGCTCCTTCGCGACCGCCACCTCGCGCCAGCGCCGGTCGAGCATGTCGATGATCGCCAGCCGCCCGGCGAGCGGCGTCCCCCAGCCCGCCAGCGCGCGCACCACTTCCAGCGCCGCCATCGTCCCCACCATCCCCGCGAGCGCGCCCATCACGCCCTGCTCGGCGCAGTTGATTCCCGGCCGGTCGGGATCGTCGCCGACCAGGCAGGCATAGCAGGGACTCGCGGCGCGCCACCCCTCGTAAAGCGCGACCTGCCCCTCGAACGCGCCGATGGCCGCCGAGAGCAGGGGGATTTGCAGCGCCACCGACGCACGGTTGACCGCCAGTCGCGTAGCGAAATTGTCGCAGCCGTCGAGGATCAGGCTCGCGCCCGCCAGCAGCGCCGCGGCGTTGACCGCGTCCAGCCGTTCGGCGGCCGCAATGGCCTCGACATGGGGATTGATCCGCCGCGCCGCATCGGCCGCGACCGCCGCCTTCGATGCGCCGATGTCGGCGTCGGTGAACAGGGGTTGGCGCTGCAGGTTCGACAGCTCGACGACATCATGGTCGATGATCGTCAGCCGCCCGACCCCTGCGGCGGCCAGATAGGTGATCGCGGGACAACCGATCCCGCCCGCGCCGACGATCGCGACATGGCTCCCCTTCAGCTTCGCCTGTCCCGCGCCGCCGAACGCGGGCAGGACGATCTGGCGGGCGTAACGGTCGAGTTCGGCGTCGGACAACAAGCCTATTCGCCCGGCCGCCGCATCCTGATCGCGGAGAGCGAGGCGAGTTTTGCCCGCGTGCCGGTCCCTTCTTCCTCTTCCTCGGTGCCGCCACTCGCAACGCCCGTCGATCCGAACCCGCCCGCGCCGCGCGCGGTGTCGTCCAGCCTGTCGACCTCGGCAAAGGCCGCGCGCTGAACGGGCGCGGGCACGAGCTGCGCGATGCGGTCGCCGCGCCTGATCTCGAAAGGCTCGTCGCTCAGGTTGGCGAGGATCACCTTCACTTCGCCGCGATAGTCGCTGTCGATGGTCCCCGGCGTGTTGAGGCAGGTGATGCCATGCTTGAGCGCCAGCCCCGAGCGCGGCCGCACCTGCACCTCATATCCCGGCGGGATCGCCATCGCGAACCCCGTCGCGACCGCGTGGCGCGTGCCGGGGCGGATCGTCAGCGTTTCGGCCGCGACGACATCCATCCCCGCCGCGCCGCCCGACGCATAGGCGGGCAGGGGCAGGCCGCCGCCGTTCGGCAGGCGCTGGATCGCGATTTCAATCGCGGTCGAGTGGGGCGCGTTGTTCGAGCTCATCGGCGATCTTTTCCATCAATTTGCGGGCGACGGCGGCTTTGGGCAGCCGGTCCCAGCTGTCTACCCCGTCTTTGCTAACGATATGCACCCGATTGCTTTCGCCGCCCATGGGGTCGGCCGACACATCGTTGGCGACGATCCAGTCGCACCCCTTGCGTGCCAGCTTTGCCTCGGCGTGCGCGATGACATCGTTGGTTTCGGCGGCAAAGCCGATCAGCAGCGGCGGGCGTTCGGGCGACTTCGCGACGCTTGCCAATATGTCGGGATTTTCGGCGAGCGCGAGCGGCGGCACGGCGCCGCTGCCGTCCTTCTTGATCTTTTGTTCCGCGGGGTCGGCCGCCCGCCAGTCGGCGACGGCAGCAACCATGATCGCGGCGTCGACGGGCAGGCCCTGCCGCACTTCGTCGGCCATTTCGCGCGCCGTCTCGACGTCGACGCGGATCACCCCCGGGGGCGTCGGCAGCGGCACCGGCCCGGCGATCAGCAGCACCTCGGCCCCCGCATTGGCGGCGGCGGCGGCGATCGCAAAGCCCTGCTTGCCGCTCGACCGGTTGGCGATATAGCGCACGGGGTCGATCGGCTCGTGCGTCGGCCCCGCAGTCACGAGGATGCGGCGGCCGTGGAGCGGGCGGTGGTTCGCGGGCGCGAAATCGGGTTGCCCCGACAGGATCGACGGCGCGGGCGCGTTCGCCAGCGCCGCCTCGATCGCCGCGAAAATGGCGTCGGGTTCGGGCAGGCGGCCGGGGCCATATTCGCCGCACGCCATCTCGCCCTCGTCGGGCTCCATCACCGTCACCCCGTCGCCGCGCAGCGTGGCGACATTGCGCTGCGTCGCGGGGTGCAGCCACATCCGCACATTCATCGCGGGCGCGGCGAGCACCGGCTTGTCGGTCGCGAGCAGCAACGTCGTCGCCAGATCGTCGGCGATACCGCCCGCCATTTTGGCGAGCAGATCGGCGGTTGCGGGCGCGACGACGACCAGGTCGGCCTCGCGGCTCAGCTGGATATGCCCCATCTCGACCTCGTCCTTCAGGTCGAACAGGTCAGTGTAAACCTTGTATTCGGACAGCGCGGCGAGAGTCAACGGCGTGACGAATTGTGCGCCCGCTCGCGTGAGGACGCAGCGAACGACATAGCCCGCCTTGCGAAGCACGCGGACAAGCTCGATGCTTTTATATGCGGCAATGCCGCCGCCGACGATGAGCAGGATGCGGGGCTGGGTCATCAGGTCAGAACCCCGTGGTCAGCATGTCGAGCGCGCCCATGATCGCATAATGCTCCGCTTCAAGATTGGCGACCGGGCGTTGCAGACGCTCGAACGGAATCGCAAAGATCAGATGCGTCGCCATTACCAATGTTTGGCCGTTGACCGTCAAGAGCGGGTTTAGCCGCGGGATTGGTTCGACTTTCGCGGTCGGCATCAGCGGCACGACGACGCGCGACGCCAGATGATCGAGCACGTCGGCCTGGCAATCGAGAAGCAGCCCGCGACCGGGAGCACCGGGGTAGACGTCGTATCGCGCCATTCAGAGCTGCCGATACTCGTCATAGGGCATTCCGTTTTCCCGAATATAGTCGTTCCAGCTTTCGATCGCGGCACGGTTTTCCTTTTTCCAGACCAACTCGCGAGCCTTCTTCACCTCGGCTGCCAACCCCGACTGGCAGGCCTCGCTGACGTTGATGCCCAGCTTTCGCGCTTCCTCGACCAGCTCGGCGTTCAGCGACACATTGGTCGGCTTTTTGGGGCCTTCAAATCGCGCCGGACGGTTCATCCCCATTCTCCTTGCGCATAACATATGCGCATTGGATTTCCGATTCAACCCAGCCAGTTCAGCGCCGCGGCACCCGCCGCCGCGCCGACCAGCGCGGTCAGCGCGTAACGCCACCAGACGCGCCGCTCGCCGCGCTCCCACATCAAGGGAATGTCGGGCAGCGGCGGCGCGGGCGGCGCGGCGCCCTTGCGCGGCAATTGTTCGTCGAGGCGGCGGATGATGTCGGGGATCAGCGCCAGCGTCCGGCCCTGCTCGCGCAGCCCGTCGGCGAGCGCGGCTTCGGGGCCCAGCTCGTCGCGGATCCATTCCTTCACGAACGGTCCCGACACGTCCCACATGTTGATTTTGGGATTCAGCATCGTCGCGACGCCCTCGACCATCACCATCGTTTTCTGGAGCAAGAGAAGGTGCGGCTGCGTCTGCATGTCGAAATCGCGCGTGATCGCGAACAGCCCGTCGAGCATCTGCCCGACGCTGAGCTCGCTCACCGGCTTGCCGCGCATCGGCTCGCCGACCGCGCGCAGCGCCGTCGCGAACTCCTCGACATTGTGGTAATCGGGCACATATTGCGCCTCGAAATGAATCTCGGCGACGCGGCGGTAATTGCCCGTCGTCAGCCCATAGAGGATTTCGGCCAGCCAGTAGCGCGCCTGCCGGTTGATTCGCCCCATGATGCCGAAATCGACGGCGGCGATCGTCCCGTCGGCCTTTACGAACAAATTGCCCTGGTGCATGTCGGCGTGGAAAAAGCCTTCCGCAATCGCCTGCCGCAGAAAGGCGTGGACCAGGTTTGCCGCCAGCTTCTCCATGTCGTGCCCGGCGGCGACCAGCGCGTCGCGGTGCGAAATCTTGATGCCGTCGATCCAGCTCATCGTCATCACGCGGCTGTTGGTGCGGTCCCAGTCGATCGCGGGCACTTCATATTCGGGCACCGCCGCCATCGCGTCGGACAATTCCGAAGCCGAGGCCGCCTCGCGCCGCAGGTCGAGTTCGCGCAAGGTCCAGCGGCGGAAATTGGCGATCACCTGCCGCGGGCGCAGCCGCGACGCCTCGCCGCCGAAGGCTTCGAGATGCGCAGCCGCCCATTCATAGGTTTCGATGTCGCGCGCGAACTGTTTGTCGATGCCGGGGCGGCGGATCTTGACCGCGACGCGGCGCCCGTCGGTGGTGACCGCGCGGTGGACCTGCGCGATCGACGCCGATCCGACGGGATCGGGGTCGAAATCGCTAAAGAGGCTTTCGAGCGGCGCCTCGAAGGTCGCCTCGATCTCCTGCCGGATGCGCGCAAAGCCGACGGGGGGCAGCGCGTCCTGCAGGGTGAGCAGGTTGCGCGCGGCGTCCTCGCCGACCAGGTCGGGCCGCGTCGCCAGCGTCTGGCCCAGCTTCACCGCGGCGGGGCCGATCGCCTGAAAGGCGGCGGCATAGTCGGGAGTTTTCGGCTGGATCGTGCCGAGCCGCGCGATCCGGCACAGCCGCTTGACGCCGGGCGGGGTCGCCGGTGCCGTCTCGATCCCGCGCAGCGCGCCGTGGCGCGCGAGGATACGGCCCCATTTCAGCAGACGGGCAATATGGGTGACAGGACGGGTCATCCTGTCTCCCCTCCCGCTTGCGGGAGGGGCTGGGGGTGGGCAGCGACGGCGCGGATGGTCCGCCCCGCTGCGCCCCGGATCAAGTCGGGGGCTCGCTGCCCCTCCCGCACGCGGGAGGGGATAAATAGCGGAGTCACCCTCACGCCTTCCACCCGCTGTGAATCGCGACCAGCCCGCCCAGGATCGGTTCGACCCTGACCGCAGTGAAACCCGCCTCACCGATGATCCGGGCAAACTCGGGCATTGGCGGAAAGCGGCGGATCGATTCGATCAGGTAACGATAGCTGTCCTCGTCGCCCGCGATCAGCTTGCCGAGCTTCGGCACCAGATGGTGCGAATAGGCGTCATAGGCCCGTGCGAACCCCGGCCACTCGTTTGTCGAAAACTCCAGGCAGAAAAAGCGTCCGCCAAAGCGCAGCACGCGGTGCGCTTCGCTGAGCGCCGCAGGGATGTCGGTGACGTTGCGGATGCCGAAAGCGATCGTATAGGCGTCGAAAAAGCGGTCGGGAAAGGTCAGCTTTTCGGCATTTTGTTCGGACCAGACCAGGCTGTCGATGCCGCGCGCCGCCGCGCGCTCCATCCCGACGCCCAGCATATCGGGGTTGATGTCGGCCACCGTGATGCTCGCGCCCGACGGTTCCATGCGGAACGCGATGTCGCCCGTGCCGCCCGCCATGTCGAGGATCGCCTCGCCCGCGCGCGGCTTGACGCGGCGCACGAAGCGGTCCTTCCACAAACGGTGCATCCCGCCCGACATCGCGTCGTTCATGATGTCATATTTGCGCGCGACGCGGCTGAACACCTCGCCGACCATCGCGGTCTTCGCGCCCGCGGGAACCTGCTCATAGCCAAAGCTGACGGTATCGGGAGTGGCCATCGTTTGCGCGCCTTTCGCGGGGGAGATCATCGGTTGCGTCGGCCTTTAGCCGGGCCTTGCCGCGCGCGCAAATGGCGCGTAGCCCGATGCGCGATATGCCCGAACTTCCTGAAGTCGAAACCACCGTGCGCGGCCTCGCGCCCTTTCTCGAGGGGCAAAGGCTGGCGGCCGTCACCACCTTTCGCCCCGACCTGCGCCGCCCCTTTCCCGCCGACCTCGCGCAGCGCCTCACCGGCGCCACCGTGACCGCTCTGTCGCGCCGCGCCAAATATGGCATCGTTTCGACCGACCGCGACGATCATATGATCTTTCACCTCGGCATGTCGGGGCGCTGGCGGACCGAGGGGGGCGAGCCGGGCAGGCACGACCATCTGCTTCTCGAAACCGCGGCGGGGCACCGGCTCTTTCTCCACGACCCGCGGCGCTTCGGCTCGGTCGATCTGGTCGCGGGCGATCCGCTGGCGGCGTTCGCGGCGTTCGTGATGCTCGGCCCCGAACCGCTGTCGGACGCGTTCGACGCCGCCCATCTGGTGCGCGCCTTCGCGGGGCGACGCGCGCCCGTGAAGGCGATGCTGCTCGACCAGACTATCGTCGCGGGGCTCGGCAACATCTATGTTTGCGAGGCGCTCAACATGGCGCGCATCTCGCCGCTGAAGCCCGCCGCCGACGTGCCTAAAGCCAGAATCGGCGCGCTCGTGCCCGCGATCAAGACGGTGCTCGCCGCCGCGATCGCCGCGGGCGGTTCGACGCTGCGCGATTTTTTGAGCCCCGAGGGCGACCTTGGCTATTTCGCAAAGGATTGGCGCGTCTATGGCCGCGAGGGCGATCGTTGCGAATGCGGCGGCGCGATCGTGCGCGTCGTGCAGTCGGGGCGCTCGACCTTTTACTGCCGCAAATGCCAGCGTTGAGCCCGGATATTGCCGCAAGGCATTGACCAAATCGCCTGTCATCGCTATGCGCGCACCCTTCGAGCAGGGTCCGGTCGTCCGGAACCGGCCACATCCGGACATTGATTCGCTGCTCCGCGCGCGATTCGGCTGCTCCGATGCGGCTGCGCTCCGACCATGTTGACCGTTTGAGATTAGAGGATTTTATGGCCAATACGCCGCAGGCAAAGAAGCGCATCCGCCGCAACCAGGCGCGCGCCGTCGTGAACAAGAATCGCGTTTCGCGCATCCGCACGCTCGTCAAGAAGGTCGAAGCCGCCGTCGCCACGGGCGACAAGGACGCCGCCGCGACCGCGCTGAAGGCGGCGCAGCCCGAAATGGCGCGCGGCGTTGCCAAGGGCGTCCTCCACAAGAACACGGTCGCACGCAAATATGCGCGCCTGACCAAGAGCGTGAACGCGATCGCCTGATCTCACTTGTCCCGAAAGGGAACAAAAAGGACTCGTCGGCTTCTTGCCTGCGGGTCCTTTTTTGCGTGCTTTATTGTGACGTCGCGATGGCAATAGTGTTGCAGCGCGGTAAGTGGCGGATTTTCGGCGATTCGTTGGAATTGCCTCCGCATGCGTCATGTAAGCATATGAAATTAATGAAAAAAAACGCTCATTAACGCGATTCCGCGAGCGGGGGCGAGTCAAGATTTTTATTTCAGTATTTTTACATGAGCGCCCCTTGATCGACTCGGCGCGCCTTGCCTAGACAGGTGCGTCGTCGGCCTT
>NZ_AP017899.1 GCF_003609835.1 Sphingopyxis sp. FD7
ACACCACGCTTTTTGTGTTTTCAGAGCGCCGCAGCGGCCAGGCACTAGCACCCAAACGCCAGAAATGCTTTGCTCTGGTGCTGGAGTACCGTCCGCAAGGCACGGACCCACGGGAGAGGTGGCAATGCGGAGCAAACTGTTCGTTCCTGGCGCTCGCCCGGAGTTGTTTGCCAAAGCGCTGGCAAGCGAAGCAGACGCGATATCCTTCGATCTTGAGGATTCGGTCCCGGCGGAAGGCAAGATCGCGGCGCGCGCTCATGTTGCCGAGTTTCTGCGGAGCGATATCGCGCGGGCCAGCGCCAAGCGGTTGATCGTTCGGGTCAACGGCCTCGATACGCCATTCGGGCATGACGACTGCAAGGCTCTGACCAACGGCGCGGCCCACATGATCAATCTACCGAAGGTAGATTCGGTCGAAGACGTGGAGGCGATGGCATCGGTTACGGATTTGCCGCTGCTCCTTACCATCGAAACGCCCCGGGGTTTGCGCGTTGCGACCGACCTCGCCACGGCGAGCCCACAGGTGGCTGGGTTGCAGGTCGGCCTCAACGATCTGTGCGCGCCGCTCGGTATCGCACGCGCGGATCGCGAGCATATTCACGCGGCGCTATGGCAAATTCGTCTTGCCGCCGGGGAGGCGCGTTGCTTCGCATACGACGGTGCGTGGCCCGACATCGCCGATGAGGAAGGCTTTTGCGCCGAGGCGGCGCTTGCCGAAAGCCTCGGTTTTCTTGGCAAAAGCTGCATCCACCCGCGGCAGGTGGCACTGGCCAACGCGATGTTCGGCGCCGCCGACAACGAGGTCGATGCGGCACGGCGGCTGCTGCGCGCAGCGGAAGCCGCGGCGGCGCGGGGCCACGGGGCCTTCGCCTTCGAAGGCAGGATGGTCGATCGTCCGGCCATCGACCGGGCGCGCGCGGCCATCACCGCGGCCGGGAAGCGGTGAGCATGGTCACGCTGCTGCGGCACTTCCTGTTCGCTTCACTGGCCTGGCTCGTCATGGCAGCGCCCTCGCGCGCCGACGACAATGTCTCGGCCTTGAGGACGCGTGCGCTGCCAGCGTTGCAGTCCGACGGCTCGCGACCGACCCTGCTCGTGCTCGATGGTCGGCCGGTCGTCATTCAGGCCTCGCGCGCCGCGATCGCGGCCGAGGACGGCAGCGGCTGGCGGCCTGTCGACGCGCGCGCCTTGGCCGACCTGGAGATTGTCGATGTGTCCGGCGATGGCACCAAGGCCGCAATTACGACGCGTGACGGGCGCGCCTTCGTCGCGACCATTCGCGACGGGCGGATAGCGCTCCAACCTCTACCACCCTCCCCGGTTCGCGGCGCCACGAGGATCACTTTGCTCGAGGATGTCCTCACGCTTGTCGGCCAGGCTCGTGATGGCACAAACCGCTTGGTCCAACTTCCTCTCACGGAGCAGCCGCTGCGCTGGGTGGCCGTGGCAGATGCACCGCGCGGGGAAGTTACGGCGCTCGTGGGGCAGGCCGCCGCGCTCTACCTGACAACCATCGAAAACCGCGAACAGCGGCATTGGCGTTGGGCCCCGAAAACAGGCTGGGTGGCGCGCACTGCCCCACCGCTGGCTGTCGCGGGCACGTCCCGTGCGATCGGTCAAGCAGGCATCCTGTATCTTGCGCAAGGTGCCGGCAGCCGGACGTGGATCACCTACAACACGATCACCGACGCCTGGTCGACCATTCCCGCCGATGTCCCGAACGCGGCCAGCGCAGTCGCCCTCAACAATGGTATGGTCACGCTCGAACAACGGGGCGGGCGGCTAATCGCCACCGACTTGCAACTGGAATACCAACGCCGGGCGTTGGGCGTGCTCGACTGGTCGATCATCACAGCATACCTCGTGGCCATGCTTGCGATCGGCTTCTATTTCTGGAGCCGCTCGCGAATGGGATCGACCAGCGAGTTCTTCCTCGGTTCGCGGACCATCCCGTTCTGGGCGGCCGGCATCAGCATGTTCGCGACCAATACCAGCTCGATCAGTTACCTGGCCGTGCCCGCCAAGGCGTTCGATACCGACTGGCAGTACATGATGAGCAAGGTCGTCACCGTCTTCGCGCTGATGGCGGTTGCGTATTTCATCATCCCGATGTTTCGCCGGCTCAATCTTGTTTCCGTGTTCGGTTATCTGGAGTCGCGCTTCCACCCCACCATCCGCATGTTGTCTTCGGCGCTGGCTATTCTGATGCACGTCGGGGGACGGATGGGGATCGTGCTGTTCCTGCCGGCCCTGGCGATCGGCACCATCACCGGTACCAATGTTATCCTGTGCATTCTGGTTATTGGTGTGTGCACCATCGTCTACACCGCTTTGGGCGGAATGAAGGCGGTGGTTTGGACCGACTTTTTCCAGGTCGTGGTGCTGTTCGGCGGAGCGTTCTTCGCGATCGGGTTCATCGTATACTCGATCGGTGCCGGACAGATCTATGATACGGCGATGCAATTCGACAAGACCAAGATGCTCAATTTCAGCTTCGATTTCACCACGCCAACGATCTGGGGGTTCATCATCCTGTACACCTTCGATACGGTTCTGACATTTCCCAAGGATCAGGTGCTGATGCAGCGCGTGTTATCCACTCCGGACGAGAAGGAAGCGAGCCGGTCGGTGTGGTTTTTCGCCCTGATCCTGATGCCGGCCGGCTTCGTGTTCTACATCATCGGCACCACGCTGTTCGCCTATTATCGCGCGAACCCCGGCCGGCTCGATCCGTTGCTGCCGGTCGATGCGGTATTTCCCGCTTTTATTGGTACCGAGCTGCCGCAGGGGGTCACGGGCATAATCATCGCGGGACTGTTCGCCGCGGCAATGGGAACCCTGTCGGGAACGATCAACTCTGTCGCGACACTGCTGTCGGTAGACTTCTACGAGAAGTTTCGCCGCGAGCCGCCGACGCAGAAGCAATCGGTCCGCTTCGCCGAATGGATGACGGTTCTGATCGGCGTTGTCGGTATCGTGCTCGCTGTCATCCTCTCGCGGCTCGACGTGCGTTCGCTGCTTGATCTCACGATCGAGCTGTTCGGCCTGCTAGGGGGGAGCTGCGCGGGCGCCTACACGCTCGGCATGTTCACCAAACGCGCCAATTGGCAAGGAACCGCAATTGGAATTGTGGCCGCTACGGTACTCACGCTGGTTTGCTGGCTGTTCAGCCTCGTGCATCCCTACTTTTATCTCGCGATCGCAATCGTCGCGTCGATCGCAATTGGCTACGTCGCAAGCCTGTTTTTCCCGGCGCCGCGGCCGGAGCAGTTGAAGGGGCTGACGATCTACGACAAGCGGCCTCGTCCCGACCTTGAGGTGGAGCGCCTGGCATAGACGTAAACTTCCTCCGGACTTTCGTGGCTGTGGTGGACCAGGGGTCGATGGCGGCGGCTTCGCGGCTGCTCAACATCAGCCCCTCGGCCATCGCGCAACAACTTCAGGCGCTGGAGCGCGAGCTCGGCGCCCCTCTGATCGTGCGGGTCGGCAGGACGGTGCGAATGACTGAACAGGGCGGGCGCATTCTGACCCATGCGCGGCAGCTCGTTCGCGATGCGACCGGCCTCAAAAGTATCGCTAACGATGCCGCAGTCAGCGGCGAATTGCGGCTCGGCGCCTGCCCCACTCCCCTTACCGGAATGCTTCCGGAAATTCTCGCGCGGGTAAGCTTTCGCTTCCCCGATGTGCAGGTGCATATCCAATCCGGCAATTCGGCACAGCTTTATGCCGAGGTCGAAAGCGGCAACCTGGATGCAGCCTTTGTGTTGGAGGCGCCATATCCTCTGCCCAAAACCTGCGACTGGCGGATGTTGCGCGAAGAGCCGCTGATCACCCTGGCACCTGTACATCTGGCGCATCACAGCCCGCACGAGCTGCTCGCGAACCAACCCCTTATTCGATACGACCGCAAATTGTGGGGTGGCCGCCATGCAGACGAATACCTGCGGCGCCACCATATCGTGCCCCATGAACGGTTTGAACTGAATGCTCTGAACGCGATAGCCGTGATGGTCGATCGGGGACTGGGCGTCTCGCTAGTGCCCGATTGGTCGCCGCCCTGGCCCGAGGGCATTTCGATCGTCCGCCTGCCGCTGCCGACAGTTGAGATCGGACGCCGGATCGGGGTGGTGTGGTCGCGCGGCACGATCCGCTTGCGGTTGGTGAAGGTGCTTCTGGAAGAGGCCAGCGCGGCGAGCACCTTGGCCAAGCATCGTCTGGCTGCCCAATGATTGCTCTGCACGGATCGACCCGCCGAACGGTGCTGGCTGGAGGAATTGCCGCCGCTTTTTCGGAAGCGGTGGTCGGCAAGCCCGCAGCCTCTACCATCGATTGCAAAGCCGGCCGGTTCGTCGGCGAAAGGCTGGCCGGCGGAGTGTCGCGCTTTCTGGGCATCCGGTATGGACGCGCAGCGCGTTTTCAGGCGCCACGGCCGGAACCAGCCGCAAATTCCGCCGTCCGCGCAGTCGCATTCGGACCCACAGCTCCGCAGCGGAGCCGACGCGGGCCGCAATCGGAAGACTGCCTGTTCCTGAATATCTGGACGCCGGCCGCGCGCTCCAGCGCGCGTTTACCGGTCATGGTCTACATCCATGGTGGCGCCTATGCCTTTGGAAGCGCGACCGATCCTGTGTGCGACGGCGCCCGCCTGGCTGAGCAGGGCGCAGTGGTTGTCACGGTCAATCACCGCCTCAACGCTTTCGGCTATCTCTACCTAGCCGGGATCCACCCAGGCTTCCCCGACAGTGGCAACGCAGGCCAGCTCGATCTGATTCTCGCGCTGTTATGGGTGCGCCGCAACATCGCGGCCTTTGGAGGCGATGCCAACCGGGTAACAACGTTCGGAGACTCGGGCGGCGGTGCCAAGGTGACCACGCTGCTGGCGATGCCGCAGGCAGCTGGACTCCTGCACCGCGCCGCTACCATGAGCGGTCAGCAGGTGACGGTATCCGGGCCGCTCAACGCGACCCGCCGGACGCGCGCCTTTCTCGCTCATCTCGGCATGTCCGAACGCGATCTTTCTGCACTCCTGACCAGCCCGAGCGAGCGTGTGCTCGAAGGGCTTGCCGCAGTTGACCCGGTTCATGGGGGGCCGGTCTATTTCGGCCCCGTGCTCGACCATGCCAACCTTTCGCGGCACCCGTTCTGGCCCGACCCACATCCCCAGTCGCTGGCAATTCCGCTCATGACCGGCAACGCCCGGGATGAAATGCGTGCGTTCGTTGATCCGGACTCGCCTTTCGTGCGTGAGATGAGCTGGGACAACCTGGCGAACCGCATCGGCGATGAACTGCCTGTAGACGTCTCGCCCCAGTGGATAGTGGCCGAGTATCGACGGCAGTTACCCACTGCGTCTCCCGCCGATATCTACTTCACGGCCACCACCGCTGGCCGCAGCTGGCGCGGCCAACTTGAGGTCGCGGAGGCTCGAGCGCGCGCGGGACGGCCCTCATGGGTCTACCAGGTCGACTTCACTTCTCGCGCCGACCCTCGGCGGGGGGCATTCCACTGCATCGATCTACCTTTGGTGTTCGGCACCTTCGACATGCCAGGCGCTGACACGGGAAGCGACGCTGCCGTGAGACTGATGTCCCGAACGATGCAATCTCGCTTTCTTGCATTCGCCCGGCATGGTGATCCCAACCTCTCCGATGCGCCTGCGTGGCCAGTTTACGACCTCGTGCGCCGCGCGACGATGGTCTTCGATGTGAACAGCCGCACACAGGACAATCCGCGCGCATGGCAGCGAGAGCTCTTCGCGCGCGCACCATACCGGCAGCCTGGCAGTTAGACTTGGTGAACCGGGCCCCCAGGTTTCGCGCCTCGCGAGGTTCAACAGCGAGGTAAAGCAAGCGAAGCTGACATCTTCCCGACGAATCCGCAGAAAATCTGCCGATCGAGATGCACAGCTTCGCTCAGTCGGGTGCGCCACTCGCAGCGAAGACCGAGCGCCTCCGCGCACGTCCGTTTCGGCGGGGCCGACGGCCGCCACCCGCCTCGCCGGGTGGCGGCGGCCAGTCGTCAGCGCAGGCGGATCGCCGATTTCCCCGGCGTCCCGAGCGCCGGCAGCGCGCGGGGGACGAGCGGCGGCACCGGCTCGGTGGCGAGCTTGTTGGTCAGGAAGTCCACCGCCGCCTGCAGCTGCGCGTCCTGCCCCTGGAACGTGGCGTGGGGCAGGTTGTCGACCTCGATGTCCGGTTCCACGCCCCAGCCCTCGATCAGCCACTCGCCATCGGCGCGGTACTGGGCGAACTCCGCAATGCGGGCCATGCCCTTGTCGGTCAGCGGATTGCGACCGGACAGCCAGATTCCGGCCCCGGCGGTGCGCTGCCCTATCAAGGGCCCGAGACCCAGCGACTTGACGCCGGCGGCGAAAGTCTCGCCATCCGAATAGGTTTGTTCGTCGATCAGCACCGCGATGGGACCGCGATAGGCACCCTGCATGTTGGCGAAGGCGCGGCCCCCGGGCGCGGCCCAGAAGGCCCAGGCCCTTCGCAACAGGGCACCGATGATGATGCTGTCGACGTTCCCGCCGTTGTTGTCGCGCACGTCGATGATCATCGCCTCGCGGCCCGACTGGCCGTAGAAGTCGCGGGCGAATTCGGCGACGTCGGCGCCGCCCATCGCGGCGAGCGAGACATAGCCGATCTTGCCGCCCGAAAGCCGGTCCACTGCGGCGCGCGTTTCGATGACGCGATCGTTGTAAGCGCTGCCGATCGCGCCCTCGAACGGCATCGGCTTGACGATCGCGGACCGGACGGCGCCGCCCCGCGAGAGATCGAGGCGGACCTCTTGCCCTACCTTGCCCGCGAGGGCTCTGTTGCAAACTCTGACACGGTTTCCAAGATTGGGCTCATGTACTGTCAAGGTCAGTTGCGATGAACGATTTCAAAGGACGGCATTTTACCGGCGAGGTCATCCTATGGGCGGTGCGCTGGTATTGTCGATACGGCATCAGCTACCGTGATCTCGAGGAAATGCTGTCCGAGCGTGGGATCGATGTCGATCATACGACGATCTATCGCTGGGTGCAGCGCTACGCGCCGGAGATGGAGAAGCGTCTCCGCTGGTTCTGGCGGCGCGGCTTTGATCCGAGCTGGCGTCTGGATGAGACCTACGTAAAGGTGCGGGGCAAATGGACCTACCTGTACCGGGCGGTCGACAAACGGGGCGACACGATTGATTTCTATCTGTCATCGACACGCAGCGCCAAAGCGGCGAAGCGCTTTCTGGGCAAAGCTCTTCGTGGCCTGAAGGACTGGGAAAAGCCGGCCAAACTCAATACCGACAAGGCACCCAGCTACGGCGCAGCAATCGCTGAGCTGAAACGCGAAGGCAAACTGGCGGCGGAAACCGAGCACCGGCAGGTGAAATATCTGAACAACGTGCTCGAGGCCGACCACGGCAAGCTGAAGATGCTGATCAAGCCGGTACGTGGCTTCAAGTCGATGCCAACGGCCTACGCCACGATCAAGGGCTTCGAGGTCATGCGCGCCCTACGCAAAGGACAGGCCCAGGCATGGTGCCTGCAGCCAGGTATCATGGGGGAGGTGCGCCTGGTTGAAAGAGCATTCGGAATTGGACCCTCGGCCCTGACCGAAACCATGATTATGCTCAATAAGCATTTCGCCAATGCTGCCTAATCCCCCAACTGGGTGACGCCGCGCGGCCGTGCCCCATGTTTGCAACAGAGCCGGATGCCCTAAACAGGCGGCTTCTGCCGGCCTGCATGGGTACGGAGCCGCCATATTACTCAAATGCCCGGGGTAATGCCCGGGACATCGACCTCTTCGGAGGCGGCGGTGCAACTGTATAAGGTCTCGAGCGATCGGGCCGAAAGCGGGGAAGACCGGGGGAAGGGCGGCAGCTGTGATTCTTCAACCACCGATCATGGGGTGTGCTGATGCTGCCAGAAACTGTGAAAGGCCGGTTGGAGGCCATTCCGGCGCTCGTTGCGTCGGGCAAAAGGGTGAATGGACTCTATCGTCTGATGGGGTCTCGCCTCCTTTGGGAGGAGGGGCTCCAGAAGATCGGATCCAACAAGGGTGCGATGACGCCGGGTATTGACGGCGAGACCTTCGCGGACTTCGGACCGGAAGACCTCGACCCGATTATCGCCAGCGTGACGGCAGGGACCTATGATCCCAAACCAGTGCGTCGGGTGTTTATCCCGAAAGGCAAGGGCAAACGGCGTCCGCTGGGCATTCCCACGCGCGACGACCGCCTCGTTCAGGAAGTGGCGCGGCAACTGCTCGAACGGATCTATGAACCGGTGTTCTCGAACGCCTCCCATGGATTCCGGCCGGGCCGGTCGTGTCATACGGCGCTTGAACACGTCAAAGCCGTATGGACGGGGGTGAAATGGCTCGTAGATGTGGATGTCGCGGGGTTCTTCGAGAACATCGACCACGACATCCTCCTGCGGCTGTTGCGGAAAAGGATCGATGACGAGAAATTCATCGGCTTGATCGGCAGCATGCTTAAGGCGGGTGTTATGGAAGACCGGGTTCACACCCGGACCTACAGCGGCACTCCGCAGGGCGGTATCGTCTCTCCAATCTTGGCCAACATCTACCTCCATGAACTCGATATGTTCATGGCGGAACGGATCGCGGCTTTCGAGAGGGGGAAGGTCCGTGCCACGAACCCGGAATATGGGCGACTGGCTGGGCGCATCCAGAAACAACGGAAGCGCGTCACCATGCTGCGGGCCAAAGACAATGTCGACGAGGTGAAGGTTGCGGCCTCCTTGGCCAAAATCCAAACCTTACTGCCGCAAAAGCGGTCCATCCCGTCGAGAGACGCGATGGACCCCGGTTATCGCCGACTTCGTTACTGTCGCTACGCGGACGACTTCATGATTGGGGTTATCGGTAGCAAGGAGGATGCACGAAGCGTGTTCGCCGAAGTCAGGGCATTCCTGACCGAGGCGCTGGCGCTCACGGTGTCCGAGGAGAAAAGCGGTATCCGCAAGGCGAGCGATGGAGCCGCCTTCCTTGGATATGAGGTCCGCACATATACGACACGCCAACGGGTTGTCCGGAGCCGACAAGGTTCCGTCAGCTTCCTTCGTAGGCCGCCGTCGGAAGTGATGCAGCTGCATGTCCCTTGGGAGAAGGTCCACGCGTTCGCTTCTGCAAAAGGTTATGGTGATCTGTCGGTGTTGAAGCCGCGTCATCGTAGCCTGCTGCTCAGCTGCAGCGACGTTGAGATCGTCCTAGCTTACAACGCCGAATTGCGGGGTTTTGCGAACTACTATGCTCTCGCCAAGGATGTGAGCTTCAAGCTGAACAGGCTTGAGTTTCTCCAGCGGTGGAGCTTGTTCAAGACCTTGGCCAGCAAGCACAAAACCAATGTGCGAGCGGTCTTGGCCCGCATGAGGACGGGGCAGGAATTCACCATCGGCTACGACGTCGATGGCCAGCCCCGATCGGTCAAAGTCTGGAAACTGGCTCATCTGAAACGTGATCCGGCCACCTCGTCCAGGATTGATATCCAGCCTTGGACGCAGGTGTTCACCCACTCACGTACGGACTGGGTTGATCGTCAGAATGCCAAGCAATGCGAGGCTTGCGGTCGATCCGATGTTCCGTGTCAGGTGCACCATATCCGGGGGATGGCCGATGTTTCGCACCGCGGTTTTGTCGTGAGAATGAAGGTGGCACGCGCCCGCAGGACGGTGGTCCTGTGCGAGCAATGCCACTGGGATACTCACAGAGGCCGCCTGCCCGATCTACGGCAAAGTGATGGTTCGTCACAGTGGAGAGCCGCATGCGGTGAAAGCTGCACGTGCGGTTCGGCGGGGGGATCAGGGCTGACTCCATGAGCAGCACCAATCCTACCCGACTGGATGAGGATATGGGTCCATGCGAGGCTGCGTGTCCTCGTAGTGTCCTCGAGCTCCTGACCAGCAGTACCCATCCCCATGCCCTCGACTGGCGCCGACGCTGCTACCGGATGCTTGAGCTCACCGAACGCACGATCGCCGATGGCGACCTCATCCGTTTCCCCGAACCGATGCAGTTCACCGATGGAAGCAGGCACGCCGATTTCAAGGTTCGACGCGAAGGCCGGAAACTGACGCTGACCTTGCCCGACGGCCGGGGCCGCTTCAAGATATCCCGCCTGCTCGAACGACGCTTCGAGATCATCCGTCAACCCAAAGTCGCCAGGACCTTTTTTCCGGCAGCCTGATAGATTGGACCATTTATGTCGGGCACATCGCTAGACCGCCGACGCCAGCAGCTGTGCGGCCGAATGAACGCGGAACGCATAGCAATCAGGTTGAGTGAAATCACCGGCGAGGACCATGCCGTCGTCCGAACCGACTGCGAGCTCCAACCCTATCGCGTCATCCCTGCCGCAGAAGGGCGTCCGGCGGACGTCGAACTCCAGGTAGTGCTTCTGTGAGCTAAGGCACCGGCTACTCGTCGATGTGACCGCCAAGCGCCGGATCGAGAAACCACGACGCACCCTGCTCGAAATCGCTTCCGCGCGCAGGCACCGGACCATCCGGCTCGGCCGAGACATAGGGATTGACCTGAACCTGCGGGAGCGAACCTGCCCGGAACAATGATGCCGAGATCTCGCACCGCGCCTTAAGCAAGTCGAGCAGCCATTCGAGATCGTCCAGCATCTGCAGCACGCCGCGGCCAGCAAGCGTATAGTAGAGGCAGCGCTGGTAATCGTCGCAGCCGCAGGAAAGTACCTGCGTGAGCTTGCGCTTCGCGCCGCGTTCGCCCTCATGAAGAGCTTCCAGCGTCTCGAACAATTCCCGGGCGGAATGATAGGCATCGAAAGCCTCAACGCCGATCGAGGCATTTGCAAGCGATCGCCGGGAAGGCCGATTCATCTCCTCCACGCCGGCATCGCGAAGCGCAATGTCGAGATCGAACTGGCCGACGGCGAAAACCTTGTTCATGTTGCAAAACTCCCTTATGTGATGAACATAGAGTGAACAAAAAGGCGCGTCAACAGGTACGATCATGTGGCTCATACCCAAGGATACCACCGGCCAGACCGGCAGGGTTGCCGTCAGCGGCGGCCTCAGGGATGCCCTGGTTCGCTGGTACACGGGCAAGGGCAGCGATGCCGATCATCGGGCATCCGTGTCGCTGGTGGTGACCTCCCGGGAAAACACGAAATGGCTCGCCTGCGATTGCCTGGGCGAGGATCGCCCGCCGCCGTTGATGAGTCCCGCGTACCTCAGCTTCCAAGAGACCTACTACCTGAGACGCCTTACGTCGCGGCCGAGCCACGACCCGAAATGCCCCTTCTACATGCCCCAAGCGCCACAGCGAATCCGTGAGACGAGCAAGGACACGCTCTACGAGATCGATATGCCCAAAGGATTGTTCAACGCCCACCAGAAGGCCCCTGAGAAGCTCGCACAGAAACCCGACGCGACCGAACCGGACGATCGCTCCCGCGGAGTCGCCATTCCGCGGCTCGGCAAACTGCTCTGGCTGCTGCTGGAGCGGGCGCGCTCCAACATCCTGCGCGCGCTGCCGCCCGAAGGGCCGCGCGAAGGCTCGATCAGCGCCGAGATGAAGCGTCTGCGCGACATCGCAAGCCAGTTCGAAATTGCGCCCGGCATCTCGCTTGCGCGGCATTTCTACACCACCGCAATCGAATACGAAACAAAACGCGTTCACGCCCGCCTGCGCGAAGCCGAAGGAACGTGGCCCGCCGATTTCGCGCCGCAAGCCTTCCTGCTGCTCGAGGCGAGCGAGATCACCGGGAGCGGGATCGTCACCGGTCTCGGCACCGTTCAGGTCCGCAACCGCATCCAGCACACCGGCATCATCCGGGCGGAGGTCCAACCTCCCTTTCTTGTCCTCGCCGTTGTCGGCGAACACAGCAAGCGGGAAGGCTATCGCGCGCTTCGCGCCTATGCGCAGCCCGTCTTCAGCGGCAACCAGTTCGTGCCGGCCGAGCGCGACCATGATCGAACAATCCTCCACGAGCTGCAGAGCGCTCAGTACGAGCTGCGACGCGCCCGTGTTCGGATGTCGGTCAAGAAGATCCTCTTCGACATAGAGACCGAGCACGGTTCGGCGCGCCCCGATTTCCTCATCGCCGTGAAGGACACACAAACCCAGCAGCAGGTGGTCTTCGCCCTGCAGGTGCTCCAGTCGAACGATCCTGGATATCTCGAACTCCGCGCGATCGAATACGAACGGCTACGCGAGATCGGACCCGTGTTCGCCTTGCCGATCCCAGAGGTCACCGCCAAGGCGATCACGGAAAGGGCGCTGTCGGTGATTGGCTGAAGGGAAGGGGGAGGGGTGGAGCGAACCATCAGGAGGTCTCGCTCATGCCCAGCTTTCCGCTTTCACCCCGTCCGGATCAATCGCCTTGGGGCGCTGTCCAGCAAGCCGATCAGATTGCCCCTGGAATCTGGTCGGTAACAACCGCCTCGCACGGCGGATTGCTCCTCTCCGAGGCCAGATCCACAGCCATGCCGGACGCCCTGCGTTTGCCGGGCGACGCCTACGAGGAGGATTGCGACTGGTCGCTGGTCTACCTCGCCTTCGAGAGCGAGCCTGCACTCCAGAAAACCTCCACTGCAGGTTTCCTCCAGCTCGCCCGAGACACGGCCCGCTGCTGGCACCCCGACCGCTACGCCGCTCACACCGGCGAGAGTGTAGAACCCAACCAGTCGTCCGTTCTGCGCACGCGCGAGGCCTACCGCGCCGCCATCGGCGAATTCTGCACCACCACGGCCTGGGGTGACTGGGCCGACTGGGTCCCAGAAGGAAAAGTGGGCGTGATCGCCCGCAAGGTCCTCTCCGTGAACCACCTCGGGCGGCCCACCTATACGGACGACGAAGTCTGCGCGCTCGTCGACAAGGACGCCTATCGCGAACGGGGTGAGGTCACTGTCCTGTCGGCCATCGCGCACACGATCATCGATCCCCCGGAAACCATCCGGCCCAAGAGGATCGCATGAGCAACTTCGAGCCGCCGATCGCGCTCGACCCGGAGGTGACCTCGGCGCTCCGGCAAGGAGCCCACGTTATTTTCAGCCTCTCGGGCGGGAAGGACTCCAGCGCGGCCGCGTTCGCCGTCAACGCCCACCTCGACATGATAGGTCACCCCAGAGACAGGCGCCACGCGATCCACGCCGACCTGGGCATCATCGAATGGCTCTCCACGCCGGCGATGGTCGAGCGGATCGCGGCCATGCTTGCTGTTGAGCTGACAGTGGTACGGCGCAAGGCCGGAGGGCTCATCGAACGCTGGGAACAGCGCTGGGCGAGCTCGCTGCGTCGTTACGAGAACCTCGAGACCTACCAGCTCGTCTCACCCTTCTCGTCTGCCCGCCTGCGCTTCTGCACCGGCGAGACGAAGGTACAGCCCATCGGATCCTTCCTGCGCGCCAGTCTGGCCGGAGAGACGGTCATATCGGTTGTCGGGATACGCCGGGAAGAAAGCCTCTCGCGCGCCGCGGCACCCGTCAGCAAGCGCGACACGCGATTCGCGCCGGAAGGCAACCGTGCAGGAACCCGGATGCTGACCTGGCATCCAATCGTCGATTGGTCGGCCAAGCAGGTCTTCGCCTACCATGCAGCGCACGCCATACCGCTCCATGAGGCCTACGATCGAGGCGCCGATCGCCTGAGCTGCAGCTACTGCGTCCTTGCGGGCCTCAACAACTTGATGGTTTCCGCACAGTGCGAGGGAAACCATCCGGCCTACCGATCAATCGTGGGGATCGAGATCAACTCGGGATTTTCGTTCCAACCAGGCCGGTGGCTTGGCGACATCCGACCAGAAATTCTCGGTAGCGACCAGAGGCGAGGCCTGGCAGCAGCAAAACGGCTCGCGGTCGAGCGTCGCACATTGGAGAGCCGCCTGCCCGCCGACCTGCGATTCACGAAGGGCTGGCCGCCGCGGATACCGGCGCATGACGAGGCTGAAACGATCTGCAGCGTGCGCGGAACACTCACATCCCGGCTTCGCATAGCGAACCGGTGGCCGACGGCCCGCGCAGTGCGTGAACGATTTGCGGAGCTGCACGCGGCCAAGGCTGCGTGACGGTCGAAAGCCACCGCCAGTCATTGGCGAAGTTTCCGGCAAAGATTCGCCGAACATTTGCCGAAATCCGCACCGCGCAAGCGGCTTCAGATCTTCACGAAAGGAGATCCTCATGGACATTGAGAACCCGACCGAACGGAACTGCGTCCCGATCGGCCGCCACTATGCCGGACCCCTCAACCTCGATCTCGACAAGCTGCTCGCAGGCCGTCTCCTAATCCAGGGGACGAGCGGTGCCGGCAAGAGCGCCACGCTTCGCCGCATCATCGAAGAAGCCTTCGAGTACATGACTACGGTGATCGTCGATCCCGAGGCCGAATTCGCCAACCTGGCAGCGCACATCGGCGCGACGACGATCAAGGCAACCGAAATCACCGCAGACGGGCTCAGTGCCGCAGCCCTGCGCGCGCGCGAACACAGGATCCCGCTGCATATCGACCTGTCCGATCTCGATCCCGAGCAACGGATCATCAAGGCCGCGGCCTTCTTTTCGGGGCTGATGAGCGCGCCTGCAGAGCTATGGGCGAACACGATGCTTGTCTGCATCGACGAAGGTCACCTGCTCGCGCCGCACCTAGCGGGCCGCGCTCAGGACGCCGAAACCAGGCGGCTCGGCGTAGCGACACTGACCGACCTGTGCAGCCGCGGCCGCAAGCGAGGCCTCGCCACCATCGTCGCCACCCAGCGACTGGCGAAGCTCAGCGCATCGGTAACCAGCGAGCTGCTGAACTTTCTCGTCGGGCTCAACGTCTTCGACCGCGACGTGAAGCGTGCCGCCGATTTTCTCGGCTTCTCTGCGAAAGATGCAGAAAAACTCCGGACACTCGCTCCCGGGGAATTCTACGCTATGGGCCCAGCGCTCGAAAACGGGGCTACCCTGGCCAAGATCGATCCGACGATCACGCGACACATCGGCGCCACACCCGAACTGATCGGTTCGGCCGACCACACAGCGGCGGAAGCCGAAGCCCTCCTGGCGCTCGATGCCATGCGGGCACTCCCGCAGCCCGACCGGGGGCGGCTGACTGTCAAAGGGACCCGCGCACTCGACGCGTTCCTCCTCGATCCCAGTGCGACGCTCGCAATCGCAACGGTCCAGGCGCTCGCTCGCATTTCGCCGAACGCCACCACCTGCAGCGAGCTTTCGGCACACACCGGGCGCGAGCGCACCGACATCCACGACGCGCTCGATACCCTCACCGCGATCGGAGCGATCGAGACGACGCACCGCGAGGATACGCGCATCGCACGACTGTCCGCTCGCCTCCGGCAGAAGAACGCCCATGTCGATCTCGTCGCACTCGCCTGACGGATTCGACGTCGTCCAGCTCACCCGCCACGTGCCCGAGCCCTGCCGGCAACAGGTGAGGCCGCTTCGCGAAATGCCCTTCAGGCACGACGCCTGGTCACCTGAGGAACTGGCCGATCTCGCACGAATGTTTGCCGATGATGCCGCCATCGCGGAAATCGGGAGACATCTCGACCGCAAGCTGCACGCAGTTCGAACGAAGATCCACGAGCTTGGGCTGAGACGGAACTCCGTCCGCGAGTGGACGCCACTCGATGACGCCGAGCTTGCCCGACGTTACGGGATCGACGCCACCGCCTCGATCGCAGGGGACCTCGGCCGCAGCTGCAGCGCGATCTACGCTCGCGCGCAGTATCTCGAGCTCACCGAACCCAATCCTCCTGAATGGACCGCTTGGGAAGACGCGCAGCTCCGCGCAGGCTACGCCGAAGCGATCAACGCCGCGCGTATCGCCGCGATTATCGGCCGCCCCGTCAGCGGAACCGCGTCCCGCGCCTCGAAACTCGGGCTACGCCATCCAAACAATCCCGATGGATGGACCGACAAAGAGATCTGCCGCGCCCTCGAATTGCTCGAAACGGGTCTCCTCTACACCAAGGTGATCGATATCCTCGCTACCGAGGGATTTCCACGCCGATCCAAGGCCGGCTTCGGTCCGAAGATACGCGCTGCGGGCTACACAAGAGGATGGGGGAGGGCGTGGCTGCCGGAAGAGGACGCGCTTCTTCGCAAGGCCTACGCGCACGGCAGCAGCCTCACACCACTGAGAACGCGGCTCGGAAGAACGCGCCACTCGATCAAATGGCGCGCCGAGCATCTCGGCCTTAACGGCACCCACAAGCACGAGAACGGATTTCGCGGCGGGCCTGACTGGAGCGAAGCCGACATCGCCTATCTCCGAGAACACTATGGCTCGATGCCGAACGCGGCTCTCGCGAAGCAGCTGGGCCGAAGCAAGCTGGCGGTCTCCACTCGCGCGAATGTCCTAGGCCTCGTCCATGGCTACATCAGGCCGTGGAGCGAGGATGAGCTAGCTGCGCTCGAAATTGCCTATCGCTGCAACATCGCGATTGCGGACCTCGCTCTGGCGCTGCGACGAAAGGCCATGTCGGTGTCGAAATTCGCGACGAAGCGGGACCTTCATTTCGGGCGCCGTGCGCGGCTCGACCGACCGCCGACACTCGGCGTCATTCTCGCGCTGGAAAGGGGAGGGGGAGGGGAAACCGGGAACAGATCCATGAAGGAGGACACCGGTGAAACACGACACGATCAGGGCGACCGTCAGCCCGGAAACGATCTCGAAGGTGACGCGCCTGTTCAACGGGACGATCGGCGACATCCTGAACGAACTCCTGCAGAACGCCCGTCGCGCTGGCGCGAGCGGAGTCGACGTCGACGCGATGACCGTCGAGAACGGCTTGCGGGTTACCATCGCCGACGACGGCTGCGGGATCGATGATCCGGCTCGCGTGCTTGCCCTCGGAGCATCGCGATGGGACGCGGCCGTCGCAAACGGCGAGGATCCTGCCGGGATGGGCATATTCAGCTTGGCAGGCAAGCCAGCGACAATCCAAAGCCGGACAGAGAACGCGACCACAGGTTGGGCGATCGAAATCCCCGCAGACGCCTGGACCGGCGAACGCGATATCGCCGTTCGGACCGCCGAAATCGCACGCGGGACCTCGATCCGGTTCGACATCGAGGGAATCCACGAGGGCACGCTGGAGCATGAACTCACCGAGGCCGCGAAGTTCTTTCCGTTACCGGTCCGATTCCGCGGCAAGGAAAAGCCCCGACAGGACTTCCTCGCCGGCGCGCATCACATCGAGAACTGGAACGGCAGTCGGATCGGCATCTTCAAGGGTCGCCCCTATCACCGGACCCCGACCGTCAACTTCCACGGACTAACGCTTTTCGCCAAGCTGTTCATCGTCTCCCAGATCGGCGGCGAGCAGCTGCACGCCAAGGTCGACATCGGGACCACGCCGGAGCTTCAGCTCGTCCTGCCGGCACGCAAGGAATTCGTCGACAACGCAGGCTTGGCGGCTCTGAAAAAGGCCTGCGAGATCGGATGCTACCGGGCCCTCGCGCGCGAGGGTAAACACAGCCTCGCTTTCGAGGATTTCCAACGGGCCCGCAAACTCGGTGTCGAGCTGCCCGAGGCCGAGGCCTGCCTCAATGGCTGGGAGCCCGACATCGCCGATGGCGACACCGGAGCCGAGGCCGGAGAGTGCCGGGAGATCACCGGGGACGAATTCCTGATGGACGATCACGACGCGCACTTCGGCCAGGCCATCGCGCGCGCATTGGGCGACAATCCGATCCGCGGGAAGCTCGTCTCGCGGAAACGCGGTTTCGAGGGCTACAGCTGGTACGACGAGCTGAGAGAATTCAGCGAACCGATCTTCCTGGTGACAACCGGCGGGGTCACACATCGCGTCGACGCAGTCGCAGCGGATCCGCCTCTCGCGACAGTGACCGAAGCCGAGACCATCCATCTCGAATTCGCGATCGACGAACAGGGAGGCCGAACGGCCGAGCGGGAAAGCGTGGATGCCGACCTGGTCTTCACCTTCCCGGACGGGTGCTGCTCGGACGGGCTCGACGATGTCACGATCGCGTTCGTTCGTACGGAGGCGCTCACCCCCGACAAGCTCGTCGACATCCTCGACAACGCGTGCTTCTCACCGTGGAACGACAGCGAGGCCGACAGCTGGGACACCCAGCACGACCGGTTCCTGCGCGATGCCCGTGAACTCGCATATCGCATCCTGGTCGACGAGAACGCGGCGATCGCGTCCCAATTTCGCGACGCGGTCGCACGGATCATGTGGGCGCTGCCGAAAGGCAAGCGCGTCGCGATCGCATTCACCCACGACAGCCCGATCGCAGTCGAGGTCTCAGACCTAACGGAGTCCGACTGATGCCGCCGCGGGTCCTGTGCTACGGCGTCGGTGTCGACAGCACCGCCTTGCTCGTAGAGCTCGAAGGCCAGGGCGACGCGCCCGATCTCGTGCTGACTGCCGATACCGGCGCGGAGAAATACGAGACCTATGAGTTCCAGCGACTGATGCGCGCATGGATGGAAGAGCGCTCCATCCCCTACGAAGTCGTTCGCTACGAAACGAAGCGCTTCAAGAACTGGCCGCCCTACCGGGACCTGACCGAATCTTTGCTCACCAACGGGTGCCTCCCGTCCATCGCATTCGGGCGCCACAGCTGTTCGCTGAAATACAAGGCGGCACCCCAGGAGGCGTTCCTGAAAGCGTGGCAACCCGCGATCGAGGCCTGGGCGGCAGGCGAAAAGGTCATACGCTACATCGGTTACGATGCATCGCCGCGTGACGGGCAGCGCTACGATCACGCAAGGACGATCGACGATCCTCTCTTCGACAATCGCTATCCTCTGCGCGAGTGGGGATGGGATCGCGAGCGCTGCAAGGCCCGGATCGTCGAGGCCGGGCTGCCTGTCCCGCCCAAGTCGTCCTGCGTCTTCTGCACGGCGATGAAACCCGACGAGGTCAGGTCACTGTCACCAGAATGGCTGAGGACGATCGTGCTGATCGAGGCCCGCGCGGCTCCGCGCCTCAAGACGGTCGAGGGGCTCTGGCGGCGCACGACGCGCACGAGGCCGGGGCGGATGACGGACTTCATCCGCGACGAAGGTTTGCTGCCCGAAGATGAGATCACTCGCATCATCGAAAGTGCGCCGGCGGACCTGGTCGCGTTCCAGACCCGCGCAGCTTCGCAGCCGCTCGAAGAGCGCACGCCGATGGCGAGCTGGCTCGAGCGCTTCCACGCAGGAGAAACCCACCATGCTTGAAGCACTGACGACGACGTCACCGAAGACGAGGACGGAGCGGATCGCCGAGCTCAACGACCGCGCCCGGCACGGGCTCGATCGGACCGCACGGACGGTCTTCACGATCGGACTCCTTGACGAATTGAGCGACGGTTCGAGGGCCAGTGACATCCTCGCACAGGCGCGGATCATGAAAGCCATGCGCGAATGCGATTTCAGCGGCGACTCCCCGGAACGAGACATGGCTTGGTTCGAGGTGGACGGTATTCGCATGATGATGAAGATCGACTATTTCGACGCCGACTTCGAATGGGGATCGGAAGATCCGGCCAACGCTGCAGAAACGCGGCGGGTCATCACGATCATGAGACCGGAGGATTACTGAAAATGGGTATTCGACCTGCAGGGCCCTCGACCCGGGATAATATCGAGACCGCAATCTCGCATCTTCAGCGCGCACGCAGAGCCTTGCGCGAGGCCGACTGCCCGAAGGCACTGGAGAAGGTGCAATCCGCGCTCGCAAGCACGCAAGGCGCGTTGCGCCACGCAGACCACCGGATCGCGCGAGGCGCAGCGTGAGCCGACATCAGCTCCCGCTGCGCGAGGGCGTCGAAGCCTCGTCCGCCTGGATCGGTTGGGACAGGCCGCTTCTGACCTTCTTCGCGCAGGTCTTCGTCACCGATCCCGCAGACCCGGACGAAGAGGTCGAACTGCTCTGGCGCGGCACAAGCGAAGGAGAACTCCCCAGGCCGGTCGACGCCATCAGACTGCTCGAACACTACTGCGAAATTCCCGCCGAGATTGCGGCCTCGCTGGAAATCGACCGGATGAGGACGCTGGCGACGGTCGACGGGCCAAACCAGCAAGAAGCGAAGGCCTTCCTCGCCCGGCTCGAGGCCCGGGACTCGCCCTACGAATAACCGCGAGAATCCGCTGAACACCTGACGCACGTGCCCCTGCCGGGGCTTCGTGCGGACTGGCGCGCGTGCGCGCGCTGCCGGGCTGCGCCCGGGGGGAGGGAGGGATGAAGGGAAGTGGTCCGGACAAGGGGTTCGGGCGAGCATCAGGAGACTTCCCATGAACATCGGTACCCTCAAGGCCAACGGCGACGGCGTCCACATCGGCCGCATCGTGACGATGGCATTCGCCGCGACCATCGCCCTGCGCGAGTTCGTCTCGACCAACGAGCGGGCCCCCGCCTTCGACGTGATGGCGCTCTCGGCCGACCGCCGCAGCTGGGTGAAGGTCGGCGCCCTCTGGGAATACACGTCGAACGAGACCGGCGAGGTGTTCCTCTCGGGCCGGATCGACGATCCCAGCCTCGACAAGCCGATCGACGTCGCACTCTTCCGCCAGAACGACGACAGCTACAACGTCGCCTGGCGCCGGCCGCAGCGCAAGCGCACCCTGCCCGGCATGGTCAGCGAGAACGACGGCGAGCTGCCGCCGCTGACCGCGACCGCGACCGGCGGCGAGCCCGAGCAGGCCGGTGGCACCACCGGCGGCGACGGCCTCGGCGAGAGCACCGCGCCCGCCCCGAAGGGCAAGGCCAAGGCGAAGGAGACCGCCGACGCCTGACGACAGCGTCCCCCGGCCGGTGCGACCCCTCCCGCACCGGCCACTCACGAGGCCCGTCCGCGCGACCCCCGCGGGCGGGCCTTTTTACTGCCGTCTGCTCCTGCGCCCCGACACCGCCAGCGAAGGAAAAGAGGGTGGGGGCGATCGAGCAACAGGAGGCCGAAATGACCAGCAAAACCTTCACGATCGATCTCGGCGCGTCGCCCTGGGGCGAGGACTGCGCCCAGCTCGGACACACGCCGCATTTCGAGCAGGTGAACCGCATCGAAATCGCGCTCTACCGCGCCGCGCTCATAGCGCTCTATGGACCGCCGCCGCCGGGAATCACTCTTCGCTCTGCGACGAATTATCACGACTTCGGCACCTACCGCACGCTCGAAGCCGTCATCGACCCGCTGCAGGACGATGGCACGCAGAGCGCCTACACCGAAAAGCTCGACACCGGAATCGAGCGGTGGTTCCACGCCGGCTTCTCACGTCCGGAGCCAGAAGGCGTGTCGAATGCCACCGAGGGGGCGCGATACTGCGAGCAGGCAATTCGCGGAGCGATTACCACGACCCGTCCGCTGGGCGACGGCACGTTCTTCCCCGCGGAGTTCCAGACCCTCAACGCCAATCTGCGCGCAGCCTACCCGGCCGCCGCGGAACTCGCGATCGCCTGAAAGGATCGACCATGGCCGACCATTACACCAAGACCGCGTTCACTATCGAAGCAGACGCGGCGGACATCGTGTTCCTCTCAGAGATCGTCGACCTGCACCTGTCGATCGTCCCGGAGGGGGAATGGCGTCAGCAGTTCGAAAACCGATCGGCCCGCTTCACGAACACCTTCACAGGCTCTGACGAGGATCCTTTCGAGGCCTACCGCACGCTCTTCAGTGACGGCGACTATCCAGAACCGGGCTTTGACATCCACCGCTGCGGCGAGACCGCCTCGGGGCGCGAGCGCATCATTATCTCCGGCGATCAGATCGACCCCGAAACTCTCGCCAACATCGTCCAGGCGGCTTGTCCCTCGGCGCTCCCGACGGGCTTCTGCTACAGTTATGGCTGCAGCAAGCTGCGGCCCGACGAGTTCGGCGGGGGATTCGTCCTCATCACCGAGAACGACATCGTCTTTCGCGGCACACAGGAGGGGCTCGCGTCAGCACTCGCACAGCTCGACGACGAAGATGCCCGCTCGCTTGTTCTGACCACCAGACATCCCGAACACGGGCTGTCCTACTGGAACAGAGAGCGCGGTTTTGGGCGCCTCGCCGACGCCACCGTATTCACCCCAAGCGAGGCCGCCCGCCACGATCCGGTCATCGCCAACGACGAACCCGAATGGACGACGATGCCGCGGTGGCCGCAATGAGCGGCACGGACCTGCGCAGGATGCGCGAGCGGCGCGATGACACCCAGCGACTGCTCCTCACGATCCGGAAAAAGGTGAACCGGGACGCCGAAGCTGCGGTCAGGGCATCGCATTCGCTTCCATTTACTCACGGTCGGCATTCGACGAGCTGGACGCGCCACCACGAAGCCGCTTTCCGCCGCAACCAGGGCGCGCTTCTAAGCGATCGTCGAAAGGAGATCGGCGCGCTGGAAGCCAAGCTCGCGCGCCAGAACAGAGCGATCACCGATCACCACCTGCGCAGCGCGCGAGCCGGCGCCAATGCTTGACGGCGCGATACGCGCGGCACAGCATGGCGGAATGCCGACGAAGGAAACCATCGACACAAGCCACGGCAAGGTGTGGATCACACACTTCGACAATGGCGACGCGTCGATCTGGACGCCGCCAGGCTCCAGGCAGAGCGATTTCGTGGCCGATATCGTCGGTGGACGCGCCGCGTGGAAGCCCAAGTACCGCGCCTGGATCGCACCGGCAGTCCACGCCCAGCAACTGATCGAAGAACTCCAGCAAAGCTGACCGAGAGGCTCCGTAAGGAGCAGCTCTGGACCTGACGCACGTGCCCCTGCCGGGGCTTCGTGCGGATTGGCGCGCGTGCGCGCGCTGCCGGGCTGCGCCCGGGGGGAGGGAGGGATGAAGGGAAGTGGTCCGGACAAGGGGTTCGGGCAAGCATCAGGAGACTTCCCATGAACATCGGTACCCTCAAGGCCAACGGCGACGGCGTCCACATCGGCCGCATCGTGACGATGGCATTCGCCGCGACCATCGCCCTGCGCGAGTTCGTCTCGACCAACGAGCGGGCCCCCGCCTTCGACGTGATGGCGCTCTCGGCCGACCGCCGCAGCTGGGTGAAGGTCGGCGCCCTCTGGGAATACACGTCGAACGAGACCGGCGAGGTGTTCCTCTCGGGCCGGATCGACGATCCGAGCCTGGACAAGCCGATCGACGTCGCGCTCTTCCGCCAGAACGACGACAGCTACAACGTCGCCTGGCGCCGGCCGCAGCGCAAGCGCACCCTGCCCGGCATGGTCAGCGAGAACGACGGCGAGCTGCCGCCGCTGACCGCGACCGCGACCGGCGGCGAGCCCGAGCAGGCCGGTGGCACCACCGGCGGCGACGGCCTCGGCGAGAGCACCGCGCCCGCCCCGAAGGGCAAGGCCAAGGCGAAGGAGACCGCCGACGCCTGACGACAGCGTCCCCCGGCCGGTGCGACCCCTCCCGCACCGGCCACTCACGAGGCCCGTCCGCGCGACCCCCGCGGGCGGGCCTTTTTACTGCCGTCTGCTCCTGCGCCCCGACACCGCCAGCGAAGGAAAAGGGGGTGGGGTTGCGGCAGACCAGTGGAGAGGCCAGACCATGCCCCAGCAACCCAGGACGCAGCGCCTGCCGAACTTCATCATCATCGGGCGAACCCGCGACGGCGAACTCGATTGCATCTCCGCGATCAACGGAACGCCGATTGCCGACCCGCAAATATGGAACACCCTGCTGGTCGAAACCCATCGCTGCCTCTCGATCGCCGTTGGCGAAGAGCTGACGGTGTGGAGCGTGCACGATATCAACGCCGTGCTGCTGCCTGACGCCAACGCCATCGGATTTGCCGCACGCATCGACCTTGCCGAGATTGCTTGAACATCCGGACAGTCCGGATTATACGGATTGTTATCCGCATGACGGTAATGACGACGACGACGATGACGGGCGTGGCCCGCTGGTAACTTGGCGATGATGAAGGCGGAGACGAACATGAAACAGGCTTACGGAGAAACCGTCACCACGACCGCTTTTTCGAAGAAGGTCGGCTACTATTACGACGAGGCGATCCGCAGACCCATCGGTCTCGAGCGCCACGGAGAGGTCCGCGTCGTCATGGTGCCGGTCGACGAGTACAACTCGCTTCGAAAGCTGTTCGCGCGTGCCCTGCAATCGGAGCAGCTGAAGGATGTCATCGGAGAAATCACCACCGCGCCGCCGGCGTTCCACCCTGACGCCCCGGACAGCTACGAAGACGCCGCCCACGCCGGTGCCGAGCGCCCCCGCCAAACCCGCAAGCGGGCAGAACGCGAGACCGCGACCGCCTGAACCCGGCGCCATCATCGACTACGGCTATCTCTGGGCCCGCGAGGACGCGAAGGGCCAAGAGAACGCCACCAAGACGCGGCCGTGCTACATCTACGGCGTAAAAGCCATCGACGGGCTCTACATCGTCTCCGTCATGGCCATATCGAGCTCGTCGACTGGCGCGCGCGTGCCCGTTCATCCGCGCGAACGCGCAGCGCTGGGGCTTCCCGACGACTGCGACGTAGTAATCGAGGAGATGAACGTGTTCCAGTGGTCGGGTCCTGACATCGTCCCACAATCGGACGGATCCCTGATGCGGGCAAACCCCGCATCGAGGAAGCTGACCGCGGCAATCGGCGCCGCCATGGTCGGGCGAACCCCGACTATCGTTTTCCGGTCTCCCTGACACGAGCAGCGCGCAGCACGCCAACAGCGTGAATCGTCCGTATGCGTGGGACGCCCGCCTGCCCGGGCCGAAATGCCTCGCGACGAACGTGGAAGACGAGGCATCGTAGCGCCAGGGATCTCGCCACCGGCCACTCCCGAAAACAGGGTCGGCACCACGCAGCGAGACCGATCCCGCTTCCGCAGGGAATCAGTACGGCGTCACCTCCAAAGCGGTGTTCAGCACTACAGGGCCTCTCCAAGCCGAGTGCATGTCCGCCGTCCAGTGCCCCTGCCCCTCCGGTCGGGCTTAGGGCCAACCTGCGAAAATGCGAGCCGTGTTCCTCGCTTCGCGAGCTGCCCGCTCCACCTCGATTTTCGAGGTTTCCCGCGCACGGGTGCGCGGTGTCCCATCCCTCCCTCCGGGGCTCGATAAGGGCACCGGCGGACAAGCCGTCGGCTCAGAAGGAGGCTTTTGAAATGAACACCGTCAACCTCGTCGGCCGACTGGCCAAGGACCCGATCGCCCGCGACGGCAGCAAGACCAAGGTCACCGAGCTGCTCCTGGTCACCGAACGCCCCGTCATCCGCGACGGCCGCGTCCAGAAGGATCCGGAAACCGGCTACACGAAGACCGACGCCGAGTTCCACAAGATCATCGTCTTCAACGGCATGGGTCTTCCGCTCCGCGACCACAAGGCGAAGGGCGACCAGCTCGCGGTCACCGGCCGCATCCACTACACCCGTTGGCAAGATGCCGACGGCAACGACCGCTACGGCTGCGAGATCATCGCCGAGAACGTCGAGTTCCTCTGACCGACCCCGATCGGGCGGCGCGCAAGCGCCGCCCTTTCACCATCTCACCCAGGAGAACTGCCATGAAGGACTTCGGCCTCTTCGCGGAGCGCGACGCCGCACGCGCGGAACGCAAGCTCGGCGAGCTCACCCGCTTCGCCGCCCGGCGCGAGATCATGCTCGAGACCATCGATCTCGATAGCCTGGACCGCTCGACCGCTTTCGACATCCTTGAAACGGACGAGGACCTGGCCGAGACGATCGCATTCGGCCCGATCTACGTCCATCATCTCGCGACGCTCGAGGCGCAGCGCGCGGAAATCGCGGCTTCGCTCGCACGGGCTGCGTAAGCGACCTCAAACCTATCTGGAATAGCCTGTTGCTAAGGAAGCCTACCGTAAGGGGACGGAATGCGCTCGCATCCCGAGGGCGGTCCCGCATGAGCCCGAGACCAGTCTTCGATCTGATCCCAGAACGACCCATGTTCATACATCAGGTTCCGGATGGCTGCAGAGTTATGATTGGTTGACCTGCAGGCGATACCGACAGCTTCAACCGTCGCCTTGTAAACGAGATCCGGAATGGCCACCCGGCCCCGATAATTCATCGCTATCGTGGACTCCACCAACTCGGCGCTATCAGAACCCCGCGGAGCGATCACTAGCTTCAACCGCCTGTCATTGTCGCGATTCACCAGAAAGTATCGCCAACTCGGGTCGGCTTCAGCCAAAGCCGGGACGAGTTCGACAGGGTGGGAATCTCCCCCGCTTGTCATGGCAACCCAGCAATCTTCGATATGTCGTCGCTTTCGCGCTACAAGCACCAGCGGCCCAGCGATGTCGTAATCGTTCCCATCCGAAGGTTCGAGGGTGAATCTCTGGCATAATCTACGCCATCCATCGTGGGGCAGCATCGCCCTGCCGGACACGTACCATTTCAGTTCCCTGACCGTGACGCCGATAGCATCAGCGACATCCTTCTCCGGAAGAGGCCAACAGGCCAGAATCGATTTAACGAGTTCATACGGATCTGAAAGCGACGGAGGGTAGTCATCGTCGGGCGACCATTGCTCATCGCCGTCGTCCTCATCGTCTTCGTCAAAATCCGATTTGTCCCCGATGAGAAGCGACACACTCTCGTGAAAGAAATCTCCGGAAGGTGGGATATAGAAATAACGGTCTTGCGGCGGTGGAACCGATGCCTCCCACGATCGCAACCAGGGACCCTGTTCAAAGCCAATCGGCCGAACGAACGTGGCCGACCCCCTATTTTCGAGCGCATCCCATTCTCCAGCACGCTTCTGCATTGCCAGACCGCCCGGCAATGTTCGATATCCTTTAGGCTCATCAACCTGCCGAGCCGCTGCCTCGAGCGCTTTCAAAGGCTCCTCCGGTCCCCCTTTGAGGAACATCAAGTAACCCGTCTGTGCAGACCTCATTGAAGCAGGAAGCGATTTTTCCCTCGGACCGGCAATCTGCAGGTCGACCCCGACCGCATCCATTGCGTCGGCTAATCCAGGGGCGGCACCCGCCAAATGCTTGGAAACCATGATCCTGTCGGGAAGTCCTTTAAGCCAACTGGCGTCCGCCCACGCCAGCGACAGAACTTCTCCCAAGTCACGCGGCGCCGCGAGGTCGGAATAATACCGGATGCGATACGGAAGACCTGCAACCGTTATTCCATATAGAAGTACCGGCGAAAGTCCGTAGGACGCCGCATCTCCCAACGTAATTGGATCGGGCACCCTGACCATACCATAATCGCGGTGTCGAAAGACTTGTTTCGCTATAGACACATAAAGGTGATGCAATCGTTCCATTAGAAATCCAATCTATCGTAGACGAACGATAATCCGGCACATCCAGGTTAACAATTGCCGCCTCCCGACCTTCGGCCGGGACCGCGCTCTACTGCGCTAGGCTCCTGCCAGCACCTCGCCTTCGCTCGATCGCTGTCTGCGTCGCCAAGCTACGCCGAATCCGGCAAGCCGGTTTCGGCCCATTCGGGTGACGATCGCCTGGCGGGATAGCCGCGCATCGCGCTATCGCGCTGCGGCCTGAAGAGCGGGGCTGTCTGCATCGGCTCGACCTCCGGCCGACAAGGTCATGCCCGACGCCTGACTGGCAGATTCACCGCATCCCATCAGCGCTGAACAAGCCTTCGGTCGGGCCTCCGCATTATAATCGGCCCCGCGGGCTCTCGGTCCCGCCGCTCGCGTCCGGGCGGCCGCGCGAGGGCAACGACCCCTGGCGTTGCCGCGCGCGCGAGACGCACCGGCCTGTCTTGGCGCGGCTCCTGCGGGAGCCCGATGTCCGTGAAGAAGAGAGGAGGGGAGAGGAGGGGGTGGGTTTGATTGCATCCTCGTGTGATGGGGTCCGAAGGATACTTGCGGCAAAGATCCGGTCAAGGATCTGCGGTCCCCCCAATTTTTTCCCGGCTTTTGTCTGCTTGCAGCAGACGGGAAAAAATCGGCTCCCCCGCAGCCCGTAGGCGTTAACCGGGGCCCGGCCCTGACGTGCCGGCTTCCCGGTTAACGTCCCTGACCTCGTTTGCCCGCTGCGCACCATTGGACCCGTCATCACGAGATGACGCGATCAAACCAATGGAGGCTTCCAATGCAGACTTTCAATTCTTTCGCCGATCTCGCCAACGCCCGGATCGAGCTGGCCGACAGCCGCGGCCCGGTTACCGAAGCATACGACGGGGGGCTCTGTTGCAAACTCTGACACGGTTTCCAAGATTGGGCTCATGTACTGTCAAGGTCAGTTGCGATGAACGATTTCAAAGGACGGCATTTTACCGGCGAGGTCATCCTATGGGCGGTGCGCTGGTATTGTCGATACGGCATCAGCTACCGTGATCTCGAGGAAATGCTGTCCGAGCGTGGGATCGATGTCGATCATACGACGATCTATCGCTGGGTGCAGCGCTACGCGCCGGAGATGGAGAAGCGTCTCCGCTGGTTCTGGCGGCGCGGCTTTGATCCGAGCTGGCGTCTGGATGAGACCTACGTAAAGGTGCGGGGCAAATGGACCTACCTGTACCGGGCGGTCGACAAACGGGGCGACACGATTGATTTCTATCTGTCATCGACACGCAGCGCCAAAGCGGCGAAGCGCTTTCTGGGCAAAGCTCTTCGTGGCCTGAAGGACTGGGAAAAGCCGGCCAAACTCAATACCGACAAGGCACCCAGCTACGGCGCAGCAATCGCTGAGCTGAAACGCGAAGGCAAACTGGCGGCGGAAACCGAGCACCGGCAGGTGAAATATCTGAACAACGTGCTCGAGGCCGACCACGGCAAGCTGAAGATGCTGATCAAGCCGGTACGTGGCTTCAAGTCGATGCCAACGGCCTACGCCACGATCAAGGGCTTCGAGGTCATGCGCGCCCTACGCAAAGGACAGGCCCAGGCATGGTGCCTGCAGCCAGGTATCATGGGGGAGGTGCGCCTGGTTGAAAGAGCATTCGGAATTGGACCCTCGGCCCTGACCGAAACCATGATTATGCTCAATAAGCATTTCGCCAATGCTGCCTAATCCCCCAACTGGGTGACGCCGCGCGGCCGTGCCCCATGTTTGCAACAGAGCCGGATATTCCGCGAGCAGGATCGTGGCCACCGGTGTCAGTGTTTCGGCCAGCAGCCCTTGCAAGGCTTCTTCCACGATGAGCAGCGCAGGCGTGCTGTCGCCCAGAATACCGGCGATCTCGCGCGGGGCCAGCCGCCAGTTGATCGGCAAGAAGATCGCGCCCGCCTTGGCGCAGCCGAAGAACAGCTCGAACTGTGCCGGCCCATTGCGCGCGATGATCGCGACGCGGTCGCCCAGCCCTACTCCGTGCGCCGCCAGCGCGCTCGCCACCCGGCTGGCCCGCATGTCGAGTTCCCGAAAGCCCAGGGTTTCTCCCGCAAGCGTCAGGCACGGCGCATCGGGCGTCAGTGCCGCATGCTGGCGCAGCAGAGCAAGAAGGTTGGTTTCCACCTGTTCAGTAGCTTTTCGGCAGGCCCAGACTGTGGGTTGAGACGTAATTCAGGATCATCTCGCGGCTCACCGGCGCTGTGCGGTGGAGGCGCGCGATGAACCACAGGTCGGACAAGCCATACTCATTCGACAGCCCGTTGCCACCGTGGACTTGGATCGCCTGATCGAGCGCCTTCAAGGAGGATTCGGCGGCAGCGAACTTGGCCATGTTGGCGGTTTCGGCGGCGTCTTCCCCGCCATCGCAGAGCTGCGCGGCGCGGGCATTGAGCAGGCGCGCGGCTTGCACGTTGATGTATGCTTCGGCCAGCGGGTGGGCGACGCCCTGATGCGCGCCAATCGGTGTGTTCCAAACCGAGCGGTCCTTGGCATATTGCGCGGCCTGCGTGATGGCGAAGCGCGAGATGCCGTTGTTGATCGCAGCTGCGGCGATGCGTTCGGGGTTGAGGCCCGAGAATACCTGCTTCAGGCCCTCGCCAGGCTCCCCGATCAGCGCGTCATCTGAAACTTCCACATTGTCGTAGAACACGGAAAACTGCTTTTCGGAGGTGCGCAGCGCTGAATCGATCTGTGTCATCGAGATGCCCGGCGTGTTGGTGGGCACAACGAACAGAGACAGGCCCTGCCGCGAGCCGTCGTTCACCGGCACGCCATCACGCGCCACGACCATGACTGCGTCCGACTGGTCGATGTCAGACGTCCAGTATTTCGCGCCGTTGATCACCCAACCATTGCCCTTGCGCACCGCATGGGTGGTGACTTTGTGGGTGTTCGATCCGGCGTTCGGCTCTGTGATGCCGAAGCACATCTTGCGTTTGCCGCTGGCGATGCCGGGCAACCACTCCTGCTTCATCGCCTCGCTGCCGCAAGCCGCAATTATCGGCGCGGTGATCGAGGAGATGACCATCGAGAGGATCGGGCAGCCGTGCGCTGCGGTTTCCTCTATGCAGATATTGAGTTCCGAAAGGCCGCCACCACCACCGCCGTATGCCTCTGAAACGTGCACACCCAGGAACCCGGCTTCGCCAAGCGCCGACCACAAGGCGGTCGGCTGCTCGCCCTTGTTGACGACATCTTGGAAGTATTTCCGGCCAAACTTACCGACGAGTTTGCTGACGCTGTCACGCAGATCGCGATGATGGTCGGCGGTGTCGCACAAGGTTGTTTGGAAAAGATCAGACGACATTCAAATTACCCCAAACTTGAAACGGATTCATTACGGCCAAGTGAAAAAGCCTTGGCCCGATTTGGCGCCGAGTTTGCCTGCGGCGACCATGTCGATTAAGATTTGCGGCGCAGCGAAGCGCGGCCCGTGGGCGGCTTCCAGCGTGCGCGCGATATCGAGCCGGACGTCGATGCCGACGATGTCGCTGAGGCGAAGCGGCCCCACCGGATGGCGATAAGCCACAACGGCTGCGCGATCGATGTCCTCAGCCGAAGCGACGCCCGATTCGAGCATTCGCATCGCCTCAAGGCTGGCGATCAGATCGAGCCGGCTCGTGGCAAACCCCGGGACATCGCGCACGGTGAGCGACTGTTTGCCGATCGCTGTCACGTAGGCGCGAGCGGACTCCAGCGTCTTAGGCAGGGTCTTTGCGCCTTCTACCAATTCAACCAGATGGATCGACCAGACCGGATTGAAGAAGTGCATGCCGAGGAAGATTCCGGGATCGGGCAGGGCTTGCGCCAACCGGTCGATCGACATTGCGCTGGTGTTGCTGCCGATCATCACAGGCTTTCGGCGTGCAATCCGCGCCAGAATGTCGAGCTTCAATTCGAGTCGTTCGGGCACCGTCTCGATAACGAGGTCGAGCCCGTCCGGCAGCAGGTCCACCGCGACAATCCGTGTGATCCGGCTATCGAGCGCCCTTGCACCTGCCGCGTCGAGCTTGCCGCGGGTGATGGCGGAGGCGGCAGTCTTGCCGATCGTGTCCCGCAGCGCGAGCGCGTGGGCATCGTCAGGCTCGACCACAATCACCCGGGCACCGGCCATGGCGCTGACATAGGCAATGCCGACCCCCATCGTGCCGCCGCCAACCACGGCGATCTGCTGTTTTATCAAAGGCTCGTTCATCGTCCTGTCCATCGCGCGGGACGCTTTTCGGCAAATGCGCGCGCGCCCTCGCCCGCGTCGTAAGAAGCGAGCACAGTGTCGACCAGCGGACGCTGGCGCTCCCATATTTCGGATTCGGGCCATTCGCGCGATTCGCGGATGATCCGCTTGGTCATCGCGGTGCTCAGCGGCGCATTTGCGGTGATGGCCTCGGCAAGCGCCAGCGCGCCTGCCAGTGCGCCGCCTTCGGGCACGATCCGGTTGACCAGACCCCAGCGGTGCGCCGTCGCCGCGTCCATTCTCGCGCCGGTGAGCGCGTATTCGAGCGCGATCGCCTCCGGAATACGGCGCGGGAGCCGCACCAGCCCGCCCGAGCCTGCGACCAGACCGCGCGATACTTCGGGCAGGCCGAACCATGCGGTTTCGGCCGCCACGATTAGATCGCAGGACAAGGCGAGCTCGCACCCCCCCGCCAGCGCGAAGCCTTCGACCGCGGCAATCACGGGTTTGATCGGCGGCGCTTCGGTGATCCCGGCAAATCCGCGGCCTTCCACCTCGGGCCGCTCGCCAGCAGCGAAATCTTTAAGGTCCATGCCGGCACAGAACGAATTGCCGCGCCCGGTTATGATGCCCACGCGCAATTCCTTGGCGACATCGAGCTGGTCAAGCGCCGCGGCAATGGCGAGCGAGACTGCGCGCGTTACCGCATTGCGCTGCTGCGGACGATTGATCGCGATGACCAGTATCGCGCCGTGCTGTTCGATCTGAACGGGGCTATCCATGGCTCAGGCTGCGCCTGCGGTCAGGAGGGGGTTGCACCCGCTCAAGCGATATTCGCTGAGATCGGCAGCTTCGGTCATCGTCCAGAAGTCGATGATCCGGAACGGGTTGTTGACCACCACCCGACCTTTCGAATTCTTGTAGTAGGTCTCTACGCCGGGATAGGTCCAGACCATTCCGGCGTGGGTCGCATCGACCTGCGCATTGTAGGCATCGTGCACGTCCTCGCGCACTTCCACCTGCACGGCGCTCACAGACAATGCCTGACGGATGAGCGACATCACATAGTGCATCTGCCGCTCGAGGACGGTGATCAGGCTGCCGCCATGTCCGAACTGCGTGTTGGGACCATACAAGCAAAAGAAATTGGGGTAGCCAGGAACGACGGTGCCAAGATAGGCACGCGCGTCGTCGCCCTTCCAGTCCTTGTGCAACTCGCGCCCGCCCTTCCCCACCACCCTCATCGGAGCCAGCAGGTTGACCACGTCGAAGCCGGTCGCCCAGATCAGGAGATCGGCATTGTGAACAGTGCCATCCTGGGTGCGGACACCATTGGGCAGGGCCTCGACCACCGAACCGGTGACAAGCGTGACATTTTCCTTCGCAAGCGTGCGGAACCAGCCATTGTCCAGCAGCATGCGCTTGCCGAAAGGCGGGTAGTCCGGAAGGACCTGCGGCAGCAGATGGGTTGCGGTGCCTAGTTCGGCGGTGATATAGGCCTCGAGCCCCTTGCGGTGCGCGTCGTTGACCGGGTTGATCGAGCGGCCATGGCCCGCCCACGCAGGATCCTGCTGCAACGCTTCGTAGAGCTTGTCATTGAACGCCCAGCTGAGGCGGATACGATACCAGAGGCGGTATAGCGGCACTGCATCGAGCAGGCGGCGCAGCGGCTCCGGGATGCTCTTGCCGAATTTCGGGAAAGGCGCAGCCCACTGCGGGGTGCGCTGCACGATTGTCAAGGAGGCGACCGTGTCCGCGATTGCGGGCGCGACCTGCATCGCGCTGGCGCCATTGCCGATGAGAACCACGTTGCGCCCTTCGAGCGACACACCCTCGTCAGGATACCTCGCGGTGTGAAAACTGGGGCCCTCGAAGGTTTCCAGCCCCGGAATGTCGGGCAGGCGGGGCTTGTTGAACGCCCCCACGCCGCTAATCAGGATCGCAGCGCGCAAGGTTTCTTCCTCGCCCGCCTCGCTGATGACCTGCGCGGTCCATTCGCTAGAAGCCTCGTCGAACCGCGCTTGCGTCACTTCGAGGCCAAAACGGATCGACCGCATGATGTCGTGGTCCGCTGCGACCTTTTCGAGATAGGCGTGGATTTCGCGGCTGCCCGCAAAATAGCGCGATCAGTCATGAGGGGCGAACGAGAACGAATACAAGTGGCTCGGCACGTCGCAGGCCGCACCGGGGTAGCGATTTTCCATCCAGACGCCGCCCAGTCTGCCCCGGCGTTCGACAATCGTGTACGGTATGCCCGCGCTTTGAAGCCGGACCGCAGCGCACAGGCCCGAAATACCCGCCCCGATGATCAGAGCCCGAAAGCCTGGCGGAACGGGGACAGCAGGGACGCCTGGCGCTTCCTGCTCTGGCAGGCCGAGATCTGCACGGATCATGGCCGCATAAGAAGCTGGGATCGTCTCGCCGAGCGAGACGCCCATTATTTCCACCAACAATTCGTCGGAGGGATCGGCGATGACAACCGGCTCGCCTGCAAAATGCCGGATCAGAGCCGCATGGGCAGCATGGCGTATCTCTTGCTGCACGTCATCTGGCAGGCCGCCGCTGTCATTGTCATCCATTCCCCGTGTGCGGGACGGGACGAACTTGCCTTCGATCCAACGGCGGTCTCCAGTCATTTGCACCAGCAGACAGGCCAGCGTCGGAACGTTGGCAGCTTCGAGCGCCGCGCTTAGCCAATCGTGATCTGTAGTTTGCTGCACAGCTTCCTGCCACTGCCTGTCATGCTGCCTCTGCAGACATCTGCCGTCCGGCACCTCTTCCTCAATCCGCAAATGCCGGGGAAAAGTCAACGCCTATGTTGAAGCCATGCTGCCATTGTCGGCGTTGCTGGCCAAGAATGAGTTTCAACCAAGGGCGCGCTCCCTTTTAGGGCTATATAAATTACGGATTGGGCCGAAAAATCGTAAGATAGCGTCAGCCAGCCACTTAACTCACCCCAAAAATTTCACACCCCTGTTGACGAATGTCGCACGTTTAATCTACGAAGGTGTTGATAGGGGGCGGCGACTCCACGCCGGCAATAATGCCGTTTACGCCCAGGGGGAGACTAGCTTGATGTCAAGACGTACCATTGTTCGCGCTGCGCTCGTTTCGACCAGCGTGCTTTCGTTGGCGACGACTGCGCATGCGCAGGTCGCTCCCCCGGTCGAGCAGGCTGCTCCCACCGAAGGGCTTGGCGAGATCATCGTCACAGCGACCAAGCGCAGCGAAAACCTGCAGGAGGTGCCGGTGGCGATTACCGCAGTGACCGCGGACGAGCTCACCGAGCGGGGCGTGTTTTCGACCGCCGACCTCAACAACTCCATCCCGAACCTTCAGGTCAGCTCCGCCTATGGCGAGACGCAGCCAAACTTTACGGTGCGCGGAATCGGCGTGGGCACCGAATACAACTCTAACGCTGCATCGCCGGTCGGCATCTATGTCGACGAAGTGTACCAGTCGTTCCGCGCCAGCCATGGCCAGCAATTGTTCGATCTGGAGCAGCTGGAAGTCGTGCGCGGCCCGCAAGGTACGCTTTTTGGCCGCAACACTACAGGCGGCGCAATCAACTTTATTACGCGCAAGCCAAGATTGCAGGGCAGCAACGGGGCGATCACGCTGGGCTACGGTTCGTTCAATCGCGTCAGCGTGCAAGGTGCGGTCGAAGTCACGCCGGTCGAGGACCGGCTGGGCGTTCGCATCGCCGGGAGCTATGTCGATTCTGATCCGTTCGTGCGCAACGTGCAGCCGGTTGGTCTCATCAAGTCCAACCCGAACGTGCCCGACAACATCGCTTTCGGTGACCGCAACACGGGTATCTCGCCGGGTGGTCATGAAACCTGGGCCCTGCGCGGACAGGTTCGTTTCCAGCCCACGGACAGGATCGATCTCAATCTAAAGGCCTATGTCGCACAATCGCTCGGCGGGCAGGATTCCCCGCAGAACCATGGCCCGTCGCTCACCGACGATACGATATCGCTGGCGGATTCCGCTTTCGGTTTCTTTTATACGCCCCTTGCCAGCACGTTGTTCGGCAACGGCAGAAACCTGGTTGACTTCCTGCCGCCTGCTTATAGCGCAAGAGGCCGCGGGCTAACCGATCGCGAGATCGAGGGCAACTCGATTGGCACGGCAGAAACCAAGACCTTCGGCATCGTGCTCAACGGCAGGTTTGAACTAAGCGATCAGCTCAATCTGACTTCGATCAGCGGCTTCGACCGTACGCGATACGGCTTGCTCCCCCGCATTGATTGCGACGGCACGCCCTTCAATGTCTGCGCGATCGGCTACGCATCCCTTTCGCGCAGCTTCAACCAGGATCTGCGCCTCGATTATGCTAACGACCGGTTCAAGGCGATCGGAGGCCTCTATTACGGCTGGGACGAGATCGTCACTAACAACACGCCCGACTTCTACGGCTTCCTCAGCGACGTGAACGCGGCGATCGGCAACCCCAGAACTTATTTCAACCCCGCCGGGCTTGGCCGTGAAGCAGGCATGGTTACCGCGCTGAAGGCCACGCAGGACTACACGCAGGAGCGCAAGTCCTTTGCGATCTATGGGGAGGCCAGTTACGAGCTGACCGACACGCTCAAGATCACCGCAGGTCTGCGCTACACCAAGGACAAGTTTGCGTATCTCGATGCGCTCACCACGTTCTTTGACGATACCGGTGCGCCGCGCCTCTATACCGTTTCGGACTACGCGCCCGGCGGCGTACCCTCGCGGTATTTCATCGGTGACGATCCTGCGCTCGACAGGAGCATCAAGCCGCTTAACCGTCGTGACGGATCGAACGCGCTCACCGGCCGTGCGATTGTCGACTGGACGCCGGTCGATGACCTGCTGCTCTATGCCAGCTACAGCCGTGGCTATCGCGGGGGCACCTATAACGGCCTTGCGTTCCAGTCGGCTGCGCAGGTCTACTTCGTCGAGCCCGAAACGGTGGATGCTTTCGAAACCGGTTTGAAAAGCCGTTTCTTCGACGACCGGGTGCAGTTCAATATCTCGGCGTTCCATTACATCTACAAGGGCCAACAGCAGCAGCTGCTCGATCCCAGCTCGGTCACCTTCCTGATCAATCTCGATGGCAAGGTGACCGGTCTGGATGCGGAACTTACCGTGCTGGTGACCGACAACCTGCGCTTGAATGCCGGTCTCGGCGTGCTCGACAGCGCGTTCGACAGTGGCGAATGCCCGCTCACGCCGATCAGCGGTACGCCGCCTCAAGCCGGAAACTGCATTTCGACCGCCGGTGGAAAGATCGACGTGGGCGGCAATCCGTTTCCATATGCCAGCAAGGTTTCGGGCAACCTCGGGGTGGATTGGGATGCGCTGACAACGGAAGACGGGACGCTCACATTGCATGCTGACACGAGCTATACCGGCCGATACTTCTATGATGTGTTCGGTAGTTACGACTTCGTCGGCCCGCAGGGCACTTCGGTCAATGCCGGGAGAGGCCCGCTGGGAGAGGGACAGCGGCCGTATTGGCTGATCAATGGGCGGATTTCGTACAGAACGGACAACTTCACCATCGCCGGTTTCGTCAAGAACCTGACTGACAAGCTATATTACCCGAACGCGATCAACGTCGAGGGCAGCTACGGCAGTGATTACCGAATTCGCGCTGTACCGCGCCAGTTCGGCATCGAGATCAGTGCCAACTTCTAATCGAGCCGCATGAGGGCACCTGCATTGCAGGTGCCCTCTTTTCATGTACTATCTAAGCCCCAGAGGGCAAGTTCCATGCTCAAGATTTATCCGGTTGCCGTATCCATGCTGTTGCTTGCCAGCTGCAACCAGCCTCTGGCGGACAGCTTCACCACGCCCGCAACCGCTGACTGGCTCACCTATGGCGGCACGGCGCTGGAGCAGCGCTTCAGTCCGCTGACCGAGATCAATTCGGACACGGTGGAAAACCTCGGTCTTGCCTGGAGTCACGAGTTCGATACCGCACGCGGGCTAGAGGCAACGCCCCTCGTCGTTGACGGGGTAATCTACACGACAAGCGCATGGTCCAAAGTCTATGCCTTCGATGCGGTAAGCGGGAAGCAGCTGTGGAGCTATGATCCCAAGGTCCCTGGTGAGACCGGGTTCAAGGCCTGCTGCGATGTCGTTAATCGCGGGGCTGCGTTCCACGATGGCAAAATCTATGTCGGTGCGCTCGATGGCCGCCTAATCGCGCTCGATGCGAAAACCGGGTCGCTGCTTTGGTCGACGGTCACGGTCGACCAGAGCAAGCCATACACGATCACCGGTGCGCCGCGCGTGGTCAAAGGGCGCGTTCTGATCGGCAATGGCGGGGCAGAATACGGCGTGCGCGGCTATGTGAGCGCCTATGACGCGCAGACCGGCAAGCTCGCCTGGCGGTTCTATACGGTACCCCCAGCAAAAGGCGCCGCTCCCGATGGCGCTGCTTCGGATAGCATCATCGAGAAAATGCAGGCCACCTGGGACGGCGATTGGTCGAAGTTCGGAGGCGGCGGTACCGTCTGGGATTCGATCGTCTACGACGAGGAATTCAATCAGGTTCTTATCGGCGTTGGAAATGGCTCGCCGTGGGATCACCGCGTCCGATCGAACGGCAAGGGTGACAACCTGTTCATATCTTCGGTCGTCGCGCTTGATGCCGACACTGGGGAGTACAAATGGCACTATCAGGGCGTGCCGGGCGAAAGCTGGGATTTCACGCAGACCCAGTCGATTATTCTTGCCAACCTGAAAATCGGCGGCGCCGATCGGAAGGTGATGATGCAAGCGCCCAAAAACGGCCTGTTCTACGTCATCGATCGCAGCGACGGGAAACTGATCTCGGCGAAGAACTTCGTTCCGGTCAACTGGACAAGCGGGGTCGACATGAAGACCGGTCGGCCGGTTGAAAATCCAGAAGCACGCTATGGGAAGGGCCTGTTCGTCGCGACGCCTTCGGGCCACGGTGCCCATAACTGGCAGCCGATGGCCTTCAGTCCGCAAACCGGTTTAGCCTATATTCCGGCGCAGGAAGTCCCGCTGGCATACGTCAGTGACAAGCCTTTCGTTCCGCGTCAGGGTGGCTGGAACCTCGGGGTAAATCTCGCGATCAACACGCTGCCCGATGATAAAGCGGCGCTGAAAGCGGTGCGCTCCTCGCTACGCGGCTATATCATTGCGTGGGACCCGGTAAAGCAGAAGGAAGCCTGGCGCGTCGACCTCGGCGGCCCCGGCAACGGCGGGATGCTGACAAGCGCAGGCGGACTCGTCTTTGCCGGCAATGCCAAGGGCAAGCTGGTTGCTTATGCCGCCGATAGCGGCAAGGAACTATGGTCCTACGATACCGGTATCGGGATCATTGCCCCGCCCATTACCTATTCCGTCGACGGCGTTCAATACGTCGCGGTAATGGCTGGCTACGGCGGTGGCTACGGGTTGCCGGCCGCCTTTGCCGAGCTTCAGGGACCACGCCCCAACGGCCGCCTGCTGGTCTTTGCGCTAGGGGGCAAGGCTTCTTACAAGATCGCCCGCGCACCGCAGGCGCCGCCCGTGATCGTCCAGGAAAATTGGTCGCCTGCAACGGTGACAAAGGGCGCCGAACTTTATGGCAACACCTGCTCGGTGTGCCACGGTGGCGGCGCACGTTCATCGGGTGTGCTGCCCGATTTGCGCCGGTCGGGCGTGCTGGCTGACAAGGCCAGCTGGCAGGCTGTGGTGCATGATGGCGTCCTCAAGGAGAATGGCATGGTCGGTTTCGCCAAGTGGATGTCGCGCGACGACATTGAAGCCATCCGTGCCTATGTCGCCGACCGCGCGCGGCTGGTGGCGAAGGAGGGGGACCAATGAGCTTGCAGATGCTGATCGGTGGCAAGTTAGTCGGCGGAAGCCGGAAGCTTGATGTGATTGACCCTGCGACGGGCCAGGTGTTCGACAGTTGCGCATGCGGTTCGCGCGAAGACTTCGAGGATGCAGTCACCGCCGCGGCAGCTGCTTTTCCCGAATGGTCCCAGACCACCGCGGAGCAGCGCAAAGCCCTGCTGATAAAGATGGCCGAGGTCATCGAGGCGAATATGGAATTGCTTGCCCGCACGCTTACACAGGAACAGGGCAAGCCGATCCCCGATGCGCAGGCCGAAGTAGGTGGGGCCGCCTACTTCTTGCGATATTATGCTGGGCAGGAAATCCCGGTGGAAGTGATCGAGGACAGCGAGGATCGCCGGATCGAATTGCACCGCCGCCCTCTCGGCGTAGTGGCGGCAATCGTGCCTTGGAACTTCCCAGTTCTGACGGCCGTGAACAAGGTTGGTGCCGCGCTGCTCACCGGCAACACGGTGGTCGTGAAGCCTGCAGCCACTACGCCGCTGGCAACGCTCGAGATTGCTGCGCTGTGGAAGGATATCGTGCCACCCGGTGTCGTCAATGTCGTGATCGATGCCAACGATCTGGGCGACGCACTGACTGGGCACCCGCTCGTGCGCAAGGTCAGCTTTACCGGATCGACCACCACGGGAAGCAAAGTGATGGCTGCAGGTTCTGCCTCGCTCAAGCGCATGACGCTGGAACTGGGCGGAAACGATTCCGGCATCGTGCTCGATGATTGCGATCCCGAGGTCGTCTCGCAGAAACTGTTCGATGCCGCCTTCGCCAACAATGGCCAGGTCTGCATCGCGCTCAAGCGGCTTTATGTCCACGAAAGCCAATACGATGCGGTCTGCGCCAAACTGGCTGAGATCGCTAAAGCTGCGGTCGTGGGCCCCGGATCACAGCAGGGCACGCAGCTTGGCCCGGTCCAGAACCGCGTCCAATTCGAAAAGCTGAAAGCCTTGATTGAGGAAACCCGCGCCGAAGGCACCATCATCGCCGGCGGCGACTGTCCCGAGGGCGAGGGCTACTTCATCAACCCAACCATTGTGCGCGACATCGCAGACGACGCCCGGCTTGTCGTTGATGAGCAATTTGGCCCTGTGTTGCCGGTCATGCGCTTTGCCGATATCGACGGCGTGGTTGAGCGCGCCAACAACACCGGGTTCGGCCTTGGCAATTCGGTGTGGTCGGCCGATCCCGCCCGCGCCGAAGCTGTCGCGGCACGGCTTGATTCCGGGTCGGTGTGGGTGAACAAACACGGCGATATCGGGCCCGATACGCCGTTTGCTGGTGCCAAGATGTCAGGTGTCGGGATCGAAATGGGAATGCACGGGCTGCTGGAATTCACGCAAGCCAAAGTGATCAACTGCGCCAAAGGGGTATCTGTGTAATTTTCCCACCCATCGACCGATCTCGCAACGCCATTTGGCCAGACCGCATGACAGCGTCGCGGTCCAGCGCAATGCGTAGTCATTTGCGGCATGATCAGCGAGACGGGCTTTCAGTAAGGCGATTCAAGACCTGAAATGATCATCTCGGCAAATGTCGCCCCAGGATCTTCCCCGGTTTCCGAATGGCCGGGCTTGTACCAGCGGTGGGTCCAGTTGAGCATTCCCAGCACGCCATAGGCCACGACCTTGGGTGTCCCGACTTTTCGGAAACTGCCATCGGCGTAACCTTGCTCCACGATGTCGATAACCTATCGTTCGATGCTTTTGTTGAGGGCACGCATGTCCGCCGACCAGCTCGAACGCTTGTCACTGACGTTTCTTAGGTCTTCGCGGATGTAGATGTAAAGCAGCGGATAATTGGCAGCATAGGACGCCATGAGAGCGAGGATCAGTTCGCGCATCTTGCGCGTTGGGCTGATTCCGCTTTTCGCGATCCGCCGGGCAAGTTCATCGTTCTGTTCAAGAACCGAGCGGACGATCTCATCGAACATCTGCTCCTTTGACGAGAAGTAATTGTCCGTCGTCAGAACATTTGGCACAGGTCGCGGCGTAAATTAGCGGAGTGCGGGCCTCGTCTGTTGTTGGGTTTTAGGCGGCGAGCTTACGGTGTTGCAAGCGCCGATGTTCAATGGTCTGTCGCTTGATCCTTTCGCGTTGTTTGATGATGGCTGGTGCCCTGCCGAAGTAGGCGTCTGCGGGCGTCACGTTGTTTAGGCTCTCGTGGTATCGGCGGTGGTTGTAGTGCTCGACGAAGGTCTCGATCTGGGCCTCAAGGTCGCCGGGCAGGAAGTAGTTCTCGAGCAGGATGCGGTTTTTAAGGGTCTGGTGCCAGCGCTCGATCTTGCCCTGGGTCTGGGGGTGCATCGGGGCGCCGCGCACGTGGCTCATCTTGTTGGCCTCGATGTATTCAGCCAGTTCGCCCGCGATGTAGCTGGGACCATTGTCGCTGAGCAGCCGGGGCTTGTGCAACACCGTGGCGCTGTCGCATCCGGATGCGACCAACGCTACATCCAGCGTGTCGGTCACATCCTCGGCCCGCATGTTGGTGCACAACTTCCAGGCGATGATGTAGCGCGAGAAGTCGTCGAGCACGGTGGAGAGATACATCCAGCCCCACCCGATGATCTTGAAGTAGGTAAAATCGGTCTGCCACATCTCGTTCGGCCGGGTCGTCTTGGTATGGAACGCATCAGCCGCTTTCACCACGACGTATGCCGGGCTGGTGATCAGATCGTGGGCCTTGAGCAGGCGGTAAACCGTAGCTTCGGACACAAAGTATTGGCGCTCATCGGTAAATCGCACCGCCAGTTCGCGCGGTGACAGCTCGGACTGCTCCAGCGCCATTTCGACGATCTGGTCCTGCACCTCGGGCGCGATCCGGTTCCACACCCGGCCTGGAGCCGATGGCCGATCCGCCAACGCCTCCGGGCCGCCTGCGAGGTAGCGGTCATACCAGCGGTAGAACGTCCGCCGGGCGATGCCGAGTTGGTCCAGCGTTCGCTTGGCAGGCAGGTGGGACTGCTCGACGATCCTGATGATCTCGAGCTTCTCGGATGCGGGATACCTCATTCTTCGTCGCCCCCATCCGCGATCATGCTTTTTTTGAGCAAACGGTTTTCCAGCGTCAGGTCGGCCACGCATTCCTTCAGGGCGCGGGCTTCGCGGCGCAGATCCTGCACCTCGCCAGTGGTCGCGGCACGGGCGGTATCACCGGCCAACCGGCGCTTACCTGCTTCCATAAACTCCTTCGACCAAGTGTAATACAGGCTCTGGGCGATGCCTTCCTTGCGGCACAGCTCTGCGATGCTGTCCTCACCACGCAGGCCGTCCAGCACGATGCGGATCTTTTCTTCGGCAGAGAAATGGCGCCGGGTTGCTCGGCGGATATCCTTGACCACCCGCTCAGCTGGGGCCTTCTTGGGAGGGGATTTTTTCACGGAGGGTTGGGTCTTCATCTTCGTTCCTTCGTCACTACGACGAAGCCCCAACCCTCCTTAAATCACAACCTCAAATCTGTGCCATTGGTGCTGACGGGGGACATACGACGAGTTTTAGGTGCGCCATCGAGTCGTTGAGCGGGTGAAACTCACCTGTGGGTAGGCGCCTTGCCTGTTCCCAAAGGTAGTCGCCGGTGAGGCTGATGTGCGCCCATCCCATGGGCGACAGATGGGCGAGCAATGCCGGATCGCAAGTCGTACCAGCACCGTTGAGGTGCTGGACTGCGCGATCGAGGTAGATCGTGTTCCAGTATGAAATCGCCGCGATCAGCAGGTTCAGGCCGGACGCGCGGAATTCCTGATTTTCCAGGCTGCGGTCGGTAAACCTGCCTTGCCGGTTGGTGTAGATGGCGGCGGCAAGCGTATGACGTGCCTCGCCTTTGTTGAGACCCGCTTGGCAGGCGCGGCGCAGTGCCGGTTGTTCGAGCCAGTCGAGTGTGAACAGCGTGCGTTCGATGCGGCCAAGTTCTGCGAGCGCAAAATCGAGCCTGTTCTGGCGTTTGTAGGCGGCAAGTTTACGAAGGATGACAGACGGCGCGACGGTCCACTCCTTGATCGAGGCAACAATCCTGACGATATCGTCCCAGTCAGCTTTGATCGCCGCCGTTTTTATGGTTCGGCCCATCAGGCATTCGATGCCCTTGTAGGCTGATGGCGCAGCGATCGACCCCAGTTTTCGGTCGGCGATGTCACGTAGTCGGGGCGCAAAACGGAACCCGAGGAGGTGGCACAGTGCGAAAACATGGTCAGTTGCTCCGCCGGTATCGGTGTAGTGCTCATGCAGAGGAAGATTTTCTACCCCTAGGACAAGGCCATCAAGGACATAGGGCGCTTCACCAGCAGTCGCCGACATGATCCGCGACCCGAAAGATGCGAAATGGTCCGACAGGTGCGAGTAAATTTTGACGCCCGGTTCAGCGCCATATTTTGGGCTCTGTTGCAAACATGGGGCACGGCCGCGCGGCGTCACCCAGTTGGGGGATTAGGCAGCATTGGCGAAATGCTTATTGAGCATAATCATGGTTTCGGTCAGGGCCGAGGGTCCAATTCCGAATGCTCTTTCAACCAGGCGCACCTCCCCCATGATACCTGGCTGCAGGCACCATGCCTGGGCCTGTCCTTTGCGTAGGGCGCGCATGACCTCGAAGCCCTTGATCGTGGCGTAGGCCGTTGGCATCGACTTGAAGCCACGTACCGGCTTGATCAGCATCTTCAGCTTGCCGTGGTCGGCCTCGAGCACGTTGTTCAGATATTTCACCTGCCGGTGCTCGGTTTCCGCCGCCAGTTTGCCTTCGCGTTTCAGCTCAGCGATTGCTGCGCCGTAGCTGGGTGCCTTGTCGGTATTGAGTTTGGCCGGCTTTTCCCAGTCCTTCAGGCCACGAAGAGCTTTGCCCAGAAAGCGCTTCGCCGCTTTGGCGCTGCGTGTCGATGACAGATAGAAATCAATCGTGTCGCCCCGTTTGTCGACCGCCCGGTACAGGTAGGTCCATTTGCCCCGCACCTTTACGTAGGTCTCATCCAGACGCCAGCTCGGATCAAAGCCGCGCCGCCAGAACCAGCGGAGACGCTTCTCCATCTCCGGCGCGTAGCGCTGCACCCAGCGATAGATCGTCGTATGATCGACATCGATCCCACGCTCGGACAGCATTTCCTCGAGATCACGGTAGCTGATGCCGTATCGACAATACCAGCGCACCGCCCATAGGATGACCTCGCCGGTAAAATGCCGTCCTTTGAAATCGTTCATCGCAACTGACCTTGACAGTACATGAGCCCAATCTTGGAAACCGTGTCAGAGTTTGCAACAGAGCCGAATATCCCGCGTGGCGAGATGCTGAAAGCGCGGATGACCCGGGCACCCTGCCTGCGCCTGAGAGCCCGCTGCTGATCCTTTACACCTCCGGCACGACCGGCGTTCCAAAAGGCGTCGTGCTGAGCCACCGCAATCTCTCGTTTCTGGCGCAGATGGCACACGAATTGTGGGACATGACGGCCAGCAGCGTCAATCTGGTGGCGAGCCCGCTCTTCCATATCGGCGGGATCGGCTACGGCCTGACGGCGCTAAGCCAGGGCGGCCACACCGTGCTGATGCAGCAGGTTGTGCCGACCGAAATCGTCGAGGCGATCCAGAGCCACCGCGTCACACACGGCTTCTTCGTGCCCACTGTGGTCCAGATGCTGCTCGAAGTGCCGGGCGTTTCCGGCATGGACATGTCGAGCATCAACCGCATCGTCTATGGCGGCGCGCCGATCGGTGAAGCGGTGCTCAAGCGCGCGATCGCGGTGCTCGGCTGCGGCTTCATGAACACGTATGGCATGACCGAAACCGCCGGGACGGTGATCATGATGGCCCCTGAGGACCACGATCCGGGCGGCCCCCTCGCAAATCGCCTGCGTGCTTGCGGGAGGCCCATGCCCTGGAACGAATTTGCACTGGTCAATCCGGCAACGGGTCAGTCGGTTGCCGTTGGCGAGGTCGGCGAGATCCGCATCCGGTCCGAAGCTATCATGCTCGGCTACTGGAACAAGCCCGCAGAAACCGCGAAAACAATCACCCCCGATGGCTGGATGTGCACAGGCGACGCCGCCTATCAAGACGCTGACGGGTACGTGTATATCCATGACCGCTTCAAGGACATGATCGTCTCCGGCGGGGAGAACATTTACCCCACCGAGATCGAGAACGTGCTTTACGACCACCCGGCAGTCGCCGCAGTCGCAGTCATTGGCGTGCCGCATGAACGCTGGGGCGAAACGCCCAAGGCTTTTGTCGTCGCGCGGGCGGGGGCCAGGCCCACCGAGGCCGAGCTGATCGCCTTCACCCGCGCGCGGCTGGCGCACTACAAGTGTCCGAAGGCCGTCGCCTTCGTGGGGGCGCTGCCGCAGAACGCCTCGGGCAAGATCCTCAAGAAAGAGATGCGCGATCCGCGCTGGCTGGAAGAACAAGCATGACCCTCAGTCCCTCCGCGCGCCTGCTGCGCGGCTTTGCCGTCGATTTCCTGACCTGCCACAACGTGGCGGCTGTCGAGACGATCATGGAGCCCGACTATGCGCTCAGCATTGGCGGTTTCCTGCTCGCTGGCCGTGACGACACCTACTTACCGGCAACAGCCGCGCAGCTGGATCAGTTTCCCGGGCTCTGCGTGACGGTCCACGACACCGTAATCGGCCCCAATGCGATTGCTATGCGGTTCACCGAACACGGGGCGTCGATCCGCCATGGTGGACGGCTTTCCACCTGGGGCGGGGTCACACTGTTCCGCATCCAGAACGGCAGATTGCACCGGGGCTGGGCCGAAGAGGATTACTATGCGCGCAAGCGCCAGCTCGCCGAGAGCTCCTGCGACATGATCCGCGCCCCGCATCCCGCCCCTTGGGATGCCCCTTGCGAAGCCCCAAATACGGTGGTGGAGACCCTAGCTAAGTCTTGGCTAACGACCGCCGCCAACTGGGCCGACAGAACCGTGATCGACGAAATTAGCGCCGAAGGGCCGCGCTTTACCGATCTGGTGGCAATCGAAGCCATCGCCATTGACCACCTCTTTTCCGCCGGGCAGCGCGGGGCGTTCCACCTCACTTGCACCGGCACCTATCGCGGCGGATTCGAGGATATCGATCGGGCGCAAATCGGCCAGCCGGTCACGCTGGCGCTGGCTGGCATCTTCGACTCCGAGGGAGACCAGATTGTGCATATGCAAGTTACTGCGGACCGGCTCGGCCTCAACCGCGCCCTGATGCCGCCGCGATGAGCAAGGTCATCATCACTTGCGCCGTCACCGGCGGCGCACACACCCCGACCATGTCGGACGCCCTGCCCTGCACGCCGTCCGAGATTGCCGAGCAGTCGATCGCGGCGGCCGAAGCGGGCGCGGCCATCCTGCACCTTCACGCGCGCAATCCCGCCAATGGCCAGCCGACCGGCGACCCGGCGATCTATGCGCAGTTCCTCTCGGTCATCAAGCAGCAGACCGATGCCGTGGTGAACATCACCACCGGTGGTTCCGCCACGATGCCGCTGGCCGAGCGGCTGAAGGCAGCGGTGCAGTTCAAGCCCGAGATGTGCTCGCTCAACATGGGCTCGATGAACTTCGCGTTCTTCGGCGCGGCGGCGCGCATCTCCGAATGGAAGCACGATTGGGAAGAGCCCTATATCACCGGCTCCGACGACTTCATCTTCCGCAACACCTTCCGCGATATCGCCGCGATCCTTGAGGTGATGGGCGAGGCTGGCACCAAGTTCGAGCACGAGTGCTACGATGTCAGCCACCTCTACAACCTGGCGCATTTCGTTGATCGGGGCCTGGTGAAGCCGCCATTCTTTATCCAGATGATCTTCGGCATTCTAGGCGGCATCGGCCCTGATCTCGAAAACCTGATGTTCATGAAATCGACTGCCGACCGCCTGTTTGGCCGCGACAATTTCCAGTGGTCGGTGCTCGCGGCCGGGCGTCACCAGATGCCGTTCCTCACGCAAGCCGCGCTGATGGGCGGCAATGTCCGGGTCGGGCTGGAGGACAGCCTGTTCATCGAACGCGGCGTACTGGCCGCCTCGAACGCGCAGCAGGTGGAAAAGATCGTGCGGATCATCCGCGAAATGGGCCATGAACCGGCCACGCCCACCGAAGCCCGCGCGATGCTGGGCCTCAAGGGCGGCGACAGGGTGGAGTTCTAGAGCATGGCACGCATGATCGTAGACCTCTCGATCTACCTCGAAAACGATGTGATCTCCGATCCGCCGCCCTATCGGCCCCGGATCGACTACATCGACCACAAGACCTCGATCCCCGATCTGGTCGGCTTTTTCCCGGGGCTGAAGCCCGAAGACCTGCCTGATGGCGAGGCTTGGGCAATCGAGAAGATCGAGCTGATCACGCACAACGGCACGCACCTCGATGCGCCGTACCACTTCGCCTCGACGATGAATCGGGGTGAGCGCGCGATCACCATCGACGAGGTGCCGCTCGACTGGTGCTTCCAGCCCGGCGTGAAGCTGGATTTCACCGCCCTGCCCGATGGCTATGTGGTGACAGCCGCCGATGTCGAGGCCGAGCTGGCGCGCATCGGCCACACGCTCTCGCCGCTGGAAATCGTCGTGATCAATACGGCGGCCGGCAAGCGCTATGGACAGGATGACTACGTCACCGCCGGCTGCGGCATGGGCTATGACGCCACGATGTATTTGCTAGAACGCGGCGTGCGGCTGACGGGCACCGACGGCTGGAGCTGGGACGCACCGTTCGTCCACACGCGCGAGGCCTATGAGGCGACGGGCAACGCCGGGCTCATCTGGGAAGGTCACAAGGCGGGCCGCGATATCGGATATTGCCACCTTGAGAAGCTGCACAATCTCGAAGTGCTGCCCCCCACCGGCTTCACCATCGCCTGCTTCCCGATGAAGATCCGCGCCGCCTCGGCCGGGTGGACCCGGGCCGTGGCGATCTTCGAAGACTAGGGTCAGGACCTAGTTCAGACGATTTTCTCCTTCAGCTCGAACATCACCGCGGCCGTCGCGCGTACCGAGGGCCGGTCGCGGTGGAAGGCCTCGAACCGCGCGAGATTGGGGTAAAGCTCGTGCCAGGGCGCCATATCCGGCGCGTAGGCTTGCCAGAGCGGGATCATGCCGGTCTCGATCACGATATCCTGATTGCCGAGCAGCGCGATCACCGCGATGTCGGCCAGCCCGAACCGGTCTCCGACAATGTAGTCGCGCGCGCCCACCCGGCGATTGAGTTCGGTCAGCCCGCCCTTGACCTTGCGCAACTGCCGCTGGGCCCATTCCGCGCTGGGCTGGGGGCGCTGCATTTCCCAGAACAGGAGCACAGTCGCATCGAGCACGCCTTCGGCGATCACCTGCACCTGCTTGGCCTCCAGCGCCGCCTCGGGCGCCTCGGGGAGCATCGGCGGCGTGGGATAGCGCCACTCGATCCACTCCATGATATGCGAGGATTCGAACACCGGGTCCGCATCATCGGGGATCAGCACAGGCAGCTGCTCGAGCGGGTTGTAGCGCGATGTCTGGGTGTCGGCGTGCCAGGGCACCTCGTTTTGCAGGGTGAAGGGCACGCCCTTTTCCATCAGGGCAATGCGCACCTTGCGCGCAAACGGGCTGGGTGTGGCGCTGATCAGGATCATCATGGGTTCCTTAGTTCATCCAGTGTCCACCGGTGACGTTGATCGCCTGTCCGGTCATGTAGGCGGCCCGGTCCGAGGCCAGGAAGGCGACGAGTTCGGCAATTTCATTGGGGGTTCCGGCGCGGCGCAGCGGGATGGCCTGAACCCGCGTGGCAACATCCGGCAGGCCCTGCGCGCGGTTCATTTCCTCGGCTTCCGCACGCATTTCTGTATCGACGATGATACCCGGACACACCGCGTTGATGCGGATGCCCGAACTGCCGAATTCGCCCGCAAGGCTTTGCGTGAGGTTGATGATCGCGGCCTTGGTGGCACCGTAGGCTGCGTGGTTGGGGACGCCCTTCTTGCCGGTCCACGATGAGACGTTGACGATGGCCCCGCTCCGGCGCGCCACCATGGCGGGCAGCACCGCCTGCGAGCAATGAAACACCCCGTCGAGATTGATCGCGAACGTGCGCCGCCAATCCTCCTCGCTCACATCGAGGAACGCAGCCGTGCGCAGGATCCCGGCGTTGTTCACGAGGACATCCACCGGACCGAGATCAGCTACGATTGTCTCCACCCCGCGGATCACCTCGGCGCGGCTTGAAACGTCACCGGCGGCAACCACGGCCCGCTGTCCGAGCGCGGTGATAACTTCGGCAGTGTCGCTGGCGCTGGCTGCATTCGTATCGAAAAGGCCGACGTTCGCGCCGCTCATTGCTAGCCGCAGCGCAATGGCCCGGCCAATGCCCGCGCCCGCGCCGGTCACCAGCGCCACCTTGTCTTTCAGATCATCCATGCCCATCGCCTTACCAGTGGGTATTGATTTAACCCAGTGGGTTTTCTATGTTTCAACATATGTGTTGATTCGGCCCTATGTCGAGCGCAAAATGCGGCCCAAGCAGTGCTGGAAGAATTGATCGAAGGGATCTCAAGGATGTCCGAGCCTGCCAGCGCCGCAATCAAGGCAGACTACGATGCTGTCGTGGTCGGCGCGGGCTTTGCCGGGCTCTACATGGTCCACAAGCTGCGTGGCCTCGGCCTCTCGGTCCTCGCGTTCGAAGCGGGCAGCGGTGTCGGCGGAACTTGGTTCTGGAACCGCTACCCTGGCGCGCGCTGTGACGTGTACAGCCTCGAATACTCCTACTCATTCGACGAAGGGCTGCAGCGCGAATGGGTCTGGACCGAGCGCTATCCCGCACAGGCTGAGATCCTGCGCTATATTGAGCACGTGGCCGACCGGTTCGATCTGCGCCGTAACTGTTGATTTCCACTGAGAGTTGACCCGGGATTTTCATCGAGAAGTGACCCGGTTGGTGGTATGTCCCGCGATGGGGGATGAGGGTCAAGCCGGTTAATTTTCCTTTCGTGATTTCGGGGTTGCGGAGCTGGCTCTGAACCGGAAGCTGTCATTGCCGGTTTCCAGGATGTGACAATGATGGGTGAGCCGATCGAGCAGTGCCGTGGTCATCTTGGCATCGCCGAACACGTCCGCCCATTCGCTGAAGCTGAGGTTGGTGGTGATAATGACGCTGGTGCGTTCATAGAGTTTGCTGAGCAGGTGGAACAACAGTGCGCCGCCTGACGGACTGAACGGCAGATATCCGAGTTCGTCGAGGATGACGAGGTCGAGACGCAGCAGGCGCTCGGTAAGCTGTCCTGCCTTGTTCATGGCCTTTTCCTGCTCAAGCGCATTGACCAGATCGACGGTGGAGAAGAAGCGGGCCTTTCTGCGATGGTGTTCCACAGCCTGGACGCCGAGCGCTGTGGCCATGTGGGTCTTGCCGGTTCCGGGGCCACCGATCAGGACGACATTATCAGCTCCGTCGATGAACTCGCCGCGATGAAGCCCGCGGACCAGAGCCTCGTTGACCTCGCTGGATGCAAAGTCGAAGCCGGCCAGGTCCTTGTAGGCCGGGAACCGGGCGGCTTTGATCTGATAGGCGATGGACCGGACCTCGCGCTCTGCCATCTCAGCCTTGAGCAGCTGGGAGAGGATCGGCACGGCTGCATCGAAGGCTGGCGCCCCTTGCGCGATGAGATCGCTCACAGCCTGGGCCATGCCGTACATCTTGAGGCCGCGCAGCATGACCTCTACGGCAGCGCTGGCGGGATCATGACGCATGGCGCATCTCCCGCAGGTTGTCATAGCGTCCGACGTCGGCAACGGGTTCCTGCGCCAAGCGCAAGGCCTGCGGCGCATCGATCGGCGCAACCGGGGGCGCCTTGCCGTCGGTCAGCCGGTGCAAGAGGTTGAGCACATGGGTCTTGGTGGGAACACCTGCCTCCAGCGCCAGCTCGACCGCGCCTAGCACTGCCTGTTCGTCATGATGCAGGACAAGGGACAGGATCTCGACCATCTCCCGGTCACCACCAGGGCGCTTGAGCAGATACCCCTGCAATTTACGGAAGCCATCGGGCATCTCGATGAACGGTGCGCCATTACGCAAGGCGCCGGGCTTGCGCTGAATCACCGCCAGATAATGCCGCCAGTCATAGATAGTCCGCCCACCAATGGGGTGCGTGCGATCAATGATCCGGCCATGCTCGCACAGGAGCCGCCCTTCGGCGGCGATGACAATCCGATCCGGGTAAATCCGCAGGCTCACCCGCTGGTTGGCGAATGAGGCCGGCACCGAGTATCGGTTGCGCTCGAAGTTTACGAGGCAGGTCGGCGATACCCGCTTGGTATGTTCAACAAAGCCGTCGAAGGGCCGCCCCAGCGGCATCAGGCTGGCCACCTCTCCGGCATGTACCTCGGCGATGGTGCCCGGCAGAGCGCGATGCGCAATCTGTCCCCATTGCGCAATGCAGCGTTCCTCAAGCCACAGGTTGAGCGCATCAATATCCGGGAAGTTGGGCATCGGCTGCCACAGCCGGCGACGCGCATCCTGCACGTTCTTCTCGACCTGCCCTTTCTCCCATCCCGATGCCGGGTTGCAGAACTCGGGTTCGAACAGATAGTGGCTGGCCATCGCCGCAAAGCGGGCGTTGATCTGCCGCGCCTTGCCGCTGCCGATCCGGTCAACGGCGGTTCTCATGTTATGGGATGGACGCCTCCCGTCTTCCGGGCACCATAGGTGTCCAACCAAAAGGAGGAAGGCGATGACGATGGAAATGTTAGCGATCGACTTGGCGAAGCAGTCGTTCCATCTACACGGGATAGATGCTGACGGGGTGGTGGTCTCACGCAAGGTGAGTCGTGCCAAGCTCGAGGATGCAGTGGCTGAACTTGGTCCTGCAGTCGTCGCCATGGAGGCTTGTGCGAGCGCCCACCATTGGGGGCGACAGCTCGCAGCGGCCGGTCGTCAAGTGCGTCTGGTAAACCCCAGATTCGTCAAGGCGTTCGTCCGCGGCTCCAAGAACGATGCTATCGATGCGGAGGCGATCTACGATGCAGCTTCGAGGCCTACTATGCGCTTCGTGCCAGTGAAGACGACCGAGCAGCAGGATCTTCAATGCCTACATCGCGTGCGTGAGCGGTTGGTCGTCCAACGCACCTCGCTCATAAACCACGCGCGAGGGCTTCTCGCCGAGTATGGCGTCGTGCTGCCCAAAGGTCCGTGGCGCTTCCGTCAACAGGCTCCTGCTGCGGTAGCTGAGGCTGATTTGTCCGAACTTGCCCGCGAGCTGTTTACGGAGTTGATCGATCAGCTCACCGACGTAGAAGCCCGCCTCGCGAAGCTCGATGCCAAGCTCGTTAGCATCTGCCGCGAACATGCCGCATGCCGTCGGCTTGCTGCGTTGCCGGGCGTCGGGCCGGTGATCGCGACCGCGCTCGTCGCAGCGGTGGATGACGGTCGACATTTCCGCTCAGGCCGCGAGCTCGCCGCCTGGATCGGATTGGTCCCAAGACAGTATACGACCGGAGGCAAACCCAAGCTCGGCGGCATTGGCCGACGCGCCAACCACTACCTGCGCAGACAACTCATTCATGGCGCGAGGGCAGTGATCAGCCGACTGGCTGCGAAAGACGATCAACGATCAGTTTGGTTGAAGGGAATTGTCGCTCGGGCGGGCTTCAACAAGGCGCTCGTGGCGCTCGCTAACAAGACGGCCCGCATTGCTTGGGTTCTGTTGGCGCGGAAGGAAGAATATCTGCCGGCGTAACGGCGCCATGCAAACGAGGTCTGTCCTACAGCGATTGCGAGGTGGATACTGATGGTGCAACGGCATGGGCCGCCGCTTCGAAGCCTGATTTTCGACAAGGCCATCAAGGCCGATCATGTTATTAGGCAAGAAGTAGCGGACTCCCATCAAGGCCAGAAGCCTAACCGCTTCAACCAAAGGCCGGATAGATTCATGCAACCCGAGCCAACTGTACCGATCAGAATCATCTTGCGGCGGGAGGCGTCCATAGATTGTCGAAAATCCCGCGCTGCGGGACCCCGCCCAACACACGGAAGGCCTGGGTCAGCGCATCAAACAGCATCTCATGGGTCTGGAGCGGATAGGCCCGGACGATGAACGCCCGGCTGTGTGACAGCTTTGTGTGCGCTACCTGCAATCTGGTCTGCTTGCCGGCGATAATCGCCCAGTCTTCGCTCCAGTCGAACTGGAACGCTTCACCCGGCGCAAAAACCAGAGGTACGAAGGTCCCGCGACCGCTGGTCTGCTGATCGCGCTGCCGGTCAGCCTTCCATGCCCGCACAAAGGCGGCGACACGGCCATAACCGCCATCAAAGCCAAGGGACACAAGGTCGGCATGCATCTGCTTCGCCGTGCGCCTCTGTTTGCGCGACTTGCCTGCCTCGATCCGCAACCAGCCTGACAGCTTCTCGGCATACGGGTCCAGCTTGCTTGGCCGATCAGGCACTTTGAACTTCGGTTCAACCGTGTTGGCCCGAAGGTGCTTGCGAATCGTGTTCCGCGACAGCCCTGTGCGCCGCTCAATCTCCCGGATCGGCATCCCCTCTCGGAAATGCCAGCGCCGGATTACGCTCAATAATGCCATGTCGATCACTCCATGTTGCCTCCAAACCTTCGCTCGGAGGCGGTTCAAACATGGGTCAGTTCTCGACGAAAATTTATAACCCTCCCGGGTCAACTCTCAGTGGAAATCAACAGGATCACGTTCGGGCGCATCGTCAGCGTTCTTTTCGACCGTGGCCTCGGCACGGCGCTCGGGATCATGTCGACCGGGGTTGGCCTATCGGCCGTGATCGGCCCGCGGCTCATGCAGCACATCATCGATTCCTACAGCTGGCGCACCGCATTCATTGCCGAAGCCCTCATTGTGGCGCTGGGTCTGCCGTTGCTCTGGCTTTGGCTCCGCAACACCAAAGCAATCACCGAGCACCGCCCAGCCCCGCACATCGGAGTGACATTGCAGGAAGCCGCGCGCTCTGGCGTGTTCTGGCTTCTGGTGATCGGCACCTTCGGATACGGGCTGTGCGTCTCCGGTGTCCATGTGAACATGGTCCCCTACCTTACGTCACAGGGTATGACTCGCGAAGCTGCGGCGACTGCGGTCGGCATTTTCGGCGCCGCGACTGTAGTCGGTCGCCTGTTAACAGGGCTGATCATCGACAAGGGACCGCTGCACGCCAGTGTCCTGATCGCACTGATGCTCGCCATGGAAGCCCTCGCGTTCGTCGGACTGGCGTCGCTGGGGATCGAGGCACTTGTAGTGATCCTGATCGTCTTCGGATTCGCCGTTGGCGCCGAAGGGGACTGCCTCGTCTATCTGGTTGCCCGGTTCTTCGGCCGCCGCCGCTTTTCCAGCATCTTCGGGGTGATCGGGATCGTCGCGCTATATCTCGGAACGGGAATCGGACCGGCGCTATTCAGTCTGACAAGGGACTACGCTGCGAGCAACCAAACCACCTTGGTGATTTGGGCGGGCCTGGCGGTGCTTTCAGCGCTGGCATTCCTGGCCACGGTGCGCACCCCCTTTCGGCAGTAGCCAAGGCTGGCGGTCGCTTCAGCGCCGACAACGCTCAACGTGGAAGGGCTGGGCTCCGGATACCTTCAGCGATACCCCCACTATCCTGGAGTTGTCCGCCTATTGCCGATTCGGGAACGTGGACAATATCAGCAATTTCATGGTGTTAGCGCCTTGAGCCAGATGCGAAAGACGACAGTTCGAGTCGATCTGCGCAACGATTAATCGTTTATTTTCAATATTTTAGATGATTTGGTAGCGGAGGAGGGATTCGAATTTTCCACTTTATGTGTTTGTATTAAAATATTTTATTTCGTGGCTGCATATGATCTACCCCCGCCAATACCCCCTGTTCGAGTCCCTGCGCCAGAACGAACCCCAGATGGGCCGAGGCGAAGCAGGGGCTCACACGACCGAGGATTTCTCATCGAAAGAATTAGCGGATCAGCCCTACCACCTGGTCTGGCGTTGCTGTCGATGACGTCATCAGCGCCTCGTGGGCAGGTTGGAAGAATGAAAGGCGACGCATCGCTTCGTCATACCGCCCGTCACCAACTCAGACCCACGCAGCCACTAGAAGCGGAGCGCCGCTTGCACCCCCACTTCGCGCCCTCGGGCTACCACCCCGCGCTGCTCGCCCTGGGTTAGCGGTACACTGGTCCCGCCAGTGCGGTCACCGGCGAACAGAAGATAGTACTTATTGGTCAGGTTGCGGCCGATGAGCGAGAAGCGCCAGCGGTCGTCTGCTGCGCCGATGCTAACGCTGGCATTGAAACGCCAGAACGAATCCTGCTCACTTGCCGGTGCCAGCGTATCGCCTGCGAAGTATGACGAACTATAGAACGCATCGCCCGCGATGGTCCACTCCAGGTCGGAACCGACCGAACCGGTGTAGTCGAAGCCCGCATTGGCGGCCCAGTCGGGTGAGCGAGCGGGAGCGCGCCCGTCGAACACCTGTTGCAGGATGACGCCGCCGGTCGGCGTGCGCGCGCGGCTGCCATCGGCCGCAAGCACGAACGAGCATCCAGGAGGCGCTGCCGCGGTCAGGGCCTGCGCGACGGGAATGGTGAAGCCGTAGCACTGTCCGGTATAATCGCGGAACCGGTTGTGGACGTAGGCGATCGCACCTCGCAGTCGCAATCCGTCGGCTGCGTCGAGATCGGCCTCGAGTTCGAAGCCCCGCTGCCGCACCTTGCCGGCATTGTTGATCTGAAAGCGGATTGCCGCCGCATCATAGGTGGTCACCTGGAGATTCTTGAAATCGAACGCAAAGGCGGTCGCCTGGAGAGTAAGCCGGTCAAACAGCTTGCCTTTCGCGCCAGCCTCGAAACCCTTCACAGTCTCGGATTCGAAATCGATGTCGGACAGCAAGGTCGTGGTCTGGATGGGGCTGGTGATGCCGAACCCACCCGACTTGAAGCCCGTCTTGTAGGCAAGGTAGATCGTGGAATTGGGCGCCGGCCGGTACGAGATCGTCGCTTCGGGCGAGATGTTCTCGTCGCGGAATTCGGCTGCCAGCACTCCGGGGGTGGGATCGGTCGACCCGGCATAGATAGTGTTCAGGGTGTTGAACCGACCAAGCGCCGTATCCACCCCATATATGTTGCGATTGAATGTGCGCTTGCGTTCGGATGTCCAGCGCGCACCCGCTGAAACTTCGAGCTTGTCGGTCAAATCCCAGATGACCTGGCCAAAGGCCGAGTAGGCACGGCTTCTGAGATCCGCCTCCTTCACGTAGGTGACAAGCTGATCGGCAGCGGCGTTGTAGCTGATGTCCGCGCGAAAATTGGTGTGGTTGTACAGCTCATCCTTGGCGTTCTGATAATAGACGCCTGCCAGGAAATTGATCGGGCCGTCGAAGTCGCTTAGCGCCCGAAATTCCTGGCTGAAGGCGCGATAGCTCGTATCCTCGTATGTGGTCAGCGCGTTGTCGACCGTGTGCGTCAAGCCTGAAATGCTGCGATAGCGATTGTAGAGATTGCCGGTGATCGAGGTGAGCGTGATGGCTCCTAATTCCAGTTGCATATTCAGCGATGCCGTGACCGCGCGCTGCTTGCCACGCGAACGGTTGTCGCCATCGAGCGCGGGAACCCGATCGGCGATCGCGGGGACCACGTTACTGAAACTCGTCTGGTTGTCGGCGGTACAGTCGCCAAATGGATCGACGACGCCAAACGAACGGGGCCGACCATCGGAGCATGGGCCGATGTTCTGCGAATAACTACCGCCCCCCTGATCGATGCCGTGGAGCGCGAACACGCGAGCGGTCGCCGTAAACGTGTCGGTAGGCGCGAATTCCAGCGTCGCGCGCCCCATGATCTCGTGATCGCCCACCCGGTCATCGGGGGCCCCAGGGAGGCGGCCTTCGGCAGCGGGCAAGGCAGCCGGGAAGAACGGGTTCGGAGCGGGCTCGGCATTGTTGTAGAGCCAGCCCTGCATATCACGGTATTTGAATGCCAGGCGCCCGCCCAGCGTGTCGCCGATTGGGCCGGCGACGAAGCCTTCCGTCGAAATCTCGTCTCCCACGAATTCGTAGGATGCGCGCAGGCCGACTGACAGATCGCTGGTCGGGCCCGCTGATGTGACGGAAATGACGCCTGCGGGGCTGTTCTTGCCAAAGAACAGCGCTTGCGGGCCCTTGAGGATTTCGACCTGCTCGAGATCGAAGAAGCCGAGCGTAGCGACGCGGCCGGACGATGTTTGGACGCCGTCAAGCGCAACGGACACCGGCTGTTCGTAGCCAACCTGGGTGGGCGGTGAACTGATCCCGCGTATCGACAGCGAGCCACCGCCAATCGTGCGATAGTTGCTGATGATGACCGTCGGCGTCAATTCACCGATCTTGGTGAGGTCGCCAGCGTTGTATCGCGTGATGTCCTCGTTCGACAGCGCGGACACAGACACTGGAACATCGAGCAGGCTCTCATTGCGCAGGCGGGCAGTCACCACGATCGCATCGCTGTCATCTTCAACAGCCGCAGTAGCCGTTGCGGGCGATTCGGGTTCTTGCTGCGCCGCCCACACAGGAGCGGGCGCCAACGCGAGCACGCTGGCCGAGCCAAGAAACACAACTAGCTTAGGCTGGTAACCCGACATGGCCATCTCCTCCGTTTCGCCGCTTCCACGTCGGCGTTGAATAACGGGACTAATCACGTCCAGCGGTTTGTCAACGGTTTTGTTGAACGAGATATGAAAGCGGGCCTGGACCTTCATTTCACAGGCCCACATCTCGCCATCCTCCCAGGGGAGTCGGGCGTACGCCCAGCATCCAAACAGGGCATGAAGCGCGCCGACGAAGCGGATTGACAACGGCGCATTTTTCAACAATCACGTTGAATACTGGGTGATTGCACATCGCGCCACGTCACTACCGGGAGGTCACGGTGCTGAGTATCGAAACGCTACCGTCGGCGGTCGCGGTAGCCAACATACCGACCTTATCATGTACATTGGTGCATCTTACCGGCGATCCACGCTGGATCAGGCCACCCTATTCGTTCGGCCGCATGCGGGGCATGGATGACAACGAAACCGGCGACCTGACGTCTGCACAACAAGAGGAAGTACGCGTTGCGGCAATCGCCGCTATCGGCGCCTGGCTTGCGGGATCGCCCCCTGCCCTGCCCGAGCCCGGCGACGATTTGTTGCTGGAAATGATGAGCGCGACGCTGGGGGAGGAAATTCCTGCGGCATACGTTCCGATGATACGCCACGAACTGTGCCTGGCTCCTCCCTCAACCGCCCACCATGCAACGCCTTCATGCGCGACCGACGTGCCAGAAGGATTCAATGCGCTGATCATCGGCGCCGGCATTTCGGGTATCTGCGCGGCGGTGGAATTCGCGAAGGCCGGCGTACCCTACACCATCGTGGAGCGCGCCGAGAATGTCGGTGGAGTATGGCTTGAAAACCGCTATCCTGGCGCAGCCTGCGATGTACCGAGCCATCTCTATTCGTTCTCGTTTGCCCCGGGTCGCTGGTCGCGGCATTTCGCGGACAGCCGTGAAATTCACAGCTACCTGGAGGATGTCGCGCGCACCTGGGGCGTCCACGACCATGTCAGGTTCGGGCACGAAGCAATCGAAGCCAACTGGGACGAGAGTGAACGATCATGGCGAACTGACGTCGTTGACAGCCAAGGCGATCGAAAAACGCTGTCATCAAGAATTCTCGTGAGCGGCGTTGGCGCTTTCAACAAGCCGCGCCTTCCGGAGGTGCCGGGCCTCGCCCGTTTTCAGGGCCCCAGCGTGCATACTGCCCGCTATCCGGACGAGGGCCTTGATCTTGGTGGCAAACGCGTCGTCTTGGTCGGCAACGGTGCAAGTGCGATGCAAGTCGCGCCGGCGATCGCGGATGAGGTCGCCAGCCTGACGGTAATCCAGCGCAGTCCGCAGTGGGCGGCGCCGTTCACGAAGTTCCAACAGTCCATTCCGGAGCCGCTTCGGGACCTCCTCGACGCCGTCCCGTTATATCGGCTGTGGTACAGGCTGCGACTGAGCTGGGCCTTCAATGACAAACTCTATGACGCTTTACAGCACGATCCTGATTGGGGGAACGACCGTTCGATCAATGCCATCAATGACGCGCATCGGCGGCAACTCACCGACTACATCCTGAGCGAACTGGGGCCGCGCGATGACCTTGCCGACGCAGTCCTGCCCTCGTTCCCACCCTTCGCGAAACGAATGCTGCTCGACAACGGCTGGTTTCGCACGCTGGCCCGCAGTCACGTCAACCTGGTCAACTCCACCGTGACCGAAGTGCACGAGGACGGCCTCGTCACTGCGGATGGCCAGCATCACTGCGCCGACGTGATCATCTGGGCAACGGGCTTCGATGTCGTCAACCTGCTCGCTCCATTGCGGGTCCGCGGTCTTGGCGGTCGCCTGCTCCACGATGAATGGCAGGGCGACGATGCCCGAGCTTATCTTGGCGCTGTCGTGCCCGGATTTCCCAATTTCTTTTGCCTCTATGGCCCCAATACGCAGTTTGGGCATGGTGGGAGCCTGATCACGATTCTCGAACGGCAGACGCATTATCTGATGTCGCTGCTCGCGCGAATGTTCACCGAGAACTGCGGCGTCGTCGAAATCAGACGCGACGTCTACGACCGGTACAATCAGGCTGTCGATGAGACCCATGCGCGGATGATCTGGCAAGTGTCGGGGGTCCAGAGTTATTTCCTCAACAGCAAGGGCCGTAATGTCGTCAACAATCCTTTTCGTATCATAGACTTCTGGGAGATGACCGAGCGCGCGGACCTGTCCGAGTACCATTGTCTCTGTACCAGCGCCGCAACACGGCCAAGCGCCGCGTGACGCGAATTGCGCAACCTACCAACGAGTTCGCTCACGGCTGGAAGCTGCTGCTGGCCTGTGTCGCCGGCATCGCCTTCGGGTCGGTCGGAATCGCGGTCTATTCCATCGGAGCCTTCGTCGATCCGCTAGGGCGCGAATTCGGCTGGTCGCGCACCGAGGTCCAGACAGCGCTCCTGTTCAGCAGCGGTCTGGGAGGGCTTGCCGCACCCTTCATTGGCGCGCTGGTGGACCGCTACGGAGCACGCCACATCGCCTTGGTCGGCCTCGCCGGGGTGGGCGTGGGCTTCATCCTCGCATCACTCAATACCGGCGATCTTGCGATGTTTTACCTATGCTTCGCGCTAATCGCGCTCCTGGGCGGGGGCAGCGGACCGATCAGCTGGACGCGCGCCATTGCAGCACAGTTCGACCGACACCGTGGCCTGGCTTTGGCAATTGCGTTGTCGGGGACCGGTATCGTGGCGATCATCGCGCCGCCCTACGTCACCTGGCTGGTCCAGGATTACGGCTGGCGCTCGGCCTTCGTCGGAATCGCAGCACTGCCACTTCTGATCGCATTGCCATTGGCGTGGGCATTGTTCCGACCCGCCCAATCGACGGTGACCGGCCGAGCAACAACCGCCGACGGTGCTTCGCCACTGGGGCTGACCACGCGCAAAGCCATTGGCGGTTATCGTTTCTGGATTCTGCTCATCTCGGTGCTGACCATGTACCTGGGAATTGCGGGGATGATACCGAACCTGATTCCGGCATTGACCGACAAGGGTATCCCACCGGAACGCGCCGCGCTTGCGACCAGTGCCTTTGGCCTTTCGGTGATCGCCGGGCGGATCGCTGTCGGCTGGTTGATCGACCGATACTGGGCGCCCGGAGTTGCGGCCGCGATCTTGACGCCCGCTGCCGCCGGATGCCTGATCATGATCGGTGATCCAACCCTCGAGCTGGCAATATTCGCTGCCGTGCTTACCGGCCTCGCCGCAGGCGCCGAGCTGGATCTCCTGGCGTTCCTGGCGAGCAAGTATTTTGGCCTGCGCAGCTATGCCAAGACTTACGGCCTTCTGTTCGCCGGGGTTGCGCTTGCCGGCGGAGTGGGCCCGATGGGTTTCGCGGCTTTAGCGGACGCGACGGGTTCCTACGACGCCAGCTTCATGGTCGCGGCCATACTGTTCCTGATCGGCGGCCCGCTTACACTGGCGCTTGGCCGCTATCCGGTCTTTACCGCCCTCCCCACGCAGTAGCAGCCGGACATCTCCGGCTAGTCAGAGTCCGGGATCGGTTTTGTTCCGACAATCGACAAGCCATACCCCTCAAGCGCGACCAGCACCTGCTTGGTGTTCGAGAGCAGCACCATGTCCTGAACCCCCAGGTCGGACAGTATCTGAGCGCCGATGCCATAGCTGCGCATATCCATCTGCGGACGCATGGGATTGATCATGTTCTCCAGATCACCGGGCTGCGTGGCGGTCAGCAGCACGAGCACGCCCACCCCCTCCTTGCCAATCTCTTCCATCGCGCGCTGCAACAGCCGCTTTCGAGCACCTGGTTTCCCCAGCATATCGTGGAACAGCGACGCGCTGTGCATCCGCACCAAAGTTGGTTGATCCGGCAGCACATTGCCTTTCTGGAGGACCACAGCTTCGCTGGAATCGACCTTGTTTCGGTACAGGATGACCTTCCATTCGCCACCATAGTCCGAGGACAGAGTGCTGGTGGTCGCGCATTCGACCAGGTGATCATGGCTACGGCGATAGGCTATCAGGTCGCGGATGGTGCCGATTTTCAGCCCGTGCCTGGCGGCGAAAACCTTGAGGTCGTCCATCCGCGCCATTGAACCGTCATCGTTCATGATCTCGCAGATCACACCCGCCGGTGTCAGTCCTGCCAAACGTGCGACATCAACGGCAGCCTCGGTATGCCCAGCGCGCACCAGAACTCCGCCTTCGCGCGCGGTGAGCGGAAAAACATGGCCGGGCGAAACGATCTCTTCCTTCGCCGTATTCGAACGGATCGCGACGGATATCGTCCGGGCCCGATCGGCCGCCGATATTCCGGTACTCACGCCGTCACGTGCTTCGATCGATACCGTGAAAGCGGTCGAGTGCCGCATTCCATTTTCACGGCTCATTGGGTTGAGACCGAGGTTGGCAACCTGCTCGCCGGTCAGTGCCAGGCAGATCAGGCCGCGACCGTAGCGCGCCATGAAGTTGATCGCATCCGGGGTCGCCATCTGTGCGGGGATCACCAGATCGCCTTCGTTTTCCCGATCCTCGTCATCGACAAGGATGAACATCCGGCCATTGCGCGCTTCGTCGATGATCTCCAGCGCCGAAGACAGATAGGGTTCGCTCACCTTAGGTTTCCTCACTGTCAGGCGCTCGTGACCTGTCGCGCGAACCAGACGATCTGCGCGGCCTGTGCTGCGCAAACCGACCTTATGGCTTCATCGGCAACGCTGCCATCCTGATCGAAAATTTGCTGCTCCACCGTATTGATGGTGACGCCAATCGGGGTGGGCCAGCCCCGCATGGCGTGAACGATGCCTCGCAGCGCCTGCAACGTTATGCCGCACGCCTGCCAGCCCGCCGCCACCACCACCAGCCCCACCGGCCGTTCGCTGAAGTAGACCCGCTCATCCGAGCGCAGGTCCTCGAGCAGGTCGATGGCGTTCTTCACCAGGCCCGACACGCCGCCGTGGTAGCCGGGCGAGCCGATCACCAGCCCATCGGCCTTGCGCACGCAGTCAACGAATTCCGACTGCGCCAGGCTGCGATGGGGCAATTCCGGGCAATAATGGGGCAAGACAGCCAGTTCGTTACCGCCGAACATCCGGGTCGAGGCACCAAGTGCCTCGGCCTCAGCCAACACGCAGCGCACGACCCGCTCTCCCGATGAACCCGGCCGGGTCGATCCGCCGATGCCAACGATAAATGGCGCCGTCACCGGCGGAACTCCTTGAACAAATGCGGTGCGGCGATGCTGATCATTCGTCGAAGATCGCTACGGCACGAGTCCACCCGGCGGACGCCGCGCGGATCTTCATTGGAAAGCACGCAATAGTGAACCCCGTGGCGGGCAATGCCTCCAGGTTGTGCAGCTTTTCCAGGTGACAATAGCCGATGTCGCGCCCGGCCTTGTGCCCTTCCCAGATGAGCGAGGCGTCTCCGCTGGCTTCATATCGCTCCAGGGTATGACTGAATGGCGCGTCCCAACTCCATCCGTCCGTCCCGGTCAGCCTGATGCCGCGCTCGAGCAGATACATTGTCGCTTCGTAGCCCATGCCGCAGCCCGCAGTGACATAATCGTCCGCGCCGTAGCGTTTACCGGCGGCCGTATTGACGACCACAATCTCGAGTGGTGCCAAGCGGTGGCCAATCCGCTCCAGTTCCGCCTCGACATCCGCGGCGGTGGCCACGTAGCCGTCGGCGAAATGGCGAAAATCGAGCTTCACGCCAGGCTGAAAGCACCACTCGAGCGGAACTTCATCGATGGTAATTGCGCGTTCGCCACCGTCCATCGTCGAGGCATAGTGGTAGGGGGCATCAAGATGGGTGCCGTTATGCGTGATCAGTTCGATGCGCTCGATCGCCCATGCCTCGCCATCGGGCAGGTCTTCTGCCTTCAGGCCCGGAAAAAAGCCGGTGATTTCGGGCACGGACATCCGGTGGTCGATGTAGTCGATCTTGGGCCGGTAAGCCGGTGGATCAGAGATGACGTCGTTCTCCAGAAAAATCGACAGGTCCACGAACCGGCGTGCCATTGTCAAAACTCCACCCTATCGCCGCCCTTGAGCCCCAGCATCTCGCGCGCTTCCGCCGGGGTAGCGGGTTCGCGGCCCATTTCCTTGAGGATACGAACGATCTTGGCGACCTGCTGGGCATTGGACGTGGCGAGTTCGCCACGTTCGATGAAGAGGCTGTCCTCCAGCCCCACACGCACGTGCCCGCCCATCAAGGCGGCCTGCGTAAGGAATGGCATCTGGTGCTTGCCCGCAGCCAGGACCGACCATTGATAAGTGTCGGCGCCGAACAGCCGATCAGCGGTCGCCTTCATGAACATCAGGTTCTCAAGATCCGGACCGATCCCGCCCAAGATACCGAAGATCATCTGGATGAAGAAAGGCGGCTTGACCGCCCCGGAATCGACGAAGTGGGCCAGGTTGTAGAGGTGGCCGACATCGTAGCACTCATGCTCGAACCGCGTGCCCGCGTCGGACATTGTTTCCAGTATCGTCGCGATATCCCGAAACGTATTGCGGAAGATGAAATCGTCCGAATTGACGATGTAGTCGCGCTCCCACGAATGTTTCCACTGGTCGATCCGGCGCGAGGCAGGAAACATTGCGAAATTGATCGTACCCATGTTGAGCGAGCACATCTCGGGCAGGAACGTGGTGGCGGCCTTGAGCCGTTCCGCCAACGGCATGGTGGCGGAACCGCCGGTCGTGATATTGACGACCGCATCAGTCCGCTGCCGAATGACGGGAAGGAACTTGCGGTACACCTCAGGATCGCCGGTCGGGCGGCCGTCTTCGGGCATCCGGGCGTGTAGGTGGAGGATCGCGGCGCCCGCTTCGACCGCGGCGATGCTCTGCTCGGCGATCTCTTCTGGCGTGACCGGAAGCGCCGCCGACATTGTGGGCGTATGTGCCCCGCCCGTGACCGCGCAGGTTATTATTGCCTTGGTCATGCCCGCCTGCCCTGGCGATCGAGCAATGCGCGATGCAGACCAAGACGATCGGCCGAGATTTGCGCGCGCATGATCTGGCCGTCCGCCACGTCGACCATCGCGGCAATGCGCAGAACCGCCGGTGCACCGACGTACTTGGCATCGATGTCGGCGAATCCGCCCCAGTACTGGCCCTCGCACTCAAGGTGCAGGGCGGCGCGGCTGCCAGCGGTGAACAGGTGCGAAATCCGCGTTCGGGCCGGTTCAAAACATTCATCCAGCCGCGGCCCTTCGCTGGCGATCTGTTCGACCGCAGGATGAGCAAGAAACGCAGGGTCCGATGTCCAGGAATTCACAACCGCTTCGACCTGCGCGCTGGGCGACATCACCGGCGCGTCCCAAGGGCACGCGTGCGGAGGGAGCACCGCATCGCACTCACCCGATTTCAACTGGCGCTTGCGAGCGAAATAATCTTCTTCCGCCCATCCGTGAGCGAGGCGTCCGCTGGCGATGCGAAACAGGGTGATGCCGCCCCACGCGGCAGCAGTCCCCTCCCGCCCCGAAACACCGTGCTCGGTAAAGCGCATCGCCACGCCGTCGATTCCGAAAATCGTATCGTGGACCGTCACGCATAGACCAGGAAACTGGTCGAGCTGCGCGGCGGTGGCCGGCAGGTAGCTCTCGTCACGCCCGTCGAGAAGGAAGCCACCGATGGAAAGCCGGTAACCGGGATCCATGATCCACTCGACCGCCGCGACATCGTGGGACGTCAGAAAGTCGATCGCAAACCCGCGCAGCAGTCGTGCCTGTTCGCTGATCATTTGCCGGTTCCACCACTTCTTTCGCGCAGTTCGCGCTTGAGGATCTTGCCTGATGCGTTGCGCGGCAACTCTGCCACGAAGCGAACCGAAGTCGGGCATTTGTAATGCGCCAGCCGCTCCCGCGTGAATGCGATCAACTCGGCTTCGGTGATCCCGAAGCCTGGTCGCCGGACGACATAGGCGCACGGCGTTTCACCCCATTTCGGATGAGGAATGCCGATCACCGCGACCTCAGCCACGGCCGGATGATGGAGCAGCACATTGTCAATCTCGCTGGGGTAGATGTTCTCTCCGCCCGAGACGATCATGTCCTTGTAGCGGTCGTGAATGTAAAGGTATCCGTCCGCATCCCGCGAAGCGGCATCACCCGAACAAAGCCATCCATCCGCGGTTATCGCCGCGGCTGTTTCCTCTTGCTTGCGCCAGTATTGACGCATGATGGCGGGCGAGCGCATTCGGATTTCACCGGTCTCGCCACTCGCCACCTGTCGGCCCGTGTCCGGATCAACGACTTCGAGTTCCACCCAAGGCATGGGGCGTCCGCACGAACGCAGGCGAGCCCCGGTATGCTCGTGCGGGAGCAGCGTCACGGTCGTTCCTGCTGTCTCCGTCATGCCGTACACATGGGTGAACCCACAGCCGAAGGTCGCGATCGCGCGGTGCAGCAGTTCCTCGCCAATCGGCGCGGCGCCATAGAAGATGTGATCGATTGCAGGGGCAACCATGCCACTCTCCGCGACGTGATCAACCAACCGCTGCACGACCGTAGGAACAAAGAAGGCGTGCGTCACGCCGTGCCTTGCTATGGCGTTAAGAACCAGCGCTGGATCGGCAGAGGGGAGCAGTACCGTCTCCCCACCCTGGCTCAGCGCCAGCAAGGCGTAACCAATCCCGCCGATATGAAACAGCGGCATGGCTACGAGGTTGACACTCTGGGATGTGAATTGCCAAAGTTCCCCCGCCATGCGGCCCAGGTAGGAGAGGTTGCGCTGCGAGAGCATGGCGCCCTTGGGCCGGCCCGTGGTGCCCGACGTGTACAGGATCAGTGCGGTATCGTCAGGCACTACGTCGTGGGCTGGGATCGAGTCCGGCACCGCATCGCGCATCGCGGGATAGTCTTCCAGGCGCAGCTTCGTGCGACCACCAACCTCGGCCACTAGCGGCGCGGATGCAGCGTCGAAGATGATCAGGATTGGATCGGCATCCTCGACGATCTGGGCGATTTCGCGTGCCGAGAGGCGCCAATTGAGCGGCACAAGAATGGCGCCGATCTTGGCGCAGGCGAACAGCAATTCGAAAACCTCGGGAGATGCCTGGCAGAGCAAAGCCACCCTATCACCGCTTGCAACTCCACTTCTAACAAGCGCGTTGGCGGCAGCATTGCTGCGGCAGTCGAGTTCGCTAAATGTCAGGGAGATGTCCCCGCTGGTGATGCATCGGGCCGCCGGATCGCCGGCGACGTGATGTCGCAGCATTGAGACGATATCGACGGGCGGTGCAGGCATCAGTAGCTCTTGGGCAGGCCCAGGCTATGCTGAGCGATGTGGTTGAGGACCATTTCGCGACTGACAGGCGCGGTCTTGTGCAGTCGCGTCACGAACCACAGATCGGCCAATCCGTATTCGTAGGACAGGCCATTGCCGCCGTGGGTTTGCATTGCCTGGTCCAGCGCCTTGAGCGAGGTTTCGGCGGCCAGGAACTTCGCCATGTTCGCGGCCTCCGCTGCGTCCTCTCCAGCGTCGTATAACTGAGCCGCCCGGGCCGCCATCAATCGGGCTGACTGCACCCCGACGTATCCTTCGGCAAGCGGATGCGCGACGCCTTGATGCGCGCCTATCGGCGTCTTCCACACCGAACGGTCGCAGGCATACTGCGCCGCTTGCGCCAAGGCGAACCGGGCGATGCCATTGTTGATCGCGGCAGCGGCGACACGTTCGGGATTGAGTCCGACGAAAACCTGCCGCAAGCCCGCCCCGGCCTCTCCGATCAAAGCCTCGCGCGGCAATTCGACGTCGTCGTAAAAAACGGTGAACTGCTTCTCTGGAACGCTGAGCGCGGAATCGATCGGTTGCCAGCTCAGCCCCTTCGCATCGGTCGGCATGATGAACAGCGATAATGCCGGGCGTTCCGGGGTGGATCGGGCATCATCGCGGGCGACCACCAGGACCGCGTCCGACTCATCGATCGCGGAAGTCCAGTACTTGGCGCCCTTGATCACCCAGCCGCCCGACGTTTCACGCGCGGTGGTGCTGATCTGGTGCGAATTGGAGCCGGCATTGGGTTCGGTAATACTGAAAGCCATGCGCTTGCGACCACTTGCCAACTCAGGCAACCAGTCGCGCTGAAGCTGCTCGGAACCGAACGCAGCAATGATCGGCGCGCAGATCGAATTGATCACGAGCGCCAACAGGGGACTCCCGTGGGCAGCGACCTCCTCGATCACCACGTAGTAATCGCCGAGCCCTCCTCCGCCTCCGCCGTATTGCTCGGGGATGTGAACTCCCAGAAAGCCCGCGTCACCGAGTGCCGCCCACAGGGCATCGGGCCGTTCCCCGCGCCTGACGACGTCCTGGAAATACGATCGCCCATATCCGGCCATCACTTTGGCCACGCTGTCGCGCAGCGCCGCGTGATGGTCCGACAAATCGACCAGCGGCCCGTGAAAAAGCGTCGTGCTCATCTGCTGTACTCCAGAATGCTCAGGCGGGCCATGCGAAGAACCCCTGGCCGGACTTCGCGCCCAGCTTGCCCTCGGCAACCATCGCTATGAGGATTTCGGGCGGCGCGAACCGCGATCCATGCGCGGCCTCGAGCGTGCGCGCGATGTCGAGGCGGACATCCAGCCCGACGATGTCGCTCAGCCGGAGCGGGCCCACCGGGTGGCGATATGCCAGAACGGCGGCCTGATCGATGTCCTCCGCGCTCGCGACCCCGCTTTCAAGCATCCGCATCGCTTCAAGCGAAGCGATCAGATCGAGCCGACTGGTGGCAAAGCCCGGCACGTCGCGAACCAACAACGATTGTTTGCCCATCCACCCGACGATGGCGCGCGCGGCTTCGATCGTGGTCGGCGAAGTCGCGCTCCCTTGAACCAATTCCACCAGTTTGAGCGACCATACCGGATTGAAGAAATGCATCCCGAGAAACTGCCGGGGCGACGGAAGCTCCGCGGCGAGCCGATCGATCGACAGCGCGCTGGTGTTGGTCGCGAGCAACGCCGGTCGACGCGACGCAGCCTGAGCCAGCACCTGGCGCTTCAGTTCGAAACGCTCGGGCACCGATTCCACGATCAGGTCCAGCCCTTCGTCCAGGGCTTCAACACTCTTCGCGCGGACAATCCTTACCTGCAATGCGGTAGCCGCGTCCTGGGACAGCTTGCCGCGACCAATCGCACTACTGGAAGCCTCAGCCACGATTGCGCGCATCTGCTCGGCGCGTCGATCGTCGGGCTCCACGACTGTAACCGCGGCACCTGCCTGGGCCATTACATAAGCGATGCCCACACCCATTGTGCCGCCGCCGATGACCGCACCCCGGTTCATGTCCCGCTCCATTGCGGAGCGCGCTTTTCAGCGAACGCAAGTGCTCCCTCGCGTGCGTCCTCGGACCCGATCACCGCTTCGGCCAGCGGTCGTTGTTGGTCCCAGATTTCGCCGTCCGACCACGATCCCGCTTCCTGGACTATCCGCTTGCTCATCAGCACCGAAAGCGGAGCGTTCGAAGCGATTTCCCGGGCCAATTCAAGCGCCGCGGCGAGCGCCTCCCCTGGCCTGCTCAGTCGATTGACCAGGCCCCAACCGTGAGCCACCGGTGCAGGCATACGTGCTCCAGTTAGAATATATTCGAGCGCGATCGCCTGCGGAATTCGGCGAGGCAAGCGTACCAGCCCCCCTGACCCCGCCACAAGACCGCGCGAGACCTCCGGGAGACCGAACCAGGCATCATCGGCGGCCACGATCAGGTCGCAAGCGAGCGCAAGTTCGCATCCCCCTGCAAGCGCGAAACCTTCGACTGCCGCGATCATCGGTTTGGCTGGAGGCCGCTCGGTCACACCCGCGAATCCGCGCCCTTCCAGTTCCGGCCGCTCACCCGCCAGGAACGCTTTTAGGTCCATGCCCGAACAAAACGACCCTCCGCGTCCGGTGAGTACTCCAACCCTCAGGTCGGTCGTCCCATCCAGTTCGTCGAGGGCATCGGCGATCCGGCGCGATACTTCGGCATCGACCGCGTTCCGGCGCGCCGGTCGGTCGATGGCAATGACCATGACTGCGCCGTGCCGCTCGACGGCGACCGGCGGGGCCGACCCATCCATCGTTAAGCCTGCGGCTTGCCGTGCTTCGCCGAGAATGCGCCGATCGCCGCCTGCTGTTCGGCCGCGAGCTTGTCGCGCACAGCACGGGTGGCGAGTTCGCTCTGCTTCAACCGGTGATTGGTTTTCTTGAAGTGCGGGATCACATAGTCCCCGAAAATCTCGTAGTGATGCTTCTTCGCCGCCCAGTTCGCCCAGTTGTGGTCAAACAGGAGGAAACAACCGAACCCGCCGTTCGAAAGCTCCTGCAGGGATTCGATCTGCTCCACCGCTTCCTGCCAGGTGCCAATCACGGCCGCGCCAGTGGACATCGCCCAATCAATGTATTCGCCTATACTGCTGCCGGTTGGCGTCAGCTGTGGGGTCGAAGCAGTGTGCTGGAGGTAGTCGCAGAATTCGCGAAGACCATACTCGACGTCCTTGATCGCCTGATCCTTGGTGTCGGCCAGGTGCATGAGCCCGACCAGGCGCCAGTTCTTGCGATCGACGGTCTTGCCGCATTCCTTGGCGCGTGCCTCGGCCACGTCCCAGTGCATCGCCAGCACATCGACGCCCGCCTGCATTGTCGCTCCGATCGATAGCAGTCCCGCTCCGTGTGTTCCCGCCAGGCGGGGGCCCGATGGGGAAACGATGGCGGCCGCCGCGACCTCGGGATGCGGATCCTGATAGAAGTCTAGTTGGAGGCGTGCATCGACCAGCTTGTAACGGTCGGTCTCGATCGAGATCGGTTCGTTGCTGGTCATCAGGTGCATGAGGACGGCAGTATCCTGCTCCAGCGCATCGCGTTGTTGCGAGGGATGAATGCCAATCATTCCGGCATCGGTGGCAAGCGCACCGGGGCCGAGACCGAGCATCACTCGGCCACGGGTGAGATGATCGAGCATCGCCAGCCGATCCGCCACCCAGAGCGGATTGTGATAGGGCAACGAGACGACGCCCGTGCCAAGCCGGATATACTTCGTCTGGGCGGCCACGTGGGCGATGAACAGCAGCGGATCCCCGATCGGTTCCGCGCCGCCAGAATGGTGCTCGCCAAACCAGGCTTCGTCGAATCCGATCGCGTCCATCAGTTGAACGATCTCTACGTCCCGCTGGAGCGCATAGGTCGGGTTATAGTTGACCGGCAGGTGGTGCGGCGGGATGAAGCTCCCGAAGCGCAGACGATCAGACACAGCGATGCTCCTTATCCGAAACAGTGGTTGGTTGACGGCAGGCTAGAAGTTGAAGCGCGCTTCCACCAATATTGTTCGCGGCTCCCCTGGGATGGCCGTGTTGACCGCAAAGAGGCTGCTGAACGCGACGCCGCCGACGTAATAGACTTCGTCGAAAGCGTTCTTCAGATTGGCCGATAGCGACCATCCCGCTTCCTCGTCCTCGATCCCGATCCGGAAATTGGCGACCGAGTATCCCGGAAACTGCGACAGCGGATTGAGATTGGTGCCGGTGGAGCTGAAGAACGTCGATGTCTGCGCGTAAATGTCACCGCGTAAAGAAGCTTCAAGCCTGTCCGTCACCGGTACCGTGATGTCGGCATAGAGGACGCCCGACCATTTCGGCGTGTCGGGATAGGTCTCGAACGCCACTGCCGGATTACCAAGGACCGCCACCACGTTGTCGGTGAAACGCGCATCAGTGTAGTTCAGGTTGCCGCCGATCGAGAGCCACGGAGTTGGATTGATCGATCCATCGAGTTCGAACCCGGTAATTTCCGCCTTCGGCACGTTGACCGTGATACCGGCAAGACTGCCGAAGATCGAAACGTAGTTCGATCGCTGAATGTTATCGACCCACATATTGTAGGCCGCGAGGTTGAAACGAACCGGCACCCCGATGTCGCCGCGGTACTTGAGCCCAAGTTCAATGTCGGTCGCCACCTCGGGGCGATACTCGCCCCCCGCCTCGTTACCGAAGCCGGGAACCGGTGGCGCGAAGTAGTTGAAGCCGCCGCTGCGATTACTGCGGCGGGTCGTGGCATAGAGCAGCAGATCGTCCGTGGCCTGGTATTGCAGGCCGAACTGCCAGCTTGTGCTGTTGAACGTGTCGCGCTGGGGGTTGATGAAGGCGGGATTGGGGTTGGTGATGAAGAAATCGTCCGGATTTCGCCGAAACTGGACTTTCTCCGATGAATATCTCACCCCCGCGGTGAACCCCAGACCCTGCACGCCAGTAATGTCGCTCAGATCGAGCGTACCTTGGCCATAACCCGCTATTGTCTTGTTACGGGTAACGCCGTCGTTGATCTGGATCGTCGCTGGGATGAAGGGCTCGAATTCGAAAATCCGGCTTAGCGAGCGGGTATCGTCCTTCTCGTTCGAGTAATAGATGCCGGCGACGTAATCGAGGCGGCCACCGAAGGCCTTTCCGAGTAGCTGGAGCTCCTCTGAGAACTGCTTGAGGATCCCACCCCGGCCTTCCTCACCATTGTCATCGGCGGTAAATACCGTGCCGTCGAACTCGCCCGCATCCTGTTGTCGACGGCGAACATAGCCAAGTATGTTCTTGATGGTCGTATCGGGCCCGATTTCTATTGTCGTGATATTCGACACCACCAACACCTTGGACCGGTGGAAGTTGGGCGCATTGAGATTGACCAGAAACGGCCCACGCTCCTGTTGCGCAGCGATCTCAGCGTTGAACCCCGCCGGATTGGTGCCCGGATGCGCCGCGAGATAAGTATCCCAGGTTCCAGGGCCGAAGATGCCATCGACAGCCGGGGAATAGAAAATGTTGGTCGGAACGAACGCGGGCGGAGCGCTGTCCGGACGCGCGCTGTAGGCAACCGATGACAGGCTATTGCCGCCCGCGTGGGCGTAATCGACGACGAGTTCGTTGGCGATGGCAGCCGATGGCTTGATCGTCAGCGAGGCACGGACGTTTTCGCGCCGAGTGTTACCCAGCCTTTCGCCATTGAACAGGTTGAACTGGAAACCGTCGCGCCGCTGGAAGAACCCTGCCAAGCGCAGCAGCACCGTGTCATCAACCACCGGCAAGTTAACCGCGCCTTCGGCCTGGAAGTGATCGTAGTTACCCGCGCGGCCCAGAATGTAGCCTTCAAACTCGTTCGTTGGCTTGGCCGTGGTGAAGAGCACCGCACCCCCGGTCGAGTTCCGGCCGAACAATGTACCCTGCGGGCCCTTCAGAACCTGGATCGACCCGAGATCGTAGAATGCTGTTGACCCAGCGCCCCCGACCTGCACTTCGTTGACGTAAGGAAGAACGCTCGGCCGCGAGCTGCTGAAGGCGTCGACCGTTTGCCCGCGCAAGGAATAGTTCAGCTGATTGCTGGTCTGACCAGCGCGGACGGTAAGCCCTGGCACGGCTGACTGGAGATCCGTCTCGGTCACGATCGCACGGTCGGTTAGCGACTCGCCGCCAAGGGCGGCAACCGCCACTGGGGTTCGCTCCAACACTGCCTCGCGCCGTTGCGCGGTGACGATAATCTCAGCGTCGGATGGGCTGGCGGCGGGAGACTGCGCCTGGCCAGCACTGTCTTGGGCCAACGCGGGCCCGGCGGTCGCCCCGATCGCAATCGCTGCGGTCGAACTTACGAGAAATCCTCTCAGAACAGCCATGTGGTCCTCCCCGCATTTACTTGCGCAGCCCGATCGCAGCGCAACAAAGCCCGTCTCTTGCCCTCGCGTTTCCGAAGGCGTCGCCCCGTCTTGCTGCGGAACATGGCGAGGTTTTACACACCAGTGTTGAAGTCGTCAACACAACCATTGACGTAATACCTGATCGTGCGAGAAAGCGAGCGGAACGGGATTGGCCAAGGTCCACCGAAGCGCCTATGCCGTTGAGATGCGGACAGCGGACGAGCGATGAACGACGATATAGAAAAGTTGAAACGACGCGCGGCGCCCCCTGCCGATCGCAGCGCGACGTTCGAGGCGAAACGGCGGGAGATTGCCGAAGCTGCCGTCAGGGTTTTTGACCGGGTTGGATTTCAGCGCGCTACGATGGCTGCGCTGGCCGACGAGATGGGGGTCGACCGATCGTCGCTCTATTATTACATTTCTTCCAAGGAGGAATTGTTCGACGAGGTGCTCAAGACCGTGGTCGAACGCAATGTCCAGGTCGCCAAGAAGATTGAAGAAAGCGATGTTAGCCCCCGGAGGAAGCTGCGCGACTTTATAGTGATGCTGATGAGTTCCTATGGCGAGCACTACCCGCTATTTTATATTTATATCCGTGAGAACCTGAGTCATGTCAGCGGTTCGCGTAGCGACTGGTCGTCCAAAATGCGCGAGATGAACCGACAAACGACCGAATCACTTATCGCGATCATCGAGCAGGGCGTGGCCGATGGCAGCTTTCGGAAGATCGGTCGCTCACGGGTAATCGCCTATGGCATCTTTGGAGTCGTCGGGTGGACCAGTCGCTGGTTCAAGCCCGGCGCGAGCGAGGCAAGCGCGGAAGAGATTGGCGGCACTTACGCCGAGATGATCCTGGCTGGCCTGGAATCGCCCTACTGAACCGTCATACCGGCATCAATGATATGTTCCGCGCCGGTGATGTAGGACGATTCGTCGGACCCGAGGAAAATAGCCAATTGGGTCACTTCGTCGTCGCGGCCAATCCGGCCGAGCGGGATCATGCCGGTCGCGTCCCCCCCCTCCTCGCCCGCTGCCTCGACCATCATCGGGGTGTAGATGAAGCCCGGATGCACAGAGTTCACGCGGATGTTGTACTTGCCGTATTCGACCGCCGCAGCCTTCGTCAGCCCTCGCACGGCAAACTTGCTCGCCACATAAGCCGCGTTGGGGAAGCCGTAGTTGGCGACAATGCCGGAAATCGACGACACATTGATGATTGATCCTTTACCCGCCGCGATCATGGCTGGAAGCACCGCCTTCATGCCGAGAAAAACGGCGTGCTGATTCACGGCGCATACGCGCGCGTAATCGTCCTCGTCCAGTTCCGCGATCGGGACTGAAGGCCCAAGAATCCCAGCATTGTTTACCAGCACATCAATCTTTCCAAATCGCGACAGCGCAAGACTCGCTACATCTTGCCAGCCAGGCCAGTCGGAAACGTCGTGATCGACATAGACGGCGCTGTCGCCAAGTTCGGTTGCGAGCGCCGCGCCGAGATCCGGGCGGACGTCGGTCAGCACGACCCGCGCTCCTTCGGCAACGAACCCGCGTGCATGGGCCGCGCCCATGCCGCGCGCGGCTCCGGTGACGATAGCGATCTTTCCCTCGAGGCGTCCCATCAGTGTGCTCCAACGTGGCGTACAATGCCTTTCCGGCAAAATGACGCCGCCCTCGCAAATGGTCAACAACAGTGTTGACGCAATATCGGACTTTCTTCAACGTCGCTGTTGAGCGGATGCAAGGAGTGGCTGATGGAGCGTATGGACGTTTTAGTCATCGGTGCCGGCTTCAGCGGACTCAGGGCCCTGCATTCGCTGCGTGAAGCCGGGTTCGCGGTCAAAGTGATCGACGCCGCCGACGACATCGGCGGCGTATGGCACACCAACCGCTATCCTGGCGCGCGTTGCGATGTCGAAAGTTACGACTATAGCTATATGTTCTCGTCCGCGCTCGAGCAGGAATGGCGGTGGAGCGAGCGGTACGCGACACAGCCCGAGATCCTGCGGTACATTCACCACGTAGCCGAACGCTTCGACCTGCGACGGGACATCATTTTGGACACGTGCGTTACGAGCGCGCAGTTCGACGACGCGTTGGGACGGTGGATGGTCACGACCGAGCGGGGGGAAGTTTACGATGCACAATACCTGGTGCTCGCGGTCGGGCAGCTGTCGACGACAAAGCGCCCCTGCATCCCCGGCATCGCGTGTTTCGAAGGCCGGGTGATCCACTCGGCTGAATGGCCCCGGGATGAGGTCGACTTCGAAGGGAAGTCGGTCGGCATAATCGGCACTGGATCATCCGGAGTGCAAATGACACCCGTCATCGCGCAGAAGGCCAGGCGGTTGACGGTCTTCCAGCGCACAGCCAATTTCAGCATTCCCGCCGCGAATGCACCGGTCAGTGAGGAAGAGGACCGCAAGGTCAAGGCGAACTATGCCGCGCGCAGGCGCCAAGCTCTCGATTCACCCAGCGGCTTGGGGTTTGTGCCGAACGGCACATCCGTGCTCGATGCCGCTCCGGACGAACGTACTGAGGTACTCGAAGCAGCTTGGAACCGCCTCGGGTTCGGTTTCGCCCTGGCCTACAAGGACATTCTCCTGAACCAGGCGTCGAACGACATCGTCGCTGATTTCATCCGCGCCAAGATTGCCGCGCAGGTCGACGATCCCGCTACCTGTGCCTTGCTTACGCCGACCTGCTTCCCCTTCGGCACCAAGCGTCCGTCGGTCGACAGCGGGTATTGGGCCACATTCAATCGGGACAATGTCGAACTGGTGGATATTCGGTCTGCGCCCATTACGAAGGTGAGTGCGCAAGGCGTTCACACGAGCAACGCCGTTTACCCGCTCGACATACTAATCTTCGCCACCGGGTTCGACGCATTCACCGGCTCGTTACTGCGGATCGAATTTTCCGCACGCGGGTCGACGTTGAAGGACAAATGGGCTGCCGGGCCGGTCACCTATCTCGGCCTTGGCACCGAGGGCTTCCCCAATATGTTCGTTCTCGTCGGGCCTGGCAGCCCATCCCTCCTCAGCAATGTGCTACTGTCGGCCGAACAGCAGGTAGATTGGCTGCGCGATCTGCTGGTCCACGCGCGCGCGGCAGGTGTCGCGACGATCGAGCCGACCGCGAAAGCGGAACGCGAATGGGTCATTCACGTCAACGAAAGATCGCGGGAAACGCTCTATCCCAAAGCGGCGTCATACTACGTCGGGGCGGAAGTCGAAGGAAAGCCACGCGTCTTCATGCCATATTCCGGTGGAGTACGTGCATATCGGCGCATTCTCGAGGATGTGGCTCGTCGCGGTTACGAGGGCTTTCACTTGCGCACGGCGTGAACTCACTTCAGCGCGGTACTAATATCTGCCGCAACGGCGGCCAGCGCTTCATCGGCCGCGCCGGTGAGATGCGGCATTCCGGCAAAGCCGTGGATCATCGCCGCGTAATGGCGCCGGATGATGGCAACGCCAGCCGCCGCGATTTCGTCAGCCAGCGCCAGCCCTTCATCGCGTAGGGGATCGAATCCAGCGGTCACCACGGTGGTCGGCGGCAGGACGCTAAAATCAGCGCACTCTAGCGGATTGTGCTGCCCGGCAAGATAACACTCCCAGAACCATTTCATCGCGTCGCGCGTGAGGATGAACCCATCGCCGAACAACGCGGCTGATACGCTGGCGCAGGCTGGGTCCAGAATTGGATAAATGAGGGACAATTGCCCGACCGCAGCGGGCCGACGCAGCGCTGCGGTAAGCGCGATATGGGCACCAGCGCTGTCGCCCACGAGCGCGATTGCGCCGTCATGCACCCCTAACGCTTCGCTCAGCCAATCGACCACACAGCAGCCATCGTCGACGGCCGCAGGATAGCTGGCCTCGGGAGACCTACGGTAATCGACGGCCACCAGCCGACGGTGCGCGGCAAGCGCCAACACCCGGCACATCCGGTCGTGCGTGTCGAGATCGCCAAGCACGAACCCGCCCCCGTGAAAGAAAACCACCGCCGATGCTTCGGGCGCATTCGACGGTTGGTAAACCCGCACCCTCACCCCGCTCACTTCACAGTCCTGCCAGTTGATGTCCGGACCCGGGAGAGTTGCCATCGCGGCCTTGGCCGCAGCGCGAACCATTTCCATCGGTATATGCTTAGGCGGGCGACGCACAGCGTTGCGCGGGTCCGCCAGCAGGTCGCGAAAAGCGGGATCGACCGCCTTGGTCATGGTTTCAGGCGGGTTCCGACAACCCGTCCGCCATCGCGAGAATGCGCTCCGACCTGAGCCGCTGCGCCTTGGCGCTGATCAGTGACGGAGTCCAATCAAGGCCATTGTCCGCTATAACCTGGACCGTCTCGATCCCATCGATCGCACCTAGCAGACGAGCGGCCTCCACATGAAAGAAGCCGATCATGTGGCAGAATGGCGAGGTCAGGCGCAAATACACCGTGACCGCGGCGCCAACGATATCGATACGGTCGATCAAGCCCATCTCATCGAGCCCAAGCGGCACCCCGCTGGCAATGCTGCACGGGTCCTTAATAGTGTCGAGTTCCCGACGGATCAGTCCCTCGAGATCATGCATGAACCGGCGCTTCCGATCGGTCACCGATGAACGACAGGGTCGAATACGGTTCCGGGAACGGCGTGCCCTGAGGCCGCGCGAACTCATCGTCGGCGATGCGCCGGCGGCAGGCGTCGAGATCGATCTCGTGTAGTCGGGCGAACGTGCCGGCCAGCATATTCGCCTTGTCCTGGTCGGTGATCTGGCGGATCGGTTTGAACAGTCCCGCGCTTTCCAGCAGGTCTTCGGGGAAGTGGAAATCGGCGAACGCTTCCAGTCCGGGCTGAGGATGATGGAGTGTTCCGCCCGAGCCCCAGAATAGGCGGTCGAGCATATCCGCGCCCCCGACGCGGCACAGCCCGAGCAGTATCTCGGCAAAGGCGCGCGGACGCCTTTCCACGATGATATTCTGGATTTCCATGTTCACGAAGATATTGCCGAACCGTGCGAGCAACCAAGCGGTCTCCTCAAGAAACGCGAGGCCGCCGTGGACGATCTCGAAATTGAGATCGGGAAAGTCGCCCGCTGCGTTTTCGATGTCGCTGGGATTGTAGGCATCCCCGACCGGAAATGGTCCGATCGGCACTGCCTTGTGAACGGCCACGTGACGTAAACCCAGCTTCTGCGCCTTCTCGTAGAGTGGGTAGATCAACTTCGGATCGTCCATTCGCCAAGACACCGGCTGGGTTCCATCCCAACTTGTCGGGTAGAGCTTCAGACCGAGGGGATTGAGCAGGTCAACCTGCTCCTCGATCGCGCCCAAGGCATCGGCACCGCGAAGCGGATCGACGCAGGCATAGGCGCCAACGAAACGCGTCGGATAACGTTCAAGCGCCTCGGCCGCCTTGGCCACCGACGAATAGCCGTCCTTGAACGACGCGATGGCCAGCGGATGCATCACCGCTAGGTCAGTATCACTTTCCCGAAAAAGAAGATTCGCGACATCCGGCACTTGCCAGTCGACGAGATATTCTTCCCTTTTCATCGCGTACTTACGATCCGGCGGGTCCGCAGCAAGATGATATGCCAATTCTACCATCGCATGACCGAGAACCGGGTCCTCCCAATTACCGGGAAGATGGTTGTAGGCGTGAGTCACCGCATCTAGTACTAAAAAGTCCTTGATCACGCGTCCCTCCCGCCAACTGCATCTTGTGTTTTAAAAAATGCCCTGTACGAACACTTCTGTCAACACCATTGTTGCCTGAGTGCGACTCGGTTGGCGGGAGAGTTCAGAGATGGCCCGATTGGCTGGAAAAGTGGCGGTCGTAACCGGAGCGGGGTCTGGCATGGGTGCGGCGACGGTGGCGCGCTTTTGCCAAGAGGGAGCGCGTGTGGTCGCCGTCGATAGCTCCGGCGCCCAAGAGGATATCGCGGCACGATGCGGTGAACAGTGCATAGCCTATCAAGGCGATGTTTCGCAGGTGAATTCGATCCGCGGAATGCTGGCGGCGGCGGCCGAGCACTTCGGCGGGTTGGACATTCTGTTCAACAACGCCGGGATCCAAGGCCCGATCGCCGATACCGCCGATTACAGCGAGGACGACTTCGACAGAGTGATTGCGGTCAATCTGAAGGGCGTGTTTCTCGGCATGAAATATGCGATACCGCTGATGCTGGAGCGCGGCGGGGGATCGATCGTCAACACCTCCTCGATGGCGTCGCTAGTCTCCTTTCCCGGTATGTCGGGGTACTGCGCATCGAAAGGCGGGGTCTCGATGCTGACCAAGCTGGTCGCTGCCGAATATGCCGCCCGGGGGATCCGCGTGAATGCCATCCTGCCCGGCGCCATCGATACCGGGATGACACGGGCCATGCCCAAGGACTACATCGACGGAGCCGTCGCGGCGACGCTGATGGGTCGGATCGGCACGCCCGACGAAATCGCAAATCTGGCTGTGTTCCTGGCCAGCGACGAATCCTCGTTCATCACCGGAACCCTGACGCCGGTCGATGGGGGGTACACCATCGTATGAACGGCACCGGGCGTTACAGGCTGATCAACGCCAAGCCGAGTCCGTTCGGTCGCAAGGTCGCGATCGCGCTGCACGAAAAGGACATCGAGTACGACGTCACCTACGACGTGCCCTGGGGCCCGGATACGTGCACGCCGCAGTTCAGCCCGTTCCAGCAGCTTCCGATTTTGATCACACCTGAGGGATCATACGTCTACGAATCTGGGTATATTCTGGAATGGCTTGAGGCACACCACCCCCACCCTGCCCTGATCTCGCACGATCCAATTGCCCGCCTGGAGACTCGGCACCGCCAGATGCTCGGCGAAAAGCTGATGGAATTCGCACAGGCGCTGGTTTTCGAACATCATCGGCCTGATCCCAGCCAGCCGTGGATCGACCGGCAAAGCCGCAAGATAGAGGGCGGCCTCGACGCCCTTGAGGCCATCTATGCCCAGCACTCGACCACCGGCGACACGGTCGATCTGGGCGACATCGCGGTGGCGACCACACTGCTCGTCCTGGATTTCGTGGTGCCGGCAGGCCTCAGCCCAGATTTGCCCCAGCTCCGCTGGCGTCAACGCGCACCGCACCTCGCGCAAGCGGTCGACCTGCTCGATCGCCGTCCGTCCTTCGCCGCTACCCGCCCGCAAATGATGGATGTCGATTTGCAGGCAACGGTCAGGGGCTGACCATCAACAAACAAGGGGAAACGCCGTGACCTTCGAAACGCTGATTTACGAGAAGGCCGATCGAATAGCGACGGTGACGCTTAACCGACCGCACACCGGTAATGCATTGTCCGGGCAACTGCGGGATGAGCTCGACCTGGTGATGGACGATCTCGATCATGACGACGAAACCCGTGTGCTGATCATCAAGTCGGCCGGCAATCACTTCAGTACCGGCTATGACCTCAAGGAATTCTCGTACTTGTGGGACGAGCATAGCGCGATCAACGAGCAGCAGCGCCGTCCGCACAGCCGTTCGCCGATCTGGTCGCGGCACCGGTTCCACCTGTCGCGCGAGCGGTGGATGCGGCTGTTCCACCTGCGCCAGTGCACCATCGCGATGATCCACGGCCATTGCGTGGCTGGCGGGCTCGACCTTGTCGGCGTTTGCGACATTGCCTTTGCTGCCGATGATGCACTGCTCGGCCAACCAGAAGCCCGCGCCATGGGCGAGCTGCACGTCTTCGCATTCTGGCCAATCCATCTGGGTATGCGCAAGACCAAGGAATGGCTGTTCACCGGCGACAACATGACCGGCAAGGAAGCCGAGGAGCTCGGCCTGGTGAACAAGGCCGTCCCGCACGATGAACTGGAGGCGGTGACCCGTGCCTATGCCGAGCGGGTCGCCAATGTCCCGCTCGATGCAATCTACAGCCACAAGGAAATTACCAACCGCTGGTTCGAAGCCGCTGGAATGCACGCCGGGATTGCTGCCGCGAACGACTTGGACGCAATGGGCATCGCCGGTCCGGGGATGGACGAGTTCACCCAGGTTTGGCGCGAGGGAGGGGTGCGCCCGGCGGTGCGGATGCGCGACGCGCCGTTCAAGCCACACCGCACCTACCTGGAAGCTTACGAAGCGCGCAAGGCGGGCTGGAACGGGCCAGAAGGCGACTAACGTCGTGGCGTCGATCACCGATCGCCAGGCCGCCTTGACGGCACGCTTTCCCGAATGGCGGCCGCATACGCTGCCCGGTGCATTGGACCACGCGGCGGCCGAGTTTCCCGATCGCCCGTTTGTCATCACCGATGCGCGTAGTTGGACTTACGCCGAGATGCGCGACTGGTCGATCCGGTTGGCGCATGGACTAATCGCCAAGGGCCTGAAACCGGGCGATCATGTCGCGCTGGTCATGGCCAACCTGCCCGAATTCGTCGCGATCAAATATGCGATTGCCCGTGCAGGCGGGGTTGCGGTGCCGGTCAACATGATGAACCGCCGCGATGAACTGGGCTATGTCCTGCGTCAGTCAGACGCGGCCATGCTGGTCACGATGGATCGTTTCCGCGACCTCGATTATCTCCAGATGCTCGACGAGCTGGCACCGGATTGGGAAGCCAAGGACGGTGGCGATGCATTTCCGAGGCTCAAGCGCATCATCGTCTATCCGACCGATCGTCCAAGAGCAGGCGCGACTTCTTTCGCGGCGCTGGATCAGGCTATCGGTGACATCCTTCCGACAGCCGATCCGCATGGCGTGGCCGATATCATCTACACGTCCGGCACCACTGGATCGCCAAAAGGCGTTCTGCTGACGCATGATATGTTGCTGCGGGCCGCATGGTGCAGCGCCTATGCCCGAGCGTTCGAGGATGGGCATCGCATCCTGTTCTCGTTGCCGATGTATCATGTCTACGGTTACGTCGAAGGGCTGCTGTCGGTCCCGTTCGTCGGTGGGGCCATCGTTCCGCAGCTCAAGTTCGACGCCGCGGCCACCATCGACAGCATCAAGCGCCATCGACCGACCGACCTGCTGCTGATTCCGGCGATGACGCTGGCGATCATTGACGCACTTCGGCAAAGGTCGGGCGACGTGTCTTCGGTGCGGGCGGTGCTGTCGTCGGGCGGGCGCGCGCCGCCATCGATCTGGCAGGCCATCCAAGACCAGTTCGGGCCGGTGGAAATTACCACCGGTTACGGGATGAGCGAGTGCACCGCATCGACCACCGTAACGCGCCCCGACGATCCACTAGCTCGTCTACTGGCGACCAATGGCCGGTTGCGCGATGCAGGTGTGGCGGGAGACCCCGCGCTCGGCGGAAAATTGGTCGAATACCAGGTAGTTGATCCCCACAACGGCGATGTCCTGGAACCTGGACAAGTAGGCGAACTGATGGCCCGCGGACCAGGAGTGACGTCGGGATACTACAATAAGCCCGAAGCAACCGCGGCTGCCTTCGATGATGAAGGCTGGTTTCACACCGGCGATCTCGGCCGGATCGATGAGGACGATTATCTCACCCTCGTCGGGCGACTGAAGGAATGTTATCGATGCGGCGGCGAACAGGTCATTCCCGCCGACGCGGAAGATGTCCTCGCGCAGCATCCGGCTGTCAGTCAGGCCCACGTGGTTCCGGTACCCGACGAGCGTATGGGCGAGGTTGGCGTGGCTTTCGTCGTGCTGAAAACCGGAACTTCGGTGCAGACCGACGAGCTAGTCACGCTCATGAGCGAGCGCCTGGCGCGCTTCAAGGTCCCCCGCCACGTGATCTTCATTGACGAAAGGGAGGTTCCGGTCACGCCGTCAGGCCGATCACGCAAATTTCTGCTGTCGCAACGAGCCGTCGAACTCCTGGAGCTCGCGACATGAACCCCCGCATCGCGGTCGTGACGGGCGCGGCAAGGGGAATCGGAGCCAGCACCGCGGTAAGGCTGGCGCAGCAAGGTCGCGATGTCGCGCTGATCGACCTCGATGAAAGCGCCTGCGCCGACACAGCGGCAGCGGTTACAGCGTGCGGTGCCCGCGCGCTTGCCATCGGCTGCGACGTTACCGACGAAGGCAGCGTCTCAGCGGCCGTCGCGCTGATTAATGGCCGGCTAGGTCCGCCGGCCATTCTAGTCAACAATGCCGGGCTATTCCGCGAGACCAGTTTCGCCCGGCTCGAGCCCGATGATTGGGACCAATTGCTCGCGGCCAACCTGCGCAGCGTCTACCTAATGGTGAGAGCGGTAGAGCCGTATATGCGCGAGGCCAGATGGGGCCGGATCGTCAATCTCTCCAGCACCGCCGCGCTAGGTGGGCATGGCCAGGCGAACTATGCAGCGGCCAAGGCGGGAGTCCAGGGTCTGACCCGCGCGTTGTCGTCGGACCTTGGGCGTCTTGGAGTCACCATCAACGCAGTCGCTCCGGGGTTCGTGGTCAGCGCGATGACCGAGGATGTCGCCCGGCGCACCGGCCAGCCGCTGGACCAACTGATCGCTCGGGAGGCGCAGACAACCGCGGTCGGGCGCGTCGGCACGCCGGATGATATCGCCAACGCCATCGCCTTCTTTACGGACGAGCGATCGGGTTTCGTTACGGGTCAGGTACTTTACGTCGCGGGTGGGCCGCGCGGCTGAGGAGAGCGAGCATGAACAATATTATCGAGCGATTGTTTTCGCTCAGTGGTCGCGTGGCCATCGTGACCGGCGGCACAAGCGGTATCGGGCGAATGATTGCCGAAGGGCTCGTCGCTGCGGGTGCCAAGACGTACGTCGTAAGCCGCAAAGCCGACGCCTGTTCCACTACTGCCCAACAGTTGTCTACGGCGGGTTCATGCATTGCCCTGCCCGGCGATATCGGCACGCAAGCCGGTTGCCAGGCCATCGCGGAAAGATTTCGCGCGGAAGGCGAGACCAGACTCCACATTCTAGTCAACGCCGCGGGGGTCACCTGGGGGGCACCGATCCGGGATTATCCCGATGGCGCGTGGGACAAGGTGTTGAGCGCAAATCTCAAGGGACCGTTCAATCTCACCGTTGCATTGCTCGATGAATTGGAAGCTGGGTCGGAATCAGAAAATCCGGCCAAGGTGATCAACATCGGTTCGGTCCACGGTATGTTCCCGCCCGAATACGAAAGCTATGCCTATGCCGCCAGCAAGGCGGGCGTGCATCATCTGACCCGCCATCTTGCCAAGACTCTCGGTCCGCGCCGGATCGCGGTGAATGCGATCGCGCCTGGCCCATTCCCCAGCCGCATGATGAAGGCAATGATCGAGCAGCAGGGCGATCAGCTTGCCAGCGAATGCGCGACCGGGCGGCTGGGCGAACCCGACGACGTGGCCGGAGCGGCGATCTACCTGGCATCGCGCGCTGCAGCGAACGTGACTGGCGTTGTTTTGCCGGTCGACGGAGGTTACGGCACCACTCGATGAAGACTCAGCGCGCGCAAGGGCCCAAGACACTGATGGGCAAACGCCGGACGGCGGCAAAGAACGAAAGCAGCGCAAGCTATCAGAAACGCCGACAGGAAATCGCCGAGGCCGGAGTCCGCGTCTTTGACCGGCTCGGCTTCCAGGGCGCCAGCATCAGCGCCGTCGCCGCCGAACTCGGAATCGATCGCGCGTCGATCTACTACTACATCTCATCGAAGGAGGAGCTGTTCGACGAGGTCATCCGCACCGTAATCGAACGCAATGCCGAGATGGCCGAACGGATCCGGCGAAGCGACGCGCCACCGCGCGACAAGCTTCACGAACTCATCGTTGCCCTGATGAAGTCATACGGCGATCACTACCCGCTGATCTATATCTACATCCGCGAGAATCTGAGCCACGTCAGCGACAAGCGATCAGCCTGGTCGACGCAAATGCGCGCGTTGAATCATATCGTCGAGGACGCGATCATCGCGATCATCGAAGAGGGCGAGGCGAGCGGTGCGTTCCGCGCTGCGGGCGATCCGCGGGTTCTGGCCTACGGCGTGCTGGGCGTGGTGGGGTGGACCCATCGGTGGTTTCGCCCAGCCGATTCCGCTTTGTCCGCCGAAGAAATCGGCCGGGTCTATGCAGATATGCTGATCGATGGGCTGACCCGTCCATCAACGCCCTGACGGTCCATTGGATCGCACCCCAGGTGGCGGGGGCGACTTCGTACCATCGGCAAATGGGTTAGCGACCGGACAGCGTCTCTCTGAACTTCGCTGGATTTCGCCGGACGCCACTGGACGTCCTGGTAGCGGAGGAGGGACAACAATGCTCCCGCTAACATGCTGTTTTAATTACGTATAATATCACGCTTTCTGGAAAATACCCCCAACGATACCCCCACAAACGACAGGATGTGAGAATTGTGGGATGAACCGCCGTCAGGTTGAAGGAGAGGCTTCAATCAGCCCAGTAAAGTCGGTTGGGATTATCGACGAGGAGCTTTCGCTGCAGCGCGTATCCCTCTGCAATACGCGGTATCATATCGACCAGGTGCCCGTCGTCAGGGATTTCGTCCTGCATGTTGGGATGCGGCCAGTCTGTGCCCCAGATGCAGCGATCAGGATAGTCGGCCACCAGCGGCGCGACAGCAGCTGCGAAAGCGTCCCAGGGATCCCCTTTCCCGCCTTCCTTGATCGCGTCGAGGCGGTCTGGACAGGTCGGCTTGAACCAGATGTCATCGCGGCTTTCGAGCAGCCTTCGGAATGCTTGCATATCGGCGCCGTTTGGGCCTTGGGTGACATCGGGTCGTCCCATATGATCAACCACCACAGGCACCGGAATCGCGTCGATGAATGGGCGCATTTCCTCAAGGATATCCGCCTCGAAATACATCACCACGTGCCAGCCAGCAGGCAGTCGCGCGGCGACTTCGAGGAATTTGTCCTTTGGCGCATTGTCGACGAGGCGCTTCAGAAAATTGAACCGGATACCGCGAATGCCGCCTTCGTGGAGCGCACAAAGATCATCTGCATGGATATCAGGATCGACCACGGCCACTCCGCGCGCTTTTCCGCCCGACCGTGCAATCGCATCAAGTGTCGCCGAATTGTCGGTGCCGTGGCAACTCGCCTGAACGATGACATTGCGTGTAAAGCCGAGGTGATCGCGCAGCGCGAACAGCTGATCGGGTCCGGCATCCTGAGGCAAGTACTTCGCCTTGGGACTGAACGGGAATTGCGCCAACGGCCCGAACACATGGCAATGCGCGTCAACCGCTCCGGGCGGCGGCACATATCGCGGCTTCGACGGGCTCGGATGCCAGCTTGTGATGCGATCAGTCAAAGACCACTCCATCCATCAGTTTGCGCGCGGTGCGAAGCAGGGCCGCGGACGTAACCGCGCCGGCATCATCGGTGCCGAGGACGCAGGACATTTCGCCAGTGGGATGCTCGACGCTCAGTGTCTTGGCCCTGCCGCCGGGAATTGTCGCGACTTCTGCTGCTGGTGATCCTTCGACAAGGCAAGCCGTCGCTGCGGTGACCGCTCCGAGAACCCCGATTGAGGCATGCGCGCGATGCGGGATGAGTACCCGCGTCGTCACCGCTCCGCCATGCCGCGCCGGGGCAACGAGGGTCATCTTAGGGACCGATTTTTCGCGCACGTCGCCGAGGTTCATCAGTGGTCCTGCGGCCAGGCGGATATTCTCGATCCGCTCGCGGATAGGGGCATAGGCCTCGCTCTCGAGCTCCTCGCGTGTTTCGTAGCCGGTCGCGCCGACATCGTGCGCCTTGAACACGACGCAGGGCATGCCGTTGTCGATCAGCGTGCAGCGCACACCCTCGATCGCGTCAAAAGGATTGCCAGTTGGCAGCAAGGAGCCGCAGCTCGATCCGGCGGTGTCGCGGAATTCCAGCGGGATAGGTGCGTGGGTCCCCGGTACACCGTCAATCTTTGCATCACCGCTGTAGTTGACGGCTCCACCGGGCGTCGCGACCGTGGCCATGGCGACCTGCCCGGTATTTTCCATGAAGATCGAAACTTGCGTCTCACCAACCTGTGCCGCCACCAGCCCGCGTTCGATCGCAAACGGCCCGACCGCTGCCAGCATATTGCCGCAGTTTTGCTGGTCCGAAACCAGCGCCTGATCGACGAAGACTTGCAGGAAGAGGTAGTCGACATCGATCCCCTCGCGCGCGCTCTTGCTGACAACCGCGACCTTGCTGGCAAGCGGATCGGCCCCGCCCATGCCGTCGATCTGGCGCGCGTCGGGACTGCCCATAACGCGCAGGAGCAGCGCATCGCGTTCATCGGAATCTGCGGGTAGATCCTGCTTGAGGAAAAAGCCGCCCTTGGAGGTTCCTCCCCGCATCCACATGCAGGGGGTGCCGTCAGACATACTTAAGCCCCTCGGCAGCGAGCCGCTCACGCATCTTGTACATATCGAGACCGAGTTCGCCCGAAGCCAGGCGTTCGCGCTTCTCGCCTTCGTTCGCCTCGCGTGCGCGCGCCTTTTCAAGCACTTCGGCAGCCTCTTCGCGCTTCACTACGCATACACCATCGTCATCGGCGACGATCACGTCACCCGGCTCTACATGCGCACCTGCGCAAACCACCGGCACATTGACGCTGCCGAGAGTGTTCTTGACCGTTCCTTGCGCAAAAATCGCTTTTGACCAGACGGGGAAACCCATCTCGGTCAGATCTCGCACATCGCGCACGCCGGCATCGATGATAAGCCCACGGCATTCTCGGGCCTGCGCGCTGGTTGCCAGCAGATCGCCAAAATAGCCGTCTTCGCAAGGTGAAGTCGGAGCGAGCAACAGGACGTCGCCCGGCTGCAATTGCTCGATCGCTACGTGAACCATCCAGTTGTCACCCGGAGGCGCGCTGATCGTGACTGCACTGCCTGCTATGCGGGCACCTGCGTAGATCGGGCGCATGTAGCTCGCCAGAAGACCTTTTCGCCCCTGCGCTTCGTGCACGGTTGCGACGCCGCAAGCGGCAAGCCCATCAATCACTTCGCTGGCAGCACGTTCAATATTCTGGCGCACGATGCCCATATTGATCTCCTTTCGTTTGCCATGCACGCGACATCAGGCGGGCGCCAATGCGAAGCTATCCCTTATCATAAGATTTTGCTAAACGTCTTTCATGATCGACGATATTCCCAATATCCGGCATCTCGCCGCGTTCGCAGCAACCGTGCGTCTGGGAACAGTGACCGCCGCAGCGGACGAAATCGCGCTTACCCAGCCTGCCCTTACCCAGGCCATTGCGCGCCTCGAACTCGCGCTCGATTGCCGCCTGTTCGATCGCGAACCCGGCGGCATGCGACCAACCGAACCAGCGTTGTTGCTCGCCCCGCGCGCAGAGGTGGCGCTCGCATTGATTGGCTCGCCGCGGGTCACCTCCACGCAAGTCCGCGCCTTCCTCGCGCTGGCACGCAAGGCCAGCTACACCGAGGCCGCTTCGCAGCTCGAAGTTGCTCCAGCCTCGCTCCACCGCGCGGTCGCCGATCTCTCGGTCGCGCTGGGCGAGCGGCTGGTCGAGAGGCGCGGCCGGCATCTGGCACTGACACGCAAGGGCGAAGCCAGGGCGCGCAGCTTTGGCCTCGCCATGGCGGAATTGCGCAGCGGACTTGCTGAGGTATCCGAATGGCTTGGCAAAGCTGGCGGCCGCATTGTGATCGGCGCCATGCCGCTGTCACGCGCACGCTGGCTCCCGCAGGCTATCATCGCCTTTCGTCAACGCCGACCCGATACTCAGCTAGCGGTGATCGAAGGAAGCCATACCGAGCTGACAGGGCCCTTGCGCAATGGTGAGATCGACTTCCTGCTCGGCGCTCTTCGTGACGATAGCGAATTTGACGATCTGGTGCAGTCGAAGGCGTTTGTTGACAGTCCGCAAATCGCCATGCGTCAAGGACACCCACTGGCGAGCATGAGTGTCCTCAGCGCCGATGAATTGCGCCGCTATCCCTGGGTCTTGCCGGGAGTCGAAACGCCGCTCCGAGGCTATTGGAGCACGATGATGGACGCCAGTGGTGAATTGCCAGAAGTCCCGATCGAATGCGGATCGGTCCTGACAATCCGCGAGCTGTTACTTGAGACCGATATGCTCACACTTCTCTCCCGCGACCAGCTTCGGGTGGAGATCGAAGCGGGATTGCACCTCAATCTGCCACCGCCTCTGCCGATTGAAAGGACCATCGGGATCACAACGCGGCGCGACTGGCGCCCAACCGCACCACAACGTGACATGATCACGATATTGCATGGTGCTGCGCAGGAGCTTTCGTAAAAATTTATCGACCGACCTTGCTATTCATTGGCGCACTCTACCGGCCACCGCCATAGCTTTGCCATGCGTGATCAAATTGCCCTGATCGGATTTGGCGAAGCTGGCAGCACCTTTGCGACCAGTGCAAAATGGCGCAGTTCGGCCTGCGCCTTCGATATTGATCCTGCCCGCAAACTCGCGATGAAGGAAGCAGGGGTCGTCGCCGCCAGCGATGCGCAAACCGCGCTCGCCGATGCCAGCCTCGTGCTGTCGCTGGTTACCGCTGGAGAGGCCTTGTCAGTGGCTGAAGACTACGCGCCCTATCTGATTGAAGGCGCAATCTGGTGCGACATGAATTCGGTCGCTCCGCATACCAAGGCTGCCGCGGCGAAGGTGGTCGAGCAGAATGGCGGGCGCTACGTTGACGTGGCCGTCCTTGCCCCGGTGCATCCGGCCCGCATGGCGGTTCCGCTGCTGCTCTCGGGACCTGCAGCACATGCTGCGCGGGCCGAACTGGCCGCTTGCGGCTTCACCAACAAGCGCGTCGTCGGCAACGAAGTCGGCAAGGCATCGGCGATCAAGATGATCCGTTCGGTGATGGTCAAAGGGATCGAGGCGCTGACCGACGAGATGATGGCGGCCGCGCAAGCAGCCGGCATTGTCGATGAGGTGCTCGCCTCGCTCGACGCCAGCGAAAGTCATGACAGCTGGACGGTGCGCGCTCCCTACAATCTTGAGCGGATGACGACGCATGGCCTGCGCCGCGCCGCCGAAATGGAAGAGTCCGCAGCGACCTTGCGCTCGTTCGGCGTGGAGCCGGTTATGACAGAAGGCACGGTCAAGCGGCAACGCGATGCTGCTTCCGGCCCAACTTCGAAGAAGGATGCGGCATGAGCCTGATTATCGATTGTCACGGCCACTACACCGTGCTGCCCAAGGGCCACGATGCATGGCGTGAGGAGCAGAAGGCAGCCTACAAGAATGGCACCGCGTGCCCGCCCTACCCCGAAATTTCCGACGATGAGATTCGCCAGACGATCGAGGACAATCAGCTCAAGCTGGTAAAGGAACGCGGCGCGGACTTCACGATTTTCTCGCCGCGTGCCAGCGCGATGGCTCCTCATGTCGGCGATCAGGCTGTGGCGAGCGAATGGGCGCGGCGCTGCAACGATTTGATCTACCGCGTCACGCAGCTGTTTCCCGATACCTTTATCGGCGGCTGCATGTTGCCGCAGAGCCCGAAGTCAGACCTTTCGGAAAGCGTCAAGGAACTGCGTCGCTGCGTCGAGGAACTGAACTTCGTCGTCTGCAACCTCAACCCCGATCCTGGCGGCGGGCACTTCACCCATCCGCCTTTGACCGACGAATACTGGTTCCCGATCTACGAGGCGATGTGCGAGCTTGAAGTGCCCGCGATGATCCACGTTTCGGGCAGCTGCAACCCGGCGATGCACGCCACCGGCGGATATTACCTTGCCGCCGACACGGTAGCCTTCATGCAGCTGCTGCAAGGCGACTTGTTTAGCCGCTTTCCCGAGCTCAAGCTGATCATCCCGCATGGTGGCGGCGCGGTGCCCTATCACTGGGGTCGCTATCGCGGCCTCGCCGACATGCTCAAGCAACCTGACATTGAACAGCACTTGATGCATAATGTGTTCTTCGACACCTGCGTCTATCACCAACCTGGGATCGACCTGCTCGCCGACGTGATCGAGAACAAGAACATCCTGTTCGGCAGCGAAATGGTCGGTGCCGTGCGCGGGATCGACCCGCATACCGGCCATTATTTCGACGACACCAAGCGCTATATCGACGCGCTCGATATCAGCGACGAGGAACGCCACGCAATCTTCGAAGGCAATGCACGGACAGTCTACCCGCGCCTCGACGCAATCCTCAAGGAGCGCGGACTGTGACCGACATTCACGAATACCTCGCCGAATTCGACGATATTCCCGGCACCCGCGTCTACACGGCGAAGCGTGCGCGGCAGGGCTATCACCTCAATCAGTTTGCGATGAGCCTGATGAAGGCAGAGAACCGCGAGCGCTGGAAGGCTGACGAGGCTGCCTATCTCGATGACTGGCCGCTCACCGCCGAGCAGAAAGAAGCGGTGAACGCGCGCGACTACAACCGCATGCTCGACCTTGGCGGCAACATCTATTTCCTCTCCAAGATCTTCTCGACCGACGGCATCAGCTTTGCCGAAGCGGTGTCGACCATGACCGACATGAGCTTTCCAGAATATCGCGAGATGATGAACAACGGCGGCCGCCCGCCTGAAGGCAACCGCTCGATCAAGGGAGGCTATTGAGATGGCCCGCATCACCGCTGGCGTCGCTTCAAGTCACGTCCCACTCCTCGGCGTCGCAGTCGATCAGGGGAAGACCGGGGACGACTATTTCGCGCCGATTTTTGCCGGTTACGACTGGACGCGCCAATGGGAAGAAGAGCAGGCGCCCGACGTCGTAGTGCTGGTCTACAATGACCACGCATCCGCCTTCGACGCGAACATCATCCCCACTTTCGCGATCGGCTGTGGCGAGAGCTACAAGCCCGCCGACGAAGGCTGGGGGCCGCGTCCGGTTCCCGATGTGGAGGGTCACGCCGACCTCGCATGGCACATCGCGCAGTGCCTGATCCTTGACGATTTCGACATGACCATCATCAACGAGATGGACGTTGATCACGGACTGACCGTTCCACTGTCTATGATGTTCGGGACGCCCGCCAAATGGCCGGTCAAAGTCGTCCCGCTGGCTGTCAATGTCGTCACCTACCCCGTGCCCTCGGGCAATCGCTGCTGGGCGCTGGGTGAAGCAATCGCACGCGCGGTGGAGAGCTTTCCCGAAGACCTCAATGTGCAGGTCTGGGGAACCGGCGGGATGAGCCACCAGCTTCAAGGCCCGCGTGCAGGCCTGCTCAACCGCGAGTGGGACAACCGTTTCATGGACATGCTTGTCGGCGAGAGCGACGAGGCACGCTGGATCGAGCATATAGAATATCTGCGTGAGACCGGCAGCGAAGGGATTGAGCTGGTCATGTGGCTGATCATGCGCGGCGCGCTCGGCCCGGCAACACGTTGCCTTCACCGGCACTATCACATCCCATGTTCCAACACCGCGGTCGGGCATATGGTGCTCGAACCTGTGGCTTGATCGAATTGCAGGAGTAAGCAGGAATGACTGGAATTGCGCTTGTTGGCGCCGGAGCCTTTGGCGAGAAGCACCTCGACGGCCTCAGGAACATCGACGGGGTCGAGATGGTCTCAGTCATCTCGCGCCGCGCCGATCAGGCTGCCGAAGTCGCTGCCAAATATGGCGCGCCGCACTCAGGCACCGAACTGTCCGAAGTGCTGGCGCTCGACGACGTCGATGCCGTGATCCTGTGTACCCCGACGCAAATGCACGCCGAACAGGCCATCGCCTGCATGGACGCGGGCAAGCACGTGCAGGTCGAAATTCCGCTTTCGGACAGCTGGGCCGACGCGCTTGCGGTCGAGGCGAAGGCCAAGGAAACCGGCCTCACCTGCATGGTTGGCCACACCCGCCGCTTCAATCCGAGCCACCAGTATGTAAAGCAACAGATCGACGCGGGTGAGTTCAATATCCAGGCGATGGATATCGAAACCTATTTCTTCCGCCGCAAAAACATGAACGCCAAGGGCCAGCCGCGCAGCTGGACCGACCACCTGCTGTGGCACCACAGCGCGCACTCGATCGACATCTTCCAGTACATGACCGGCAGCAAGGTGATTGCCGCCAACGCGCTGCAAGGCCCCAGGCATCCCGAACTCGGCATCGCGATGGACATGTCGATCCAGATGAAGACCGAAGCAGGCCATATCCTCACGCTCTCGCTCAGCTTCAACAACAACGGGCCGCTTGGCACCTTCTTCCGCTACATCGGCGACAGCGCGACCTATATCGCGCGTTATGATGATCTGGTGACCGGGCACGAGGAGCCGATCGACCTTTCCGGCGTTGCAATCTCAAACAATGGCATCGAATTGCAGGACCGCGAGTTCATCGCGGCTATCCATGAAGGCCGCGAACCGAACAGCTCCGTCAGCCAAGTGCTCGATTGCTACCGTGTCATCGGCGAACTCGCGGCAAGCCTTGAGCAGCAGGACGGGTGGTCCTGATGCAGCGCAGCCTGTGCGGACGTATCGTAAATGCTGTCGGCCTAGGCTGCATGAATCTTTCGTGGGCCTACGGCGACCCACCGCCTCATGAAGGCAGGATCCGGCTGCTCAACGAGGCGCTCGATCTTGGTTACGATCACCTCGATACGTCCAATATCTACGGCTTTGGAAAGAACGAGGAGTTGCTGGCCGAAGCTGTGATGCACCGCCGCGATGAGTTCCTGCTCGCCACCAAGACGGGGATCATAGTCGACGGGCCGCGACGCGGAATCGACTGTTCACCGGAAGCGATTTCCGAGAGCCTTGATGCAAGCCTCAATCGGCTCAAAACCGATCACATTGATCTTTTCTATATGCACAGGTTCGATCCGAAAGTGCCAATCGCCGACAGCGTAGGCGCGATGGCGCGCGCCATCGAGGCGGGCAAGATTGGTGCCTATGGCGTTTCCGAGTGGTCCTCGGCCCATATCCGGGAAGCGCATGCAGTGCACCCGATGGCAGCGGTTCAAACCGAGTATTCACTCTGGACCCGAAACCCTGAACTCGGCGTGCTCGAAACCACGCGGGAGCTTGGGATTGCTTTGGTCGCTTTCTCTCCGATAGCGCGTGGGGCGCTGGGCGGAGAACTCAAAGATTTGTCAGTCCTTGGCGAAAAGGACCTGCGCCGTTCGCATCCTCGTTTTAGCGCCGAGAACTGGCCCAAGAATCTAGAAATCATTGCCCGCTTCGATGAACTGGCGACGCAAGCCGGCCTGGAACCCGCCCAGCTCGCTTTGTCATGGGTTCTGGCACAGGGTGACCACGTCCACGCGATTCCCGGCACGACCAGTCTTGAACATATGCGAGAGAATTTCGCCGCATCCGACGTGGTTGCACGCGATGAAGTGCTTGCTGAAGCCGCAGGGCTGATCAACCAGCGCACCGTCTCCGGGCATCGCTACCCAGAAGTTATGCGCAACACGATCGATACCGAAGACTACGTCTAGAGTCCGATGACATTACGCTGGACCGTAGCCTGAGTGTTGATTTCCACTGAGAGTTGACCCGGGATTTTCATCGAGAAGTGACCCGGTTGGTGGTATGTCCCGCGATGGGGGATGAGGGTCAAGCCGGTTAATTTTCCTTTCGTGATTTCGGGGTTGCGGAGCTGGCTCTGAACCGGAAGCTGTCATTGCCGGTTTCCAGGATGTGACAATGATGGGTGAGCCGATCGAGCAGTGCCGTGGTCATCTTGGCATCGCCGAACACGTCCGCCCATTCGCTGAAGCTGAGGTTGGTGGTGATAATGACGCTGGTGCGTTCATAGAGTTTGCTGAGCAGGTGGAACAACAGTGCGCCGCCTGACGGACTGAACGGCAGATATCCGAGTTCGTCGAGGATGACGAGGTCGAGACGCAGCAGGCGCTCGGTAAGCTGTCCTGCCTTGTTCATGGCCTTTTCCTGCTCAAGCGCATTGACCAGATCGACGGTGGAGAAGAAGCGGGCCTTTCTGCGATGGTGTTCCACAGCCTGGACGCCGAGCGCTGTGGCCATGTGGGTCTTGCCGGTTCCGGGGCCACCGATCAGGACGACATTATCAGCTCCGTCGATGAACTCGCCGCGATGAAGCCCGCGGACCAGAGCCTCGTTGACCTCGCTGGATGCAAAGTCGAAGCCGGCCAGGTCCTTGTAGGCCGGGAACCGGGCGGCTTTGATCTGATAGGCGATGGACCGGACCTCGCGCTCTGCCATCTCAGCCTTGAGCAGCTGGGAGAGGATCGGCACGGCTGCATCGAAGGCTGGCGCCCCTTGCGCGATGAGATCGCTCACAGCCTGGGCCATGCCGTACATCTTGAGGCCGCGCAGCATGACCTCTACGGCAGCGCTGGCGGGATCATGACGCATGGCGCATCTCCCGCAGGTTGTCATAGCGTCCGACGTCGGCAACGGGTTCCTGCGCCAAGCGCAAGGCCTGCGGCGCATCGATCGGCGCAACCGGGGGCGCCTTGCCGTCGGTCAGCCGGTGCAAGAGGTTGAGCACATGGGTCTTGGTGGGAACACCTGCCTCCAGCGCCAGCTCGACCGCGCCTAGCACTGCCTGTTCGTCATGATGCAGGACAAGGGACAGGATCTCGACCATCTCCCGGTCACCACCAGGGCGCTTGAGCAGATACCCCTGCAATTTACGGAAGCCATCGGGCATCTCGATGAACGGTGCGCCATTACGCAAGGCGCCGGGCTTGCGCTGAATCACCGCCAGATAATGCCGCCAGTCATAGATAGTCCGCCCACCAATGGGGTGCGTGCGATCAATGATCCGGCCATGCTCGCACAGGAGCCGCCCTTCGGCGGCGATGACAATCCGATCCGGGTAAATCCGCAGGCTCACCCGCTGGTTGGCGAATGAGGCCGGCACCGAGTATCGGTTGCGCTCGAAGTTTACGAGGCAGGTCGGCGATACCCGCTTGGTATGTTCAACAAAGCCGTCGAAGGGCCGCCCCAGCGGCATCAGGCTGGCCACCTCTCCGGCATGTACCTCGGCGATGGTGCCCGGCAGAGCGCGATGCGCAATCTGTCCCCATTGCGCAATGCAGCGTTCCTCAAGCCACAGGTTGAGCGCATCAATATCCGGGAAGTTGGGCATCGGCTGCCACAGCCGGCGACGCGCATCCTGCACGTTCTTCTCGACCTGCCCTTTCTCCCATCCCGATGCCGGGTTGCAGAACTCGGGTTCGAACAGATAGTGGCTGGCCATCGCCGCAAAGCGGGCGTTGATCTGCCGCGCCTTGCCGCTGCCGATCCGGTCAACGGCGGTTCTCATGTTATGGGATGGACGCCTCCCGTCTTCCGGGCACCATAGGTGTCCAACCAAAAGGAGGAAGGCGATGACGATGGAAATGTTAGCGATCGACTTGGCGAAGCAGTCGTTCCATCTACACGGGATAGATGCTGACGGGGTGGTGGTCTCACGCAAGGTGAGTCGTGCCAAGCTCGAGGATGCAGTGGCTGAACTTGGTCCTGCAGTCGTCGCCATGGAGGCTTGTGCGAGCGCCCACCATTGGGGGCGACAGCTCGCAGCGGCCGGTCGTCAAGTGCGTCTGGTAAACCCCAGATTCGTCAAGGCGTTCGTCCGCGGCTCCAAGAACGATGCTATCGATGCGGAGGCGATCTACGATGCAGCTTCGAGGCCTACTATGCGCTTCGTGCCAGTGAAGACGACCGAGCAGCAGGATCTTCAATGCCTACATCGCGTGCGTGAGCGGTTGGTCGTCCAACGCACCTCGCTCATAAACCACGCGCGAGGGCTTCTCGCCGAGTATGGCGTCGTGCTGCCCAAAGGTCCGTGGCGCTTCCGTCAACAGGCTCCTGCTGCGGTAGCTGAGGCTGATTTGTCCGAACTTGCCCGCGAGCTGTTTACGGAGTTGATCGATCAGCTCACCGACGTAGAAGCCCGCCTCGCGAAGCTCGATGCCAAGCTCGTTAGCATCTGCCGCGAACATGCCGCATGCCGTCGGCTTGCTGCGTTGCCGGGCGTCGGGCCGGTGATCGCGACCGCGCTCGTCGCAGCGGTGGATGACGGTCGACATTTCCGCTCAGGCCGCGAGCTCGCCGCCTGGATCGGATTGGTCCCAAGACAGTATACGACCGGAGGCAAACCCAAGCTCGGCGGCATTGGCCGACGCGCCAACCACTACCTGCGCAGACAACTCATTCATGGCGCGAGGGCAGTGATCAGCCGACTGGCTGCGAAAGACGATCAACGATCAGTTTGGTTGAAGGGAATTGTCGCTCGGGCGGGCTTCAACAAGGCGCTCGTGGCGCTCGCTAACAAGACGGCCCGCATTGCTTGGGTTCTGTTGGCGCGGAAGGAAGAATATCTGCCGGCGTAACGGCGCCATGCAAACGAGGTCTGTCCTACAGCGATTGCGAGGTGGATACTGATGGTGCAACGGCATGGGCCGCCGCTTCGAAGCCTGATTTTCGACAAGGCCATCAAGGCCGATCATGTTATTAGGCAAGAAGTAGCGGACTCCCATCAAGGCCAGAAGCCTAACCGCTTCAACCAAAGGCCGGATAGATTCATGCAACCCGAGCCAACTGTACCGATCAGAATCATCTTGCGGCGGGAGGCGTCCATAGATTGTCGAAAATCCCGCGCTGCGGGACCCCGCCCAACACACGGAAGGCCTGGGTCAGCGCATCAAACAGCATCTCATGGGTCTGGAGCGGATAGGCCCGGACGATGAACGCCCGGCTGTGTGACAGCTTTGTGTGCGCTACCTGCAATCTGGTCTGCTTGCCGGCGATAATCGCCCAGTCTTCGCTCCAGTCGAACTGGAACGCTTCACCCGGCGCAAAAACCAGAGGTACGAAGGTCCCGCGACCGCTGGTCTGCTGATCGCGCTGCCGGTCAGCCTTCCATGCCCGCACAAAGGCGGCGACACGGCCATAACCGCCATCAAAGCCAAGGGACACAAGGTCGGCATGCATCTGCTTCGCCGTGCGCCTCTGTTTGCGCGACTTGCCTGCCTCGATCCGCAACCAGCCTGACAGCTTCTCGGCATACGGGTCCAGCTTGCTTGGCCGATCAGGCACTTTGAACTTCGGTTCAACCGTGTTGGCCCGAAGGTGCTTGCGAATCGTGTTCCGCGACAGCCCTGTGCGCCGCTCAATCTCCCGGATCGGCATCCCCTCTCGGAAATGCCAGCGCCGGATTACGCTCAATAATGCCATGTCGATCACTCCATGTTGCCTCCAAACCTTCGCTCGGAGGCGGTTCAAACATGGGTCAGTTCTCGACGAAAATTTATAACCCTCCCGGGTCAACTCTCAGTGGAAATCAACAACGAGCTGGCTTCATCTCCGATTTCTTCGGCCGCAGCAGCCATTGTCTCGGCCTTGGCGAGAAGCGCTTCGCCCGCCTCAGTCAGTTCCTGCCCGGTACGCTGTCGTTCAAAGAGCGCCACGCCGAGACGCGCTTCAAGTCGCTTGAGCTTTCGCGCAACGGTGGTGGCGTCTTGTCGAAGCAGGACGCTGGCTTTGCCGATCTGCCCTGTTTGCGCGACAGCAATGAAGGCGCGGATGTCTTCCCAGTTGAGGTGCTGCATATTTGCAGGTCATACCTGTGATCTATCTCGTTGTCTGCAGAATTCCTGGGAGTATTTGGGGAGGATAAGAACCACGCGGAGGATATCTGCATGCGTCAGATCGACCATTTCATCGTCGGCGACAGCCCGGCCCCGACCCGCAAGCACGCCATCTGGAACCCGTCGACGGGCGAAGTGCAGGCCGAGGTTGCGCTGGGCGATGCAGCCCTGCTCGCCCGCGCAGTGGAGACTGCCAAGCGCGTCCAGCCCGCCTGGGCCGCCACCAACCCGCAGCGCCGCGCGCGGGTGATGTTCGCCTTCAAGGCGCTGGTCGAGGCGAACATGCAGAGCCTCGCCGAGATGCTCTCGTCCGAGCATGGCAAGACCGTGCCGGATGCCAAGGGCGATGTGCAGCGCGGGCTGGAAGTGATCGAATATGCCTGCGGGTTGCCGCAGATCATGAAGGGCGAATATACCCACGGCGCAGGGCCCGGGATCGATGTCTATTCGATGCGCCAGCCGCTCGGCATTGGCGTGGGCATCACCCCGTTCAACTTCCCGGCGATGATCCCGATGTGGATGTTCGGCATGGCCTGCGCGGCGGGCAATGCCTTCATCCTCAAGCCCTCGGAGCGCGATCCGAGCGTGCCGGTGCGGCTGGCCGAACTGTTCCTTGAGGCGGGTGCGCCCGAGGGTCTGCTTCAGGTCGTCCACGGCGACAAGGAGATGGTCGACGCGATCCTCGACCACCCGGATATCGCCGCGATCAGCTTTGTCGGAAGCTCGGACATCGCGCAGTACATCTACGCGCGCGGCTCGGCGAACAACAAGCGCGTGCAGGCCTTCGGCGGGGCGAAGAACCACGGGATCGTGCTGCCTGATGCGGACCTAGATCAGGTGGTCACCGACCTCACCGGCGCGGCCTTCGGCTCGGCGGGCGAACGCTGCATGGCGCTGCCGGTGGTGGTGCCGGTAGGCGAGGAGACGGCGGAGCGCCTCAAGGAGAAGCTGCTCAAGTCCATCGCTGCCTTACGCATCGGGGTCTCCAACGATCCCGAGGCGGATTACGGCCCGGTTGTGACCCCTGAACACAAGGCGAGGATCGAACAATGGATCACCACCGCCGAGGAAGAAGCCGCCGAGATCGTCGTCGACGGGCGCGGGTACACCTTGCAGGGACATGAGAAGGGCTTCTTCGTCGGCCCGACGCTGATCGACCACGTCACCCCGCAGATGAAGAGCTATCAGGAAGAGATTTTCGGCCCCGTGCTCCAGATCGTGCGCGCCAAGGACTTCGAGGAAGCCGTGCGCCTGCCCTCCGAGCACCAATATGGCAACGGCGTTGCGATCTTCACCCGCAACGGCCACGCCGCGCGCGAATTTGCCGCGCGCGTGAATGTCGGGATGGTCGGCATCAACGTGCCGATCCCGGTGCCGGTCGCCTATCACTCCTTCGGCGGGTGGAAGCGGTCAGGGTTTGGCGACATCGACCAGTACGGCACCGAGGGCCTGCGGTTCTGGACCAAGAACAAGAAAATCACCCAGCGCTGGCCCGACGGCTCGCCCGACGGCTCCAACGCCTTTGTCATCCCGACGATGGGGTGAGCGCCAGCCGATCCTTGCGGCGATGGGCAAGGCGGTGATCCATGCCGGCGCTGCTGGCACGGGGCAGGCGGCCAAGATTTGCAACAACATGCTGCTCGCGATCCATATGATCGGCACCTGCGAAGCCTTTGCCATGGCGCAGAAGCTGGGGCTGGACGCGCAGACCTTCTACGACATCTCCAGCGTCTCAAGCGGCCAGTGCTGGTCGATGACGTCCTATTGCCCGGTTCCCGGCGTTGGCCCGGTGACTCCGGCAGACAATGATTATCAGGGCGGGTTTGCCGCCGGGCTGATGCTCAAAGACCTCAAGCTGGCAATGGAGGCGGCCGATGGGGCAGGGGCGAAGGTCGAGCTCGGCGAGCACGCCCGTGCGATCTATGAAGCTTTCGCCAAAGAAAGCGCAGGATTGGATTTTTCCGGATTGATACGTGGCCTTAGCTGATCTCCAATTGTTATGCGTTGCCGCGAGCAACTGACCAGAACACAGCGGGCCTGCTTGCAAAATGGTCGAGAAGGCTAATTCATCGAGTTTTTGAAGTAGCCAAACTGGCATTTACCGAACATCGATGGGGCCCGATTTTTCAGCCAGTTTCGGCCACGAGCCCGCTGCGGATACCCAAATGCCGACATTCGGCTTAAGCCCCTTCTAGCCAGAGCCAGCCGTTCCGCAACCGGCTGAGACGCAGTCGATATGTCGGTCCGTTCGTTAGAACACAGATTGTCGGGTTCTGGCAGAACCTGCCGTCGGACACGCCGTGCGCAAATGACCGGGAAGTCCCAGAGCCGGTCAATTGGACCATGCAGCGTGCTCAAAAACACGAACTACAGAAATCTCTCTCCAGCATGGTTCTCGAACAGCGCTGCGTCGCGGACATAGCCGAGCAGCACTTCGACCTTTTTTTGCCGTGATACCTCCTGCATCTTCGGCAAGGAGGCCCCTGCCTTGGCCGCCTCGGTAAGAAACCCTGACCGCAGGGAGTGAGCGCCGACCGCCACAGGATCGAGCCCAACCTTTTCGGCGTAGCGCTGGATCAGCCGAGCAACCGAGCGATCTGACATGGGCTCCTTCCTCATCAAGCCCTGAGCATCGGTTCGATAGAAAAGGGGACCTGCCTCCCCTCCCCTTACGCTCAGCCATTCGTTGAGGCGTGGACCGGGCTTGAGCACCTTGCCCGAGGGCACCGCTATGACTTGCCCTGCCCCCTCCTGGTCGGTCTTAGAATGCCGGATCGTCAGCTTGAGCCCCTCGCGCACCAGCTCGAGGTCGGCCAGCTGCAGCGCGACCAGTTCGGAACGCCGCAGCGCCGCCGCCAGCCCAAGAGCCATGACCGCCCGGTCGCGGATCGCACGCGGGCTTTGCCCTTCGGCAGCTGCAATCATCCGCGCCAGATCAGCTGCCAGAATTGCGCTCTTCTTGCGCGTCGGCCGTGCGCGCTGCTCGCGCCGGATCCCGGCAAGTGTGTCGCCAATGACATCACGCGGATCGCGATGCTGGGGTGCGACCTGTCCCGCCTGCCTGTGGTGCCAGGCGATGGCCGCAAGGTGCCGTCCGATGGTACTATCCGCCCTCCCCGCCTGCGCCAGCGAAGCAAGGTATGTGGCCACGGCCTCTGGCATAGCCGGCATAGGCTCAAGATCGCGCGTCCAGCACCATTCCTCGAACTGCCGCCAGTCGCTGTCATAAGCCCGCACAGTGTTGGCCGCCTTGGACCGCGCCCGGTACGAGCGCGCCGCCTCGATCTCAGCCGCGAGCTGCGGCGGGATCGCATTCCCCAGCGGCGCGAGCGCTGCTTCATCTGAAAGCCCCAAGGCCCTGCTGTTGTGATCGTTCAAGGCAACACTCCGGAAGCTTCAATGCTGCTGGCGTTCTTCCAAACAGCCTTCGTGGCAGGGGCGAAATCGCACCGAATTTCGCCTGCTTTATAGAGATAAAGGTGTCGTCCGTGAAGGGCTCTTATCGGACAGCAAAGGCACCGTACAAGCTGGATATACTTTTTAGGCCATTTATATACTATCTGGCCGATGGCATCCGCCCCAGCACCCTGGCAACTGACGCTTGCTCGCATCGAAGGCGCCCTCCCCTTCATCTCACCCGAGCTGTCCGAATGCCTTGCGCTGGCCTCACTCCGGCGCCTCTGGCGCGTACAAGTGCGCGATTATCCGTTTGATAATATTGGAATTGAACACAATCCGGGGCTTGAGGCCGACGAGCTTGTGCGCTCGTGGTACTCCGAAGAACGCCGTCAGCTCTTGTCGTGGATCAGCCGGCGAGGTCACCCTCCTCTCGCCCACGCTGCCAAGCTGGTCATGGCCGCGAAAAGTCACTCCGAAGGATTCAGCGAGACATACAGGCCCGCCGATCGCGCGCTCGAACGGCTCGATGCGCTGCTGCCGACCAGCGATCCGATGGGCACCCTCCTTGAATGGCTGGCGGAACTGCGAACTGAGGAAATCGATTTCCTCGAGGGCGGCAGTGAGATGGTCCAGGTCGGTGGGTTCGCTGTTACACGTTCGGCGCCGCGGGGTGCGGCTTGGGCTGCGTCGCTCGCGGCCGCCATGCGGCCACACTTGTTTAGGTTGGGGTCGGCTCCAATGGCGCTTGCTGGGGTCATGCCGCGGGCTGTGTTCCGTGAACTCCATGAAGAGCCCTTGCCCGTTGTGCTTCGCGCGGCGCTCCAGGTAGCCAGCGAAAAGGCTGAGGTCGATTTGCGCTTCCTGCGAAGGGCTGTCGTTCGGGCCGACGCAGTACTTTCTGGGTTGTACGCCTCTTCGACTGCTCCGCAAACCTGGCGAATGATCGTCAGCTTGGGCCCACTTACCCGAGCTGAGCTCGCTCGGGGACTGGGTGTAACAAAGCGCACCGCTTCTCAATCGGTAGCTTCACTTCAGGCGGCAAGTATGGTGCTCCTTCGGCAGACCGACGGCGCTATATTGCCGGCCAGTGCTGATCTAGAACGGCGCGAATAGCCTCTTCCGCTTCCTGCCGTGTCGCGCCGCCCTTATTCAGCAACGTGACACGGACGCCCTTACGGTCAGCCCCATCGATCCGAAGCACTGGCTTCCCACTGGCACTGGCCACGGTTTCAGGCTTTCCTGACTTCTTGGGGGATCCTGACTTCTTGGGGGGGTCTGCCGCGAGAGCGAGCGCCTTGATCACCTCAATCACAGACATCGACTTGCCAGTCTGCTCGCGCTCTGCAGCAAGACGTTCCGCCTCACGGAAGGCGCGCTCCCGTCGATCCTCAGGCTTGAGGAGCGCTTTGAGCGCAATCGCATTGCGAATGCCAAGCTCCTGCGGATTGGCAAATGCCCTGGTCAGCCCATCTGGCAGCCGTGCCAGATCGAGATACCGCGTTAGCCAGCTTTCGGAGACTTTAAGCCTTTCCGCCATCGTCTTCTGCCGACCATCGTAATAGGCCGTCAGGGCGCGCAGATAGTCTTTTGCGCGTTCGAGATCGGTGAGATCATCCCTCGCCCGGTTTTCAATGTCCGCGAGCCTGAAGGCCTCTTCATCGCCCATCTCGCGTACGTCGACGAGAAACTTAAAGTCTGGATAGTTGTGCGAGCGCAGCCAGCTGATCGACCAGTGTCGGCGCGCTCCGCAAATCACCTCAAACTCAAACCCGTCATCTCCTGATAGGCGACGGACGATCGCGGGTATCTCCTGGCGCCCTTGAGCCTTGATACTCTCAATAAGGTCCGCGCAGCGTTCCTCATTAAGCAGAGCATAGTTGCGGTTATGGCCTGCCCACATCCGACACTTTGCTGGGTCAACAAGCTCATGTGTGCGAGAAACAATCGCTCCCGACGCCAGGTCAGCAAGACGGTTTGAACGCCCCGTAAGCACGTTTGAGGCAATGCTCGATCTACGAGGGGCAGCAGTATCCTCGGTCAGGTCAATACCTGCCGCCAGATCAGCCGCAAAACCACTGTTCTTCCTACTCATGCAAGCCTCCCATTAGCAGAATTGCACGCGTGCAATTTTCCAGCGGCTCATACCAAAGCCTCCTGGCGGAGGCGCTTCTGATGGCTGGGCCACATCGATCGAATATCAACTTCGATTTCCGAATTCACGCCATCAAGATAGTTCAGGCAACGGTTGCGAACCGCCGAACTCGTGGCAGGGCCATCAAGCTCATACACTGTCATCAGCCGCGCTGTAGCATTGTCGATCTCGGCCGAGTCCTTGAGAGGCGTGCGAACCATCGCATGCCCGAATAGCGTCCGCATCAGCTGCAACAGCTCTTTCTGCATCGATTTATTCTCATCGACCTTGGACGCGACAAAGCGGAGGAACTTCAATTCTGGAGCGAGACCACGGTCTGCCAGCTGCTCAATCGTTTCATCTAGCATCGAGAGGAATGCAGCCGTCGAGGAGAAATCCATAACAGTCGGCGGTACCGGCACGACCAATGCGTTAGCGGCCCGCAGCACGGACAGCGAGATCGCCCCGAGGGCAGGCGGCGGATCCATCACCACGACATCGAACCGATCCGATATACTCTCGATTCCCTCCTTCAGGCGGTCAAGAAGCGCGCCGTTCCCCTGCGCCATCCGTGCGGCTAGTTCGTATTCGGAATTGAACAAACGAAGGTTGGCGGGAATGAGCTCCAGACCGTCGAAGTGAGTCTTGCGGAGCGCGTAGTCCAGAGATGATCGCTCCCCCTCACGAAGGAACGGATAAAGGGTATCATCTTCGGTGAGGTCGAGATCGGGCACATACCCAAAAAGGGTCGTCGCCGAGGCTTGGCTGTCGCAATCGACGAGCGCAACACGGTAGCCTCTAATGGCCAGATACTGAGCGAGGTGAACGGCCAAAGTCGACTTGCCAACACCTCCCTTGAAGTTCTGGACAGCCACGACACAGCAGGGATCGTTTGGAGCCCGATAGGGTCTTGTCCCGAACACGCCGCGCATGTCGTTCAGCTGGGCAAGCGTATATCTCTCTCGCCTGTTGTTGTCGGTCCTCGCAGGCTCTGGCAGGCGACCGTCCTTTTCCGCATCACGGATAGCAGCCGGCGTGCGACCCACAAGTTCGGCCGCTTTCCCGATTGTAAAGGTTGGCTCGCGCCGGTCATCTGCCCTAGCGCTTCGCGCGGAATCCCGGAGCTTTTCGAGTACCGAGGACGTTCGACTGGCCAGCGTCGCGACCGAGACCAAACGCTCGGCTTCTTCAATCTGAAGTCCGTTTGACACATGCCTTCCTTTCGCAATTCCGCATGTGCTACACCGAATTGCGCTTTTCGGTCAAGAAAATCGGGAATTTCGAAAGTTGGAGCGCGTCATCGGTGAGAAATCTGGGTCGCCGCGCCCTATCCTGACTCGGTGGGGGCTTAGAAAATTGCACGCGTGCAATTTCTGCCGTTCAGGGTCGGCCCCGGCGATTGAACCACCCCTCACAGAACCCTTTCCAGGCGGCGATCAACTTCGCACCGCGAAGCATCTCCAAACGCTCACCCATATGCTCGCGAAAGCCGTTGGCGATCAGATCTACGTCCCAACCACCGCCATGCCTGCGGCCTATTTCAAGGAGGTCGTCATGACCGAAGCGCAGCGTTCCCACTGGGAATGTCGCCTCGGATGGCTTCTTGGCTGAGACTGCTCCTCGCGGTGCCGGAATAGCCCCCTGCCCCACTGTAACGCTCTCTACAGCCCCATCACGCCTCGCCTGGCGTCCAGCTGAATGACGATCAAGCTCGTCGACAGTCTCAAGCACCTCCGGCGCGCCTTTGGGCTCGAACCGGAACTCGATCTCCGTGACTGTTCGACCCTGCCTGATTTCCCGCCACTCAACACGGAAGTGAGCAAGCTGGTCAATTTCGGATTTCGCCTTCTCCAGAACCTTGCGCCGAAGTTGAGCGAAGTCTGTGTAAACATCTGGTGGGATACCCAATGCTGCGCGCAGCGCCTGCATGTCTCCCCGCCAAGTTGCTTGTCGACGATGAAGCCGAAGTGCCCCCAGCTCATACAGCTTCAAGGCGTAGTTCGAACGAAAGCCAAGCACTGCTTGCCGATTGAGCACAGCATAGGTTTCGGATGCCTGGATGAGCTTGCGAGCATCTGGGGTGAATTCCCACTCGATCCATCCAGTCTCGCCGCCCTCCTCATCTGTCTCCTCCTTCGACCGCGAGATCAGGGAGAACAGGAGCGTCGCCTTCTTTCCCCGCCAGGATTTGTCATCGACGGCAAACAGCGTTCGGTGCAGTTCCTGAAGCATGTCGGTAATCCGCTCATTGCCCTTGTGGCCTCGCCGAATGTCCGCCTTACGTATGCGGTGAGGGCGATCCTCCCAGGCGTCACCCCCAGCTGTGAGGATCATGAGAGCGAGTAGTCGCGAAGCTGTCAGACTGAGAGATTCGCCTTTGACAAACTTGATTTCGATGATGCTGCCTGGCTTGGCGAACTCGTCGCCGCCCTTTGCCTTCAACGCGGCAGCAACCCGCATCGCACGGCCAGGGGATCCTTCCTCGGGCTTCTCTTCAGGAGCCTCGGCTATTGGGCTAACATCCGTTTCCATGCCATATTGCGATCAAAGCTTGATTCTTGATGTGCTGATTGCTGCCTGACCTGACCTCATCAGTCAAGTCAGGTCAGGATCAAGAGATGGCCGCAGCCCCCAAGAAGTCAGGATTGAGCCGGTCGGATCTCGGGTCTGAATCACCCAAGAAACCGCGAGTCGCTAGGTTCTCCAGCAGGGCTTAAAATCGCGCTTGATTTTGATGCCTACGAGATCCAAAAATCCGGCCAAGCGGGCGATGGATCAACATCTAGACGGCTGCCCCCAAAAGGTCAGGAAGGCCCCAGAAGGTCAGGTGAGTTCCCCCGGCAAGTCAGGGTTAAGCCCCCGGCAAGTCAGGTAAAATCCCCCAACTGGTCAGGCAAGTCAGCGTAGGCAACTGATTTCACTACCAATTTACGCTCCGAATCTGAATCTTTAGAATCATGAATCCTTCCGCTGCAAGCAGCGGCGTTTTTTTATGATTGTTTTTCGAGATTACGCGACGTCGCGAGGAGCATTCTCGGCTCAGACCAACCAAACGTCCTTGCACACGTTCTAAAAGTCGAGGCAGTGGTCAATCGCCTCAATGAATCACAGATGCTCCTGTGATTCAAATTTCCAGTTGGACCGAATGCTCAGCGTTCTGCCACCGGTTCCATATGGAGACGCCGAAGAACCAGTCGTGGCATTGGCAAGCAATAGACCCGTCCCGCAACGTCGCGCGCGACTATCATCTCTGGGTTGAGACCGATCTGTTTGGCTGGACAACCGTTGAGCGGCGCTGGGGACGAATTGGTACGAAAGGGCAGGGGGTGACCACCAGCTTTCCGGACAGAAGACAGGCAGACACAATCGCACAGCAGATCCGGATCCGGCGCGAAAGCGCATTTAAGCGGATTGGTGTTCGCTACCAGGCAGTCGAGTGACTTCCCTCAACATTTAGGCGGCTCTTCAGAGCTGAACACTTCTCCATAAAACTCCCCAGTTCCGCCAAAGGGAGAGGGGGAAGGCCTGATGCGGTTCAGCATCAGGAGCAGACCGTGACCGACCTTTTTAAACAATCCAGCCAGAAGCTGGACGCAGCAATCACCGAAATCCAGCACGCCATCGCCACCGGACTGGCGAACAAGCAACGCCTGTTTGAGACGATGCGCCAGCTCTACGGGGAGGGCTCCGCAAACGGCGCCTGGAGCCAGAGGGACGCTTTTGACCTGCTCGAGGCGGCCTTGACGCGCCACATGGCCGGACTGCTGAACAAACCTCAGATGCTGACCCAGATTTCGGAGATCAGTGCGCTTATCGAGGCACTGCCGACACACACGGTCAGAAGTGAAGACCAGATCAGGTTCCAGCAATTCTCGACGCCCGCAGACCTCGCAGCGCTATCCGTGATTTTGGCGCAGCCACTCGCAACCGATATCGTTCTTGAACCGAGCGCCGGACATGGCGCTCTCGTGGCAACTTTGCCTGATGTCAGCGCATTACATCTCAACGAAATCGATCCGCGCAGGCGTGAAAAGCTGGCACTGCTGTTTCCCGATGCCACCATCACAGGGATCGATGGAGCCATGCTGGCTTCCCATCTCGACGCGGCTGTGCAGCCAAGCCTGATCCTCATGAACCCGCCGTTCTCCCGGTCAATGGGACGAGGAGCAGACGAGTTCGCAGCGGTGCGTCACCTGCGCGCTGCCATAACGCGCCTCAGGCAAGGGGGACGGATCGTCGCGATCATGCCGGACTGGTTCACGACGAGCGCAAAGCTTGCGAAAATCTACGAAGACACCTTTGCCTCTTGCACGGTCCGCACATCCATCCGGCTCGATAAATGCTATCACAAGCAGGGCACCAGCGTGGCCGTGCGCTTGTACGTGATCGACAAGATCCCGGGTCAGATCAAACCTGCAGTTTTGGCGCGGGAGACAGTTGCTGACGTCGCGTCTGCGGTTCCAATCATTAAACGCGTGACAGCCCAACCCGACTGCGAGCCGCGCGCGGCGCCGCCGAAGGCAAAACCGGGTGTGCTCTTCAAAGCCATGCGGGCAACGCCCATCACAAAGCCTGTCAAAGCGAGGGCAGCCCAAACCCCCAAGATCGAAGCACTGGCGTTCAACACATTGGACAAGCCGCGCGTTCTCGGTGAGCAAAGCGGGGTCTACATCCCGTACCGGCCAAGCCGGGTCGACATTGTTGGCGCACGCGAGCATCCGACGCCGCTCGTCGAAAGCGTGGCCATGGGCTCGATCCCGGCACCTATCCCAGATTATGTCCCGGCGCTGCAGGACCGGGTCCTTCAGGAAAGCCTGCTGTCCGAGGCCCAGATCGAAACTGTCATCTATGCCGGGAACGCGTGGCAGCAGTATCTGCCTGGCCTGTTCGTTCCCGCTGAAGAAGGCGTTGGCCTGCAACTCGACGAGCATGGGCGCGCCTACCGCAAAGGCTATTTCCTTGGCGATGGCACGGGGGCAGGGAAGGGCAGGCAGATCGCCGCCTGCATCCTTGATGGCTGGCTTGCGGGACGCCGCAAGGCCATCTGGATATCGAAGAACGAAAGCCTGCTCGAAGACGCGCGCCGCGACTGGAGTGCTATCGGAGGGCTAGCGGCCGACATTCAGCCGCTTTCCAACTGGAAGATCGATCAGGCGGTTCCGTTTCGCGAAGGGATCCTGTTCGTCACTTACCCGACCCTTCGCAGCCAGCGTCAGGACGCCACCCGCCTGAAGCAGCTGCTCGATTGGGCGGGCGAGGATTTCGACGGTGTCATCGCCTTCGATGAGAGCCACGAGATGGGCGGGGTTGCAGGAGGCGAGGGCGCCCGCGGCACGAAAAGCGGATCGCTGCAGGGAATCGCCGGCGTGCTGCTGCAAAACAACCTGCCCGATGCCCGGGTTCTTTACGCCTCTGCGACTGGGGCCTCGGAGGTCAACAACCTTGCCTATGCCGTGCGGCTTGGTCTGTGGGGACCTGGCACCGCGTTTGCCAACAGGGAAGATTTCATCAGCCAGATCAGGGCAGGGGGCATCGCTGCGATGGAACTCGTGTCGCGGGACCTCAAGGCACTGGGCCTCTATCAGGCGCGCGCGCTTAGCTTTGCAGGCGTCGAATACGACATCCTGAAACATGATCTGACCGCCGAACAGATCGCCGTCTACGACACTTATGCCGACGCCTGGGCGATCATTCATCAGAACCTTGAGGAGGCGCTGGAGCTGACCGGTGTCGTCGACGAGATCGACGGCACAACGCTCAACAGCGGTGCGAAAGCCGCAGCGCGAAGCCGGTTTGAAAGCACCAAGCAGCGGTTCTTCAACCAGCTGCTGCTGTCGATGAAGCTGCCCACGCTGATTGCTGCCATCAATCTCCATCTGGACCGCGATGAGGTGGTTGTCGTCCAACTGGTTTCGACCGCCGAAAGCATCCTCGATCGCCGTCTCGACAGCCTCTCGCCAGAAGAGCGCGCGGAGCTCGACCTCGACCTCAGCCCGCTCGACGCCGTGATCGAGTACCTCGAGCGCGCCTTCCCCACGCAACAGATGCAGGTATTCGTCGATGACATCGGCACCCAGCGCTCGGCACCGATGTTCGACGAGGAAGGCCGTCCAGTCCACAACCAGACTGCGATCGCCCGCCGCGCCGAGATGATCGAGCACCTGTGCGCCATGCCGCCGATCAAGCCTGCCCTTGACGGGATCATCGAGCACTATGGACCGGAGAAGGTCGCCGAGGTGACCGGACGCAGCAAGCGGCTCATAAACCAGAGCGACGGCCAGCAGCGTCTCGAGACCCGCTCGCCGCGGACGAACCAGTCCGAGACAGACCAGTTCATGGATGGCAGGAAGCCGATCCTAGTCTTCAGCGACGCGGGCGGCACCGGGCGATCGTACCACGCCAGCCTTGACGCAGCTTGCCAGAAGCGGCGCATCCACTTCCTGCTTGAGCCTGGATGGCGAGCCGACCGCGCCATCCAGGGGCTGGGCCGAACGCACCGGACCCATCAAGCCAACACACCGCTGTTCCGGCCTGTGACCACCAACTGCAAGGGGGAACTGCGGTTCACCAGCACCATTGCGCGCAGGCTCGACAGCTTAGGGGCGCTGACGCGAGGCCAACGCCAGACTGGCGGCCAGAACCTCTTTGACCCTGCCGACAATCTCGAAAGCGAATATGCCAAGGCGGCTCTCTCGACCTGGTTTGCCTTGCTGGCGGACGGCAAGCTCAAGAGCGCAACGCTGATCGATTTCCAGCGCCGAAGCGGGCTCAAGATTGTCTCTGAAGACGGCATTCTCGAAGAGGACCTTCCGCCGATCCAACGCTGGCTCAACCGCATCCTCGCGCTGCCGATCGGAATGCAGAATGCGATCTTCGAGGAGTTTTTGGGGTTGGTCGAAGCGCGAGTGTCCGCAGCGCGCCAGGCCGGATCGCTCGACGTTGGCGTCGAGACCTTGCGGGTTGAACAGGCCGAGGTTGTCGAAGACATAGTCCTGCGGACCGACGGGCGAACTGGCGCCACGTCACACTTGCTGCAGCTGGCTCTCAAGACGAGAGCGCGGCCGATCTCGCTTGAACGTGTTCTTGAGCGCCGCAACTACGCTGACGGCTGCATTCTGCTCCACAATACCAAGAGCGGGAAAGCAGCTATGGCCGAACCTTCGCGGCACTTCATGACCGAGCAAGGCGAGCTGATCAGGCGAGTTATCCTTCACCGTCCCCTGCGGCGGGAGTACCACCACTTCGATGACCTTGCGGAATCGGCTTGGGAAGAAGCTCCGAGCCAAACCTTCGAAAAGCTGTGGCAAAGCGAGGTTGCGGAGCTTGCCGAACGGCTCACCACAGAGACCGTGTACCTTGCGACCGGACTTCTCCTGCCGATCTGGTCGAGCCTTCCCATCGACTATCTGGAGGTCCGGCGGATCGTGGACGAGGAGGGCAGAAGCTGGCTCGGCCGCATGGTCCACGAACTCGATGTGGCGAAGCTGCTCGAGAAATTCGACATTGCCTCCACCGTTGAACTGAGCCCGGATACGATCATCAGGGCGCTCAGCGAAAGCCGGATCATCCCGATCAAGCAGCCGTTTGAGGCGACCATCAAAGGCTCCCGCGTGGCAGGCGAGCAGCGCTACGAAATCGTCGGTGCACCTGTCGATCAGCTGCCCTGGCTGAAGAGCATCGGCTGCTTCACCGAGATCATTTCCTTCCGGACACGGGTATTCATTCCGAAAGCAACCGCTTCATCGCTGATCAGCGCTCTGCTTCGCGTGTGAGATATGAGTTATACAAGCTGCTACCCCGATGACCAAGGTGTAGCCTCTGAGGTTACACCTCTGTTGACTCTTTGTGTAACTTGTGGGATTACACCTTCATGGAAATCGGAAGCATCCGCCACAAGGCGCTTCGCAGGTTTGCTGAGACCGGGAAGCCAGCAGGGCTGATGGAGGTTGACCGGCTCCGTCGCATGCTGGCGTTCATTGCTTCGGCAGAGAGCCTGGATGAGCTGGCGGTGCCACCGAATTTCGGGTTTCATCCCCTCACTGGCGACAGGGAGGGATACTTTGCCATGACGGTAACCCGAAACTGGCGGCTGACATTCACAATGATCGACGAACTCACCGTCGCTGATCTCGATCTGGAGGACTATCACTGATGGCTATCAAGCTCCATGACAGCTTCGCGATCCATCCGGGCCCTTGGTTGCTCGAAGAGATCGTGAAGCCTTACAACATGAATGTGTCGAGCACCGCAGATCATCTCAAGGTTACTCGGCCTGCGTTGAGCCGCTTGCTGAATGGCAGGGCTGCGCTGACCCCGGAGATGGCGATCCGATTCGAGAAGGCATTTGGTGTTTCTGCCGCCACCATGCTGCGGATGCAGTCCGCCTATGATCTTGCGCAAGCCAAAGGCGGATCGGAGACGATTTCTATCGAGCGCGTGCGCGAGCCTGCATAGCAGGACTCTATTGGGTCGCCGATGACCCAAGTCACGTTGGAACTCCCTCCATCGGATGTCCCGCCTGACTGACAATGCGCGTACTGGCCAAGAGGTTATCGTTTCGGACCGACATGGGCCAATTCTGTCCCGCTAGATCGCAGGGTCCCAATCCTTCGGCCCGGTCAAAGGCAAAGTCACCTTTGTTTCCCGTTCTTTCTACCTGGCCAATCAAGGCCATGGAGAAAGATGATGACCTATTCTCACTTCGACCCCGCCATGCAGAACCGCGTTGTGTGGAATGCCGGCAGAACCGTCGGCACCAAGCGGCCGCTCACCCAAAAGCAGATTTGGGCGATCCGGTTCTTCCTTGATCGCGAGGAGCGGCTCCGCGACCGTGCGCTGTTCGACCTGGCGATCGACAGCAAGCTGCGGGGCTGCGATCTGGTGAAGCTCAAGATTGGCGACCTCGTGGCCGGTTCTGAAGTCCGCGACCGCGCGATGATCATCCAGCGGAAGACCGGGCGGCCCGTACAATTTGAAGTTACCGCGGACGCCCGCACGAGCCTGGCAACATGGTTGCTGCGACGGGGCGGCAGCCTCGATGATTTTGTGTTCCCAAGCAGGATCCATTCCGGCCAACCGATGAGCACGCGGCAGTATGCTCGCCTCGTCGATGAATGGGTCACCGCGGTCGGGTTGCGGCGTGAATACTACGGCACTCATTCCATGCGGCGCACCAAAGCAGCCATGATCTACCGGACAACCGGAAATCTGCGGGCGGTCCAAATTTTGCTTGGCCATTCCAAGATCGAGAACACGGTCCGATATCTTGGGGTCGACGTTGAGGATGCTCTTGTCCTGGCGGAGCGCATCGAGATCTGACAATAATTGCGGCCGTCGGGCAAGCTCCGATGGCCGCTTTTGTCGAAGTCCGAAGATCACCGAACCGGCAACAATTGGGTGGATAGCTGACTTGCTGCGAGAGCCTTAGAAAGGATTGTCCGCATCCCAGTCCCGAATGCTGTTGGCTATCGGAAGCCCGAGGGAGCGCTGCCCCATCCATAAAACACTTCGCCCGTCGTTTTCACGCGCAGCCAAGAGGTCGGTATGTGCTGTCTTCATCGCAAGTAGCAAGGCTTGGACCTCGTCCACACCGCCCACGCTTCTGGATCGCCTGCCTTCAGGCCAATCAATCTCGTATCGGCAGAAATATGACCCACTATCCAGTTCAGGCCGGAAAAAACGACAGCTTACTCGCTTCCCATCTACACTGAACGTTCGGTCAACGACTGGCGCGCTCTCTATGCTCATAGCGTGTTTCTGACTTAACGAGCGTATGGCGGCAATGGGGTCGTTTTCGGAATGTCGGCTGCTGGTGAAAAACCCGTAGAAGCTGCCTGGCTGGTTCCGTCGTCATAAGCTGAACGGCAGGAAGCTGCCTTCGCCGAGAAAAATCTGCCATTCAGTTTCCGACCCCATTGCGGACATCGCCAAAGAAGCTAAGTTATTGGATATGAGAGCCTTCAATCTCTTGGCTGTGCTAGCTGCCATAGCGTTGGCTACGGCCTCGGCACAGGCGTGTATTCTCAACGCGCCCCCTGTTGAAAGGATAAGCCGAGTTCGGGCTGACACTGTTGTCTTGGGCACGTTTATCGAGGCGTCCTACAGGGATCAAACGAGATATGGGTCTCGCCCTTGGAGTGGAACCGTCCAGGCTAAACGCGTAATCCGAGGAAAGACCAAAACCGCTCGCTTCACTATCAGTCGCAGCGGCGACAGCGCTGCTTGCGATGACGGCATAAAGGCTCCCGCTCGCGGGGATCTTTGGGTTGTGTATCTTCGGAAAGAAGCAGGCAAAGAAACTGTAGCGCTTGCGTATCCGGTTTCGGTCGCACGACAAGCTGACCCAAACCTAGCAGCGGTGCTCGAAGGCAGGTAACCACCCACTTTGCGACACTCGCGGGTGTGATGCGCCATCCCGAAAGCGGCATGTCCGCTTCGGGCAGAACTAGACGGCGATTCTGGCAGTCGCGACCGGCTGAGCCACGGTCGGCATCCGAATCTGGCTGCTCGGGCTGTGAATTGTGGCGATCCAAGGATCGCCTCCTCATGAGCATCCAACCATTAGGGCATTCTGACCTCTGACGAGCCGCGCGCTCCAAATCCGAAGAATGCCACGCTTTGCATCCGTGGGGCGACAACGAATAACCCTGAGGTCTGCGTGAAACGCAAATCAGAAGGGGAGGGGGAGGGGATGTGTGCCCGGGTGATTGCCGGGTGCACATCAGGAGTGACGACGATGCTTATTCCCTTTTCCCGGCTCTATCTGAGCGATGCCAACGTGCGCAAAACGCGCAGCGAAGAAGACGATATCCAGCTTTCCGCCGACATCGAAGCGCGCGGCCTTTTGCAGAACCTGCTGGTCACCAAGAGTAAGAAGCGCGGCAAGTTTGCCGTCATCGCCGGTGGTCGCCGGCTGCGAGCCATCGAGATGATCGTCGCGCGCGGTGCGTGGGACCCCGATACCGAGATCGAATGCAAGCTGCTTGAGGGCAGCGAAGAGGAAGCTGGCGAGGCCTCGCTGGCTGAGAACTTCCAGCGCGTCGGGATGTCACCGGCTGAGGAATGCCGCGCCTTCCAGCACTTCATCAAGGAAGGCAGCGATGTTGCCGCGGTCGCCAAACGCTTTGGCCTCACCCAGCGCTTTGTGGAAGGCCGTCTGCGGCTCGCCAATCTCGCCGAGCCGATCTTCGAAGCGCTTGCCAAGGGCGATGTCACTCTCGAAATCGCGAAAGCCTATGCTGCTACCGATCAGCACGAGGTGCAGCTGCGGGTCTTTGAGCAGATGCGCTATGCCTATAACCCAAGCGCCGATGCCATCCGGCGTATGGTGGCGAGCGGTTCCATGCGCGGCAACGACCCGATTGCGCTGCTGATTGGCGAAGATGCCTATGTGGCCGCCGGCGGCAAGATCGAACGCGACCTCTTCAGCGAAGCCGCAGATGATCGCTGGATCGACATCGAGATCGCCCACAGGCTTGCGGCCGAGAAGATGGAAGCCGGAGCCCAGCGGATCGCTGCTGAAACGGGCCTTGCCTGGATTAGCCCGGTGGCGTCGACCAATTCCTGGCAGGCGCGCAGCGAAATGGGCGTTACTGCGGTTCGCCTCCCGCCCGCACCGCTTTCCGAAGAAGCACGTGCCCGAATTGACGCGATCGATGCCCGGATGGAAGAAATCAGCGAGATCATCGACGAAGGCAATGAAGGCGACGAGGCCGATTTTGGGCAGCTCGAGGCCGAGTATGAAGATCTCGATGCTGAGCGCAGTGACCTCAATAACCCGGTGCGCGAACTGCCCGAAGAATGGCGCAATGAGGCCGGACGGTTCCTGGTTCTCACCACCCGCGGCGAAATGGTCCTCGAGGCCGATTACTACAGCGAAAAGCGCCTTTCGTTCGAGACCGATGAGAATGGCAAGGTGACAGCGACGGCCGAAGAGCCGGTGCCAGGTTCCACCAAGCGAGGCAGCGCTGCACCTTCCAGGCCCGAGGCAGTTGCGCCGGGTACGGAAAAGCCCATCAGCGCCCGCCTGTTCGACGAGCTTTCGGTCCAGCGCCGCAATATCCTGTCAGCATCCCTCCTCAGTGATGCCGGGCTCGCGCTCGACTTCGCCATCTTCGCGCTGGCTGACAGCCGCAGCTATGAAAGCCGGGGCACCTCGATCAAGGGCGGACGACCCAGCGATCCTGCGACCGGAGAACTTTCGCAGTCCACAGCCGAAGGGATTCTCGCCGAGGCCGAAAACGCGCTCGACACGGCATGGCAGGAACATGGCTGTGCAGCACAGCGCTTCATTGCCTTCCGGGAACTTGCCGACGAAGCCAAGGCGGCGTGGCTGGCCTATGCGGTGGCCATCTCGCTCGAAGCCAAGAAGGGCTATGGTTCGGAATACCATCCGATCCATGCTGTCATGGGCAGTATGCTCGACATCGACGTTGCAGCGATGTGGCGGCCGACGGCCGAGAATTTCTTCGACCGAGTCAGCAAGACCTCGTGTCTTGCGGCACTGACCGAAGTCGGCGGCAGCGATCTTGCGGCGCGTTATGCCGCCTCGAAGAAAGCTGACCTTGCCAAGACCTGCGAGACGATCTTCGCCGGCAAGGCGATCGTTGAACAGGACGTCAAGGAAGCAGCGCTGGCCTGGTTGCCTGAAGGCATGAAGTTCACGATTGGTGCCAATCCCGCTGATCCGGTCATCCCGGACACCGACGAAAGCGACCCTGTCGCCGACGTCTGCGATGGCGATGACGGTGAAGCCGACAGCGAGGCCGAAGAGCTGATCGATGACCATGAACCTCAACACGCCTGTGAAGAAGCGGCGGTAGCCGCCTGAGGCGGTCAATCACCCCTCCTGATGACCTGGCCCGGCCACTCGCCTGAGTGAGCCGGGCCTCTTTTTTGTTGAGGAGAAGGCCAATGCGCCAACGACCCAAGCGCGACGTCGCGCAGGAAATAACCAATCTGATCATCAAGACAATTGAGGCCGGAACGCTGCCTTGGCGCCGACCCTGGAAGAAGACCGGTATGGGCGGCGCACCGCTGCGCGCCGCAGGCGTCCCTTACACAGGGATCAACCGCCTCTATCTTTGGGCGGTCGCCGACCACTATGGTTATGGCTCACGCTACTGGATGACCTGGCGCCAGGCCATCGAGCTTGGCGGACAGGTCCGCAAGGGCGAGACCGCCGAGCCGAGCATCTACTTCAACAGCACGAAGAAGACTGCGATCGACCAGGCGACCGGTGAGGAATCGTCGAAAACAATCCGCTTCATGCGCGCTTACAGCGTGTTCAACGCCTCGCAAATTGACGGGCTACCGCCGCATTTCTATCCGAGTCCGGTGCCCGAAGTGCCGCCGACGCCCTCGCAGAAGGCCGCTGCCATCGAGCGCTTCTTCGTACCCGTCCCGGCTGATATACGCCTCGGCGGAGACCGCGCGTTCTACTCGCCGGGCGCTGATTATATTCAGCTTCCGCACCCCAATGTCTTCAGCACCGAAGACGTGTTCGTGGCCACGAAGGCGCATGAGCTTGGCCATTGGTCGGGCCATGCCTCGCGGCTCGCCCGCGAGTTTGGCAAGCGTTTTGGCGACAAGGCCTACGCTTTCGAGGAGCTGGTCGCCGAGCAGGTGAGTGCCCGGATCTGCTACGAACTTGGCCTTCCGGCAGACCTCCACGAAAGCCATGCCAGTTATGTCTCGCACTGGCTGGAGATCCTCAAGGCGGACAAGACGGCGATCATCACCGCGGCCGCGAAGGCCGATCAGGCATTCAACCATCTTGCGGCCTATTCGGGTTACCAGAGCGAACCTGCGGAGGATGAAGGGGAGGAAGCCGATGAAACGGTGCCAGTTCCGGCTTGTGCTTGAGCCAGCCCCCGAGGAGGTCGTTCGCCTTACCCAGCTTCACCGTTATGCCAGCGATGTTGCAGGCCGGGGGAGGGCGCCCATAGGCGGTGTGCTGGCTGAGTATATCGCAGGCCTGTTCCCCCAGAGGGATCCACGCCAGGTGCTGGACGGTCTTCTCGGCAAGGGGGACGCCGGTTGGTCACTTGGCATAGCTCCGGATCAAGGCCGATCGCTTGTTATTCAGACAACCGAGGCGGGCGTTGCGGTCTCGGCAGTTGCGCGAATCCTCGAGCAGATTGCGCCAGGCACGCTCCTGCGACCGATGATCTACGAGCCGTTGCCGCTGCAGGGCCTAAGCGAACATCGTCGCAGCCTGCATTGAGGGAAGGGGGATGGGGCCATTGCATCTTGCAATGGAAAGGAAGCCTCATGTCCTGCGACATCGATTACCGTTACCGCCGCGCACTCCAGCCTGATGGACTGACAACCTTCGAGAATGCGCTGCGGGCATTGAACGAGGCCGTCGATGATGTCCGCCTTGCAGGCCGGCAGGTTGGAAGCTGCCCGGCAGTGCTGCTCCTCACCCGCCACCTTCAGCGCATTGCCGACGGAAGGCCGACCGAATGTGAGGCAGACGACCAGGCGCTGCGGTCCCAGTGCATCGAACGCCTTGCCGAGCTCAAGCACAGACCGGCGATCATTGCGCTGGTCAAGCGCGGGATCGACTATCGTCCCGAAGAGCTGCGCCACTACCGGCGCGAGGGCACGCGCGCACTCCGCCAGATCGCAGCAGGGATCGGGCTCGATCACGCCGATTACCGCATCAGCTATTACACCTCACAGGAACAGCTCGCGGGCGAGCATGTGCTGGAAGCCGAAGGTATCTATGTCCGGATCAGCCCGGAAAGGTTCGGCGAGCCGGGTCTCGCCTGGCGCAACCCGTTCTGGAAACCGCCTGGCGCGGTGATGCGCAAAGCGCCGATCACCGCCCTTGCAGACATTCCCGCACTCACGGCGCGGATCGCGCGCGAATTGAAGATCGCACCTCCGGCGCAGCCGGGGCTCATCTGAAGGAGAACACGCATGGGCTGGCTTTACATGCACCGTGCCGGAATGGGGGGCTTCGACACTCCCAAGGCCTATCTCGACAATCAGCTCACATGGGAGCGCGAGAATGAAGAAACCGGCACCTTCGAAGGATGCCGGGTCATCAGAAGCGTGTCCACAACTGGGGCCTATTACGCGGCTGTCCAGCGCTATGGACCGAACAACCAGACCCACGCCATCTCCGCAGTGATCTGTCTGGTCCGCTGGAACCCCAAGGCAGCCGACGGCCTCCTGTTCGGCTACAAGGACATGGATGAAAACTCCGGGCCGGTGGAGGCCGGGTGTCCCAGAAGTATCCTCGAGAAACTGGGTCCAACCAATCACCCTTATGCCCTCGACTGGCGCAACCGGTGCTACCGCCAGCTGCGGCTCAAGGAACGCAAGATCGCCGATGGCGACATGATCCGGCTGCCTGAACCCATGAAGTTCACCGACGGGAGCGAACACGCCGAATTCAGGGTGACAAAGCGTGGCGCGAAAATTGAACTCAGCACGCCCGATGGCCGAGGCCGGTTCCGCATCAGCAGATTGATGGAGCGCCGGTTCGAAGTCGTGCCCCCCAAGCGTGCGCCGCGCACATTCTTCTCGGCAACGGCGTAACGCTCGGGAGGTGACCATGCTGCTTCAGAGCCTCGATCCCAGAAGGGCGATCCTGTGCGGACGCGCAAATGCTGAGCGCCTCGCCATCCGGATGACAGCAAATTCCGGGCAGAGCCATGCCGTGGTGAGGACCGACAGCAAGCTCCAGCCCTTCTGCGTTCTGCCGGCAGAAGAGGGCCTTCCCGGTGCGATCGAGCTTCAGGTTGTTGTCCTGTAGGCTATCTCGAAAACATGGGCTCTTTCCCTTCATCAATTATTCACCCTTGCAATTGTACCAATATCAGTACAACGTTCCGGGAAAGGATGAAGCCATGGATGTTATCACCTACTCAGAAGCGCGCGCCAATCTGAAAGGCATTATGGATCAAGTGGTCAGTGACCGGACACATGTCGTGGTCACGCGCCAGAAAGCAGAGTCGATCGTGATGGTCTCGCTCGAAGATTGGAACGCGATCGAGGAGACCATGTACCTCCTTTCGAACCGCACCAATGCCGACCGCCTACGGCAGTCGATCGAGCAACTGGATGGTCAAGGCGGCAATGAGCGCGGGCTGATCGAGCCTTGAAGCTGGTCTTTGCTGACAATGCCTGGGAGGATTATCTTCACTGGCAACAAGCCGATGACAAGGTTCTCACCCGGCTCAACGATCTCATCAAGGAATGCCAGCGAACACCTTTCAAAGGGACCGGAAAGCCTGAGCCTCTCAAAGGCTCCCTGGCAGGCTGGTGGTCGCGGCGGATCACCAAAGAAGACCGTCTGGTCTATCGCGTCACTGGCAAAGGAAACGAGCAACAGCTAGAGATTGCCCAATGCCGGTTTCACTATTGAACTGAGGCTCCTGGATGGAATCCGATCGCGGTGCGGACAATGGCGCGCGTGACCCGCGCACACTGATAGCGAAGCTGGGGACAACCGGCAATGAACTTGCACGCACGCTCGGTCTCGACAAAGATGATCCCCGCCGGATGGAGTCAGATGACATTCAGCGCCGCATCGGCTCGATGAGAGAGGTGCTCAGCAAGGTGGAACCGCGTTTCGGTTCTGTCATCATGGCCTATGCCTGGTACCGTTCTGAGGCGCTTTCCGGTTTTTCAGGACAGACTGCGATGGAACTTGTACGCTGCGACCGCGTGCAGGACGTGCTGACTTATATTGCTGCCGTGGACGCAGGCGTGCATGCCTGAGCACCGCGATGGAACCGGAATATCTATTCCTCGATCATCCCTCCAAGGCCGGGGTCGAAATACCACGATGGGCCTTCGGTAAAGTCGGCATTACGGGCAGGAACAGGGCCATCAGGCTCTGACGAGACGTAAGGGTTGACCATCGGCGCAGGGTGCTGGCCCGAGCGCAAAAGGTGCCCCGACATCTGGCACCGCGGCCCGAGGAGTTCGAAGAGCCATTCGAGATCGTCTAGCATCTGGACAACCCCGCGCCCTGCCAGCGCATAGTAGAGGCAGCGCTGATAGTCATCGCAATGGCAAGACAGGATCTGTGTCAGCCGAGACTTGGCATTGGGCAGGCCCTGAAAGACGCCCTGCAAGGTCTCATAAAGCTCGCGCGCCGAGTAATAGGCATCGAACGGCTCCACTCCGATCGAGGCATTGGCGAGCATGCGCTTGGTTGGACGGCAATTCGGATCAAGCGCCGCGTCGCGCAGCGTGATATCGAGGTCGAACTTGCCGATATCAAAGACCTTGTTCATTATTCATGGGCTCCTGCAGATTATGAACATACCGTGAACAAACTACAGGGTCAAGGCGTCATCATGCATGTGGCTGGTAGGTAAGGACACCACAGGAAAGACCGGCAGGGTCGCCATCAGCGACGAGCTGAAGGCTGCGCTGGTGCGGTGGTATACAGGCCGAGGCAGCGAGGCCGACCACCGCGCTTCAGTCTCACTGGTCTCGACCGCGCGAGAGAACCACAAGTGGATCGCGTGCGATTGCCTTGGGGCAGAGCAGCCGCCGCCGCTGATGAGCGCGGCCTATCTCAGTTTTCAGGAAACCTATTACCTCAGGCGTCTTACTTCGCGGCCAGGCCACGAGCCAGGTTGCCCGTTTCATCTGCCGCAGGCGCCACCGCGCATCCGCGAGACCGTGAAGGATTCGCTCTATGCTATCGGCCTACCAAAAGGCCTGTTCAGCGCGCACCAGAAGGCCCCGGAGAAGCTTGCACAGAGGCCAGAGGACATAGAGCCTGACGACCGCTCACGCGGCGTCGCCATCCCGCGCCTCGGCAAGCTGCTCTGGCTGCTGCTCGAGCGCGCAGGATCGAACATCCTGCGCGAATTACCGCCTAGTGGCAGGCGCGCAGGCTCGATCAGCGAAGAAATGCGCCACCTCAAGCGCGCCGCTCAGGGCCTCGAGATCGCGCCGGGCATTCGGCTGTCGGATCACCTCTACACCAACGCCATCGATTACGAGAAGCGGCGGGTCCATGCCCGGTTACGGGCTGCCGCCGAGACCTGGCCGCCCGAGTTTGCGCCGCAGGCCTTTCTGCTTCTCGAAGCGAGCGAGGTCACATCGAGCGAGGTGGTGACGGGGCTCGGAACTGTCGAAATCCGCAATCGCATCCAGCACACCGGGATCATCCGGGCCGAGGTCGAGCCACCCTTTCTCGTGTTGGCCGTCGTCGGGGAACATAGTCGGCGTGAAGGATACCTGGCGCTGCGCGCCTATGCCCAGCCTGTCTTCAGCGGAAACCAGTTCGTGCCCGCCGAGCGTGAACACGATCGCGACGTGCTGCGCGCGCTCCAACAGGCCCAATATGAACTGCGCCGTCTCGGTGTCAGGATGGCGGTCAAAAAGGTCCTCTTTGACATAACACTGGCTGCGGGCTCAGCGAGGCCGGATTTCCTGGTGGCGCTGCTCGATGAGCATAGCGGGGTGGAGTGCAAGTTCGCGCTCCAGATCCTGCAGTCGGATGATGCTGACTATCTTGAGCTGCGCAGCATCGAGCGCGAGCGTCTCGGTCAGGCCGGGCTTGTCGTATCCATGGCCGTCAGCAGCGTGACGCCTGAGGCAATTATCAGCGAGGCACGCCGCATTCTCGAGTGAAGGGGAGGGGGAGGATGTGAGCGAACCTGAAGAAGTAGAGTTCGCTCATGACATGCTTTGCTCCGTCGCCGCGCCCATCGACATCGATCTGGGGTGCTGTCCAACAGGCCGATCAGCTTGGCCCCGGCATTTGGTCGGTGATGACCGCCAGCCACGGCGGCATCATTCTGTCCGATCAGAGGCAGGCCGCCATGCCGTCGGCGCTACAGATCGAGGGAGGGTCCTACGAAGAAGACTGCGATTGGTCGCTCCCGATCCTTGCCTTTTCCAGCGAGCTTGATGGGCAGGGCTCCTGCTCCGCGGGCTTCCTGCAGCTTGCCCGCGATACCGTCAAATGTTGGCATCCGGACCGCTTCGGTGCCTTTACCGGCGAGGCCGTCAAGGAGAATGCCTCCACGATCCTGCGGACGCGCAAGGCCTACATCGCCGCCATCGGCGAATTCTGCGTGACCACCGCCTGGGGCGATTGGGCCGAATGGGTGCCGGAAGGCAAAGTCGGCGTGATTGCCCGCCAAGTCGAGCGCGTCGATCACCTTGGCCGGCCAACCTATGGCGAGGCCGAAGTCTGCGCGCTGATCGCGAAGGACCTCTACGCCGCGCGCGGCGAGGTCACAGCGCTGCGCGATACGGCGCACGACATCATTCCGATGCCCGAGGCCCTGCGACCCAAGCGCGTGGGCTGAAGAGCAGGCCCAAGCCGTCCGGCTCCGACCAGGCGTCAATCCGCCGTTCTGAAGGGAAGGGGGAGGGGAAGGGCGAACCAGTGCGATGAAGGACCCTTTGCCATGAACCCGACAGTCATCCGACCCAGCGTCAGCCCGAAGACAATCACCAAAGTCACGCGCCTCTTCAACGGCACCATCGGCGATATCCTCGGCGAGCTCCTTCAGAACAGTCGCCGCGCTGGCGCTTCCCGGATCGATATCGCCTGCTGCGCCGATCAGGACGGAGCGCGACTGACCCTTGTCGACGATGGAACCGGCGTCGCTGATCCCCAGACGATGATTGCCCTGGGGGATTCGGGCTGGAGCCAGCACATCCATGAGGCCGAAGACCCGGCAGGCATGGGTGTCTTCAGCCTTGCGGGCAAGGGCACCCGGATCAGCTCGCGGCATGCCAATGCCGACACCGGATGGTCGGTGCATGTCCCCGCGGATGGCTGGACCGGTGGGCAGGACATTACCGTGGTGCCTCTTGCTCGCCCGGTTGGTACGACCATCACCTTCCTGGTGCCCGGCGTGAGCGAGCAGACGGCCGATCGGATTCTGCTGTCAACGCTGACTAATAATTCCCCAGAAGTGCCGGGTTAAAATTCCCCAGTTTGGGTTTCGGTGATCAGCCGTTCCAGTGATCGTGCGTGCGCTCCTTCGGTGGCCGCCCGCGCCTTTTGGGCGGCGGCGGCGGCGTGATCGCTGAGATCGCCCTGGTGTGTTCCGGCACGAGGTCGGAGTGCGCGCGCAAGCGGTAACTGGCGCCCTCGATCTGGATCACGATGGCATGGTGCAGCAAGCGATCGAGGAGCGCCGTTGCCACCACCGGATCCCCGAACACCTCGCCCCATTCAGCAAAGCCGCGGTTGGATGTGAGGATCATCGCTCCCTTTTCGTAACGGGAGTTGACCAGCTGGAAGAAGAGGTTGGCACCGCCGGGCGTAACCGGGAGGTAGCCGATCTCATCGACGATAAGGAGGGTGTTTCGGTTGAAGAACCGGAGCCGTTCGGGAAGCCGTCCGTCACGCTCGGCACGCACCAGCATGTCGATCACCTCAGCCAGACTGGCGCGGTAAACACGCTTGCCAGCGCGAACAGCCTCTGCGCCCAAGGCTGTCGCCAGATGGCTCTTGCCTGTGCCCGGCGGTCCCAGCAGATGGACCACCTCGCCGCGCTCGATAAAGTCGAGCTGCGCCAGTGCGAGGATGCGGCCGCGATCCAGCGAAGGCTGGAACGAGAAGTCGAAGCCTTCGAGGGTTTTCATGGGCATGAGCCGTGAGGTCTTGAGCCCGACAGTGAAGCGCCTGCTTTCCCGATTGCCATACTCATGCGAGAGCAAGACATCGATGGCTTCAAGCGCGGTCATTTCGCCGCGCTCCAGACACCGCATGGTATGATCAAGTACCTCGAGCGCGCGGGGCATTCTCAGGCCAACCAGGCTCGTGCGGATGCGGTCGATGATCTCCGTCATGGCCGTACCTCGCTGCCGGCCAGTCGCCGTCCTACCGCCTCGTAGAAGCCCAGCGAGCGCCTGGTAATCTCAAGCCCTGCAGGCGGCGGCACTGTTGCCGCGCGAGGCGGAGCGAGCCGCCGGTGGGAAGGATCAACCCGGCGCTGATTGCGTCCATCGAGAACGGGATGCACCGCGATCAGCTTGCGATCCTCGAAGATCCTGATCTCACGGGGATGATTCTGCACCTCCACGACCCGTTTGCGCGTAGCGTCGGGCACCGAGTAGAGATTGCCGCCAACCGATACCATGCCTTCATGGCTGACTCGCCGCTCGATCGTGAGCACCGCATTGTATGGGGCCGCAGGCAAGGCCGTCAGGACCGGTTGCTCCTCGGCAAAGTGCTCGCTGACGATCCGCCGGGTCGTGGCATGCAACCGAACATTCGCGACCGTGTCCAGCCATTCGCGGAACTGCCTGTTCAGGTCATCAGCGTTGCAGAAGGTGCGTCCAAGGAAGAAGTCCTGACGGATGTAGCGGTAGGGCCGTTCGATCTTGCCCTTGGTTTTCGCCCGATAGGGCCTGCATGCACGCGGCAAAGCGCCGTAATGATCCAGCAAGGCCACCAGCGACCGATTGTAGATCACAATACCCTCGGCATCCTCATCGATCACAGCGGTTTTCATGCGGTCGTAAAGCACCTCGGACGGGGCACCGCCCATCGCATCGAAGGCGTCGATGTGGCAGCGCATCACCGTCTGCAGATCCTGGGTCGGACAGAACCGACCCCACAGCCAGCGGCTATGACCCAACACCATCGAGAACAGCCAGAAGATCCGGGTCACGCCCGGCTCATCGCTGAACGCCACCTTGAACTGGGCGAAGTCCACCTGGGCCTGCCGTCCCGCGGGTGTTTCGAAGCGCCGCTCAAACGGGACCACTCGCCGCGGCCGCATCTGGCGCAGGAAGTCCGTGACGGTCGTGTAGCCGCCCTTGAACCCCATCGCAGCGATTTCGCGGAAGAGACGCTTGCCAGACAACCCAGGATATAACGCGATGCGATCGCGAAGATATGGTTCGTAGGGTTCCAGCTCCCGCGGACGGGGTGGCCGGGGCTTGTACACCGGCGCCTTCACGCCGCCGGCCAGGTGTTTGCGTACCGTCTTTCGATCAAGGCCCGTCTGCCGCGCAATCGCCGACACCGACAGCCCCTGCCGCTTCAAGTCATGGATCATGACAATTTCCTCAAGTCTGATCACCTGCCACGCCTCCCGCCAATCCGGGCAAGCATAGGAGGGATCCGTGCGGGTCGTTGCCAATTCGCTCCGGGGCTAGCCCCGGAGCGAATTGGCGCTCACCTCAAACTGGGGAATTTTCATTCGGCACTTCTGGGGAGAATACATCCGGTATCGACATCTGCGCGAAGTTGCAAAGTTCTACCCGCTGCCGGTGTTCTTCAATGGCACGGAAATTCCGCGCGAGGACTTCCTCGCCAAGGCGATCTACATCGCCGATTGGAACGGCAGCCAGATCGGTGTGTTCGAGGGGCGCGAATACCAGCAAGATCCCACGACCAACTTCCATGGCATGGTGCTCACCCGCAAGCTTGCCAGCGTCTCGGAGAGCCTTGGCGGCAAGACCTACCATGCCCGGCTCGATATCGGGGCCACCCCGGGCCTTGCCCTTGTGCTCCCGGCGCGCAAGGAATTCGTCGAGAACACCGCATTTGCGGCGCTGCAGGCAGCGTGCAAGCGCACGATCTATGCCGCGCTGGCGCACAGAGGCCAGCACCGGCTTTCCTTCGAGAACTGGAAGGAAGCGCGCGATCTGGGGGTCGCCCTGCCGGAGGCCCACCCCTGCCTGCCCCGCTGGCATGCCGCCATCGCGGAGAGCGACAACGTCAATGTCGAGTATGAGGAAATCGCAGCAGGTGCGGACACGATCCTTGTCGCGGATCTTGAGCCCGATATTGCACAGGGACTGGAGCGCGCGCTGCGCGAGCACCCTTTGCGCCCACACCTCGTCGAGAACCATCCCGCATACGCTGGCTATGGCTGGTATGACGCGCTGCATCAGCTCGGGAACGTGCGCTTCTATGTTGCAGCCGGGGAGCAGGGCCACGTCATCGCCGAGAACGGCAGCTTTCCGCCGCTCGATGACCATGTTCGTGCCGAGACGATCGAGCTGAGGTTCTGTGTCTTTCACCGCGCCAGCGAAACGCAGCGCGAGGAACGGATCCCGGCAGACGTCGCCTTCGTCGTGGGCGAGGATGGCTGGTACAGCGGTGTCGACCAGATCCGTATCGCTTTTGTGCCGGGTCCGGCGCTGACCCCCGAAACGCTGGTCGATCTGATCGAGAACGTCTGTTTCTGCGCGAGCGACGACAGCGAGGCCGACTCCTGGGACACCCAGCACGAGCACTTCTTGCGCGATGCGCGCGAGCTCGCGGCCCGGGTGCTGCTCGGCGAAGACGAGGCCATTGCGGCCCGTATCCGCGACACGCTCGCCGGCATCCTGTGGGTCATTCCCAAGGACCGGCAGGTTGCCATTACCGTCGCCCCCGGGACCGCGATCAATGTTCAGCTGTCCGCTTGTCAGCCTGCCGGCTGAGGCTCGCGAGGCCGTCCGGTTGCCCGCTGATCGCCCTTTTGATCGGGAGGAGAACTCCAATGCATGACACATCCGACCTCTCTTGTGCTCGGCAGCGCATCGAGCGGATTGCGCTGCTCAATGATGCCGCACGCCAGGGCCGTGACCGCATGGCTCGCATCGTCATAACCTCCGGGCTGCTTGCAGAACTCGGCGGCGACACGGTGGCACAAAGCATGATGGCCCAGGCTCGGTTGATGGCCGCTCTACGCCATTGCACCTTCGCCCCGGATTCGCCCGAGCGAGACTTTGCAAGCATGGATGTCGATGGCATCAAGGTGCTGATGAAGGTCGATTTGTATGATCCGGGCCTTGTCAAGATCGCATTGAACGGTTCCTTCTGTTGACGCGTTGGGGGCCCCACACGCAATGCTCAAGGATTGGCTTCATTCGTTCCGAGGTCAGCTGATGCACTATCCGTGCATAGACTTGTATGATCCGGGCCTTGTCAAGATCGCATTGAACGGTTCCTTCTGTTGACGCGTTGGGGGCCCCACACGCAATGCTCAAGGATTGGCTTCATTCGTTCCGAGGTCAGCTGATGCACTATCCGTGCATAGACTTGTATCCGGTCGCGGCCGTTCCCGCGCACCATAATCCGTATTCATATCCCCGGATCGAGCAAAGGCGGATGCGGACCAAACTACTACTGGGCGTTTTCAGGCGCCATCAACTTTCCCGGTCACGCATCACACCAATCCGCGTCGCCTTATCGAGCCTGTTGCAACATAGGCATCAGGCGGCGCGGAGCTCGGCACCTTGAGGGACCAGACCGGTCTCCACAAAGCGCCAAAGCGCGATCAACAATTTTCGGGCGAGCGCAACGATCCCCACCTTTGCCGCGCGAGCGCCGTTGCCTTTGAACCGGTTGCGATACCAAACGGTCAGTTCGCTACTTGGCTGATATTTCAACCAACACCAGGCAAGTTCCACCATCTGCACACGTGTGCTTCGGTTACCGGCTTTGCTGATGCCCTGATCACGCGACACGTCGCCGCTGGCGAAGGGCGCCGGAGCTAACCCAAGGAAGGCCGCGACGTGTCGTCGGCTTTCGAACTTTCGGCAAAAAACCTCAGCAACCAACATTGCCGCGCTGTTCGGACCAATGCCCTTCAGCTGCTCAAGGCGAACCGCTTTCTCTCGGCATGGGAAGGTAGACTCCTCATGGAGCACAACTTCAGCGCGGTCCCGCTCGATGTCCTTGATCTGATCGTTGAGCAACGCGAGCCGTTCGAAACAGCGCTCAATTTGTCGACGAAGGTTTGGTGGCAAAGGCCGCCCATCGCCGGTGCGCATGTCGTCGAGCTGTTTTGACCAGTCACCGCCCTTGATGGCTTTGACAGATCGTATGCCCTGTAATGCAAGTAGCCCCCTGATCCGAGAGATAATTCGGGTGCGCTCGTGCACGAGATCGCCGCGCTCCCGCATTACTCTGCGCGCGTCCTCCTCCTCGGGGGAGGGCACGTCCACGACACGGCACACGCTTTTGTCGCCAGCGAGATAGGCTTTGAGGATTCCGATCATTGCTTCGGCGTCGATCCGGTCGGTTTTTGCGCGCCTGCCTCGCCGCGACACGAGGAAGCTGGCGGGATCCAGCACATATGTATCGATATCGTTCGACCGCAGTAGCCTTGCGAGCCAGAAGCCATCATATCCAATCTCGAAGCACAGGCGAATGGCGGCAGGTTCACCGATACGATCAGCGGCCTTGCACTCAAGATTGCGAAGGTGACTGATCAGTGCCGCGCTGTTCCCGGCAGGAATTGTCCGTAGCGAAGGCTTCGCGGCTCCTGGCGAGAGCGAAGCAACAAGCCAGTTGCGCTTGCTGAGCTCAACGCTGACAATGACAGAAGTCTTGGGGCAGTAATCTGACGACGAGTTCTCCATTTAGCGTTCTCCGTGGGGTTTGACGGAACAACGGCATAGCCGATCCGGCCTGCATAGGATCTATTACGACACCGAACTGGCGTTCGGGTCAGAGGATCCGGCCAATCCAGCGATGACACGGCGCGTCATCACGCTGATGCGGCCAGCGGACTACTGATCATTGTGAGGGACAGGGATATCGCTGCGTCACCCGGCAGCCGCCCAAACCTGATGGGGAGGTAAAAAGCGCATGAGCAGACACAAAGTACCGCTTCGTGACGGAGTTGCGGCGGCAAGTGCCTATGTTGGCTGGGACCGTCCACTTCAGACCTATTTCGCACAGGTACTGAGCGCCCCTGACGAAGACGGAGAAGAGATCGAACTCGTATGGGTCGGAACCGATTTCGGCGAGCTCCCCCGCGCAGTTGACGCAATCCGCGTGCTCGAACCCTATTGCCATATCGATGCAAGTCTTGCCGCACAGCACGAGATCGACAGGATGGCCTGCCTCGCCACGCGCGATGGACCCAATCAGCTCGAAGCCAAGGCCTTCATGGCGCGCCTCAGCCAGATGAAGGACAGGTCCGAGCCCGAAGCTTAGCTAGGTACAGACCGCGCATTGCTCGAAGCAGGGCCGATTGATCTCCAGAACCATGCATCTAGGCTCTTCAGCCCTCTGGGCTGGATAGAATTACGCGCGCCTGCGGTGGCTGGCGCACGGGCCGGGCCACGGGCCCGGAGGAGAGGGGGGATGGGAGAAGGTGTTCCGGACAAGGGGTTCGGACAGCATCAGGAGACTTTGACATGAACATCGGCACCCTCAAGGCCAACGCGGAAGGCGTTCACATCGGCCGCATCACCACCCTGACCTTCAGTGCGACGGTTGCTCTGCGGGCCTTCGAATCCACCAACGAGCGGGCACCCAAGTTCGATCTCATGGCGCTCTCGGCGGACCGCCGCAGCTGGGTCAAGATCGGCGCGCTCTGGGAATACTCGTCGAACGAGACCGGCGAATGCTTCCTGTCGGGCCAGATCGACGATCCCAGCCTCTCGGCGCCGATCCCGGTCGCCATGTTCCAGCAGAACGATGGGAGCTTCAACGTCGCTTGGCGGCGTTCGAAGCCCAAGGCCTCGCTCGACGGCTTCGGCAGCGAGAGCGAAGGCGCCCTGCCGCCGCTCACCGCCACCGGCGACGAACCGGCCAGCGACCGCAGCGTTGACAGCGCCGCTGCCACCGGCGACGGTCTGGGCGAAAGCACCGCTCCGGCACCCAAGGGCAAGACGCGCGTGAGCGTCGACGCCTGACCGGGACAAGCCCCCCCCGTGACCGGTGCCGCGACCCGCGCCGGTCACATCGGGAAGGCCCGTCTGCGCATTTGTCGCGGGCGGGCCTTTTCTTTTGCCCGCTGCTGTCGGGCTCGGCAGAACTGCTGAAGGAACTCGGCCAGCAAGAGGGAAGGGGGAGGGTGCCGTTCGAGCAAAGGAGGCTTGAATGGCAAAAACAATCTGGGCTCTCGATCTTGAAGGCGCGCCCACAAACGAAGACTGCGCGCAGATCGGCCACACCCCCAATTTCGACCTCGTGAATACCGCGGAAGCCATGCTCTACAGGGCTGCGCTGATCGCGGTGGCTGGGCCTCCGCCCGCCGGAATCACCCTGCGGATCAAGGCTAACGCTCATGATTTCGGGACCTACCGGACAGTCGAGGCGAGCATCGACAATGACCAGGACGACGGCAGCCATGCCAGCTATCTCGAGACCCTCGAGATAGGCATCGCCTTCTGGCATCAGGCCGGGTTTGCACCGCCTGAATTCGGCAAGCTGACGGCCAGCGATCAGCTTGCAGGCTTCGTCGTGGATGCCGTCGCAAGCGCGCTGCGGATTACACGGCCGAGCAGCACCGGCACATTCTTTCCGGCGTCCTCGGGTCCGCTCCACCGAAACCTCACCGCAGCCTTTCCGGAGGCGGCGAGGCGCGCCTTCTCCGAAGGGGGTGTGACATGCTGACTGAAAGCGAGCGCTTCGCCTTCAGCGCCTGGCGGATCCATGCGTTCGCTTCGACAGGCAATGCCTATGATGCGGTGCAGACCGACGAGACCATCGCTGCCGGCGATACTCTGCTCATGCTCGACGAAGGGGTTGTCGGCGTCGCGATGACCTGGCCCTTTGCTGTCACTGCAAAGCCGGGCAAGCTTCATGCGGTCAGTGAGCCCCGCGCTGGCGAAAGCCTCGAGCACATCGAAAAGGCGCTTGGGGTTCCAGACGGGTCAATCGCTCGAGCCTGCCGCCTCGCAAGGACATTGGGATTTGCGATTGATGCGGGCCTCGTCCCATTGTTGCCGGAGCTGCTGGCGACAGAGGTGGATGGCTAGCACGGCAAACGTCACCACAGAAATCTTGCTATTTTGGCCATAATTGCTATTTTAAGGCCAAGAGGAGATATCAGCATGCCAGCGACGGCAAATGAGCACCCCAGGGTTCCCCTGACCCGGTTTCACAATAACACCGGCGAGTTCCTCGATCTCGCAACCAAGCAGCCGGTCGTCCTCACGAGCCATGGCCGCGAGCGGCATGTGATCGCAGCTAGCGAGTATTTCCGCCATCTTGAACAGGCGGCGCGCGGTATGATCGCAGATCACATGAATATCGAAGCTGTCGCTTCGTCCGACATGACCGAAGCCGACCGCCAAGCTTTCGCCAATGCACGGCCCTCGGACAGCGAACTCGCCAATGACCGCTGGGAAGACTGACCGCCCCGCCGCAGGCCATATCCTCCGATACGTCTACCTCTTCGAGGAAGAGCAGCGCCAAGGCCGCGACGAAGGCGTCAAGGAACGCTTTGTCGTCGTCGTGGGTGTGGAGGGGTCACGCTATCTGGTCGCCGCGATCACGACCAAGGGCGAGGGGCGCAAGAACGCCATCGTGATCCCCGATGAGATTGCGCGCACAGCTGGCCTTGCTCCCGGTAGCGCCATCGTCATTTCGGAGTTCAACCGGTTCACCTGGCCCGGGTTCGACATCAGACCCCTGATGAAGCAGCCCGGGTACATTGCCGGACGACTCCCACCGCGGTTCACGGCAAAGATCATCGATGCCATAGCAGCCTAGAGAGCAGCTCCCATCGATCGGGACTGATTGGCGCACCGTTCAGGCAGGCAGGCCCCCTGGGGGCCTTGTCCGATTGTGCATCAACGCGAGGCCAATGGCGGCAACCCTGCGGATTGGCACCCCAGATCGCCAAGGTCAGGTCTTCCGGACGACTGCCGCCAAGGGACTATTCGCTCCCCGAACTCGGCGAGGACGGATGATCAATTCTGCGATCAACGCCAGTGACAGCAAGCCGAGACGCGGCGAGGTTGATGTCCAGGCACGCAATCAACCCCTGTGCCAACAGCACGTCCGCCGCCCAGTGCCCCTGCCTCTCTGGTCGAGCTTAGGGCCAACCTGCAGAAATGCGAGCCGTGTTGCCCGGCAAGCCGGGCTGCCCGCACCACCTCGATTTCCGAGGTTTCCCGCGCGCGAAGGCGCGCGGTGTCCCAGCTCTCCCGCCGAGGCTCGATAAGGGCACCGGCGGACGAGCCGTCGGCACCAAGGAGGCTCTTGCAATGAACATCGTCAACCTCGTCGGCCGTCTCGCCAAGGATCCCGTCGCCCGCGATCGCAGCGACACCCGCATCACCGAACTCATCCTCGTGACTGAACGTCCCGTCATCCGCGATGGGAAGGTCCAGAAGGACCCTGAAACCGGCTACCCCGTCAAGGATGCCGAATTCCACAAGGTCACTGTCTTCAACGGCATGGGGCTCCCGCTGCGCCAGCACAAGGCCAAGGGTGACCAGCTCGCCGTGACGGGCCGCATCCACTACTCGCGCTGGCAGGACGCCGAAGGCAATGACCGCTATGGCTGCGAGATCATCGCCGAGAACGTCGAGTTTCTCTGATCGGTAGGGCGGCGCGCAAGCGTCGCCCAAAACCGTGTCACGATGGCGAAAGCTGGACGCCGGTGGCGTCCAGCTTCGTCCCGCGGTGTCCGCAGCTGCAGCGCAAGTGTCGTGAGACGATCTCCAGTTTCATCGGAATGGATTTGGCAAAGCATCGGTCTCGCAGTTTGGTTGCGGGGACGATCACAACGCGGTGGCATCCGAGACATTCAACCTGCGCATTGAGGCCATGGCGAACCAGATCGGCGAGGGTATCGAGACGTTTGCTGCTCATGTGATGAGTAGAACATCATAGGAACATTTCGAGTCAAGGATCACAGGGGGCAGGCAGAGGAAATACTAGCAGGTGCATGCAGTCTCCCTGGCCTTCAACCGGGATCGCGCTCTATTTCGCCCGCCGGCCTGGCGCCGGAACTGCGTCCGGCAGCCAAGGACGGCCAAGCTCTACCGAGCCCCTTTCAGGGTCTCGGCCCATACGGGTGACGATCGCTGACGGATTTGGCCGCGAACCGCGCTCACGCGCGGCGGCCATAAGGAGCGGGGCTTTTCCAGCGGCTCGGGCTTCGCCCGGGCCTTGCGTTTCTGATAGCCCCGCCGGCTCTCGGTCCCGCCGCTCGCGGCCTGTTTGCCGCGCGCACGGTCGGCGACCAATGCCGCCGCCTCGGCGTGCGACTAACCAGGCCTGTCGGACCGCGGCTCCTGCGGGAGCCGTCTCCAGTGCGGACGTCTCGGAGAGACGCCGGTTCACTCGGCATGTCGGCTTTTGGGCGATGCTGTGAGCTTGACTAACGGCCGGAGGTGGGAGGAGAGCGGAAAGGCCGCTCCCCATTGGTCACTGCCCCGGCGATGCAGGCTGGGGACGAGTTAAAAAAGCTTATCCGGGGATGTGAATTCCGCACAGCTTGTTACCATCAGGGTCGCGCACGTAGGTAAGGTGGATCGTTCCCATCGCAGACTCCCGCGGGCCGGGAGCGTCTTCGATTGACGTTCCGCCGTTGGCCACGGCCACATCATGAAATTGCTGAACCTGTTCGGGCGAATTGCACGAGAAAGCAACCGTAGCCCCGTTCGCTACAGTCGCCGGTTCATCGTTGATCGGCTGAGTGACGATGAAGTTTGTTCCGCCCGGGTTCGGGTAGAAGAGGCGCATATGCCCGCTTCCGGCAATATTGTTCATCGGTTCTGGCATTCCCAGAACACCCAGAACCGCGTTGTAGAACTGCCGCGACCGCTCGATGTCGTTGGAGCCTACCATTGTGTGGAACAGCAATCTCTTTCTCCCTATCGTTTCGCGGACGCTTGTGGAGGCAGTGGGAGATCAGAGCAAGCGGCGAGTTGCGAGCTATGCCGTTGAACAACATAGGACGAACTGGCAGAAAGTTCCGATTACAGCGGTACCGGGCCCTATGAACACGTAGCCGCTTTCAGGAAATCGCAGCCCGCAGCAAACGACCGCTTCGGGGTCGATAGCTGAACGGCAGGATTTTTCCAGAAGCGCGGCATAGCCGTCATGCCGCTTTCGGGATCGCGAATCAGCCCCGCTCATGGCCGTTGATGGGTGGAATTCGGAACGGCGGCTTTGGGCTCAAACCATCTGAAATCGAATTCATTTCACTGTGCGGCGCTAATACGACGTCGTCGCACGGAGGATGATCTCAGACAGCACGGCGCAGGAAGGCGGTAAACTTGCCCCCCTCCACCTTATTCGGAGCGTCACGAAAGCCCGCAGCCGTCATCTCTAGCCCGGCTCCTCGTAGGCGATCACGCAATGTGTCTCCTCGCACTTCTCCCTTGGCGCCCTTCATTGCATCAGGCACCACGCGGCCTTCGACACGGCACAAAGTCGCTGCGCAATGGACCTGGACCGAACGGACGCCATTGACGAGAGTGAAAAACGCCAAGGCGCGCAGTTCGGCGGGTGCCGCCCAATCACTGTCACGCGTTTCCGCGTCGAAACGCGCTTGGAAAGGATCTAGCGCAGATACACCGCGCGAAACGCTCGCTTCCGATCCTACTGGTTCGGAAATTTCCTGAGTGGAAGTAGAAGCATTCTGCACGCCCACGACGGCGAGAGCGATGGCAGCAACGGTGATGAACATGATGATGAGACTCCTTGGTTGTTGGCGAGCCATTATGGCTGCGCCAGGCGTTTCCGGATCTGCATCAGGCAGCGCGTCGCTCGAAACCCCAGTTTCCTTGTCCCAATTTTCTTGTGCAGCCAGATGGCGGGCCAGTTCGCGGCTGCTGGCGGCACCCGTTTTGCGGCGCGCCTCGCGCAGCCTTTCGTTGACCGCGTTGACTGACAGGTTGAGCTCCGTCGCGATGGATTTCGCAGTATGACCCTCAGCCAACATTGCCAGCACTTCGCGCTCGGACGGGCTGATCGGGGGCGATGAATCTGATTTTGGCGACGGCATAAAGCAATCATTGCCGCTAGATGCGACCGGTGCAAGGGTCGATGAAACACCGAGCTTCAGGTGCCGCCCTGGTTTTGATCTAGCAGTTTAACAGCCTTCACTTTTGAAAAGTTTTGTATGTCACCCTAGCCATTTGAGGCGTCCGAAATGGGGTCGCTTTGGGAAGTCCGGCTTTCAGCGAGAAATCCGCTGAAGTAGCCTGGCAGGTATCAGGATCGCGCATCCGCCTCGATCATGGCCGGTGATGGGTGGAAACGCGAATGACCGCTTTTCGCGTGACAAGGTGGCTAAGTCCGCGCCCTGTTCCTCCACGGTCAACGACCGCGCTCATCTCCCCGCTTCAGATATCGATCAAACCAGTTGATCAGTTCGTCTGAGATATCTCGGATATTTGCAGGCGAGTTCGCAAGCGAGTGGCTCTCTCCCCAATATCGGAGCAGTCTGACAGGACGACCTTTGCGGCGAAGCAGAGAATACAGGGCTTCCGGCTGCGCCAGCGGAGCTCGCGTATCGAGTTCGCCGTGAATTATCAGGAGCGGTGTCTCGATCCTGTCAACATAAGTCAGAGGCGAATTGCGGTGGTAAAGCTCGGGGTCTGAGGCCGGGTCCACTTTGAAGCCGAGCCCGGCTTCGTAAATGGGCACATTGGCAGCCATGTCCTGATCGACTCCCGGCCAGCCACGTGCGGCCGGGTCGAAGGCGGCGTGGGTGGTGGCGAGCTCGCTTGCCCCTGCGATGCTCACGGCTGCCGCAAACCGGTCTGTCTGCGCAACCAGTGCACTGACGGTGTAGCCCCCGAAGCTCTGGCCGAAGACACCAATCCGATTTTCGTCAGTGATGCCCAGCTCCACGAGCTTGTCGAGCGCCGGCAGAACACCGCCGGGAATGGCAGCAAAGGGCTCGCTTGGCTTATCCCCACGCGGAATGGGTATGGAGGGGATCGCTACGACATAACCGCGGCTTGCGTAAAGCTGGAGGTTGTAGAACCCCGGCATGTGCGGATCGAGGAAGTAGTCGCCCACTCCTGACGGTTGGTAGCCGCCATAGACCCAAAGCAGTGTCGGATAGCGCACGGAAGTATCGAAATCAGGGGGGAGCAGAACCGCCATTTGGAGAGGGCTCCCATCGGTATGCGCGTAGTCGATCATACGCCGCTCGCCCCAATCGATCTGCGCAAGGTGCTCGTTGCCCTTCATTAGTAGGCGCGGAGCGGCAGGATCATTCCATCCGGTGAAGTGGATCGCGCTACCCTCGAACCCGTTCTCCACCCATACCATGCCAGTGCAGTCATGCCCGAGCAGGCGGCTTGAGCTGGATAGAGTGATGGTCGTTGCTCCTGGGCCGGAGCCTGTCCAAAGGCTGTATCTGGCCTCTCCGGCCTGTCTCTCTGCGACAAGTCGGTCATCTCCAACGCAACCTGTCTTTGTGCCGGATTCCCATGGTACAAAACGGAACGAGCCTGGATCATAGCGAACTGGCCCCTCCTTGCTTCGGCCTGCGAGGAGCCGATCCCTGAATAGATGAAGATCGAACAGCCCTTCGACCTTGCTCTGGATAGGGGTTGCCTGGCCGCATTGCGCATCTACCACCTGCCAATCATCCTTGGCCTGGTTACCCTTGATCAGCAGATGGCGTCGGTCGAACCAGATAGCATAATCAGCCTCGCGCTGGTGAGCCGGCGACCGGCCCCCCAATTGCTTATCGGGGGCTAGCGCTGTCATCTCACCGCTCTTCGTGTTGAGCGACCATAGGCGCGCCGATGTCTCGCCCGGATCAGAGCGCGCTCTCAAAGCAACGTATTCGGCTTGCGGAGACCACCCGATGATGTCGAGCGGATAGCGTGAGGCTGGCGGAATAGCGACACGTTGCAAAGAAGGTTGCTCGCCAAAGTCTAGCATGAACAATTCGTTCTCGACCGCCCATGCCTGCACATTGGGCATGTCAGGCCTACGGTGCTTCGGCGCGATGGCCCGGATGGGGGCGAGGATTGCGGCGCGTCGGGAATTAGGGGACAAAACGAGGGTCAGAGCTCCGGACATAGGAAAGGCGGGAACCGTGCCGAGACTGGTGGTAGTTCCTTTGGCCAGATCGAAGATTACGAGCTCTGCCGTGTAAGCACCTTCCCCCAAGTCGGCACCGGCGATCGCGCTGCTTGAGCGCGATACGGTGGGCAGTTCGCCCGCTCGGATATCTGCACCCGCTTGCGCTGCCTCACGATGAAACTTGGCAAAGCGATCTACCATCGCAGAACGCTCGCCGGGCGGCATCAACACGACCAGAAGACGATCTGCATCGAGCCAGAGGAACGGGGCATTCTCGTCGTTGTCGCGGCATGAATTGGGACCGCGCGCGCCAGCGGGACGCAGGTCAAGCTCGTTGAGCGGCGAGCCGTAACGCACCTGGGTCATCACAGCCCGATCATTGACCCGCCTCAGATTGTCGGAATCGCGCTCCCAGACATAGATCCGTGCATTGTCGCCGCCACGCGGTTCGGCTCGTTCAGGGGCGGTCGAAAGCATGGCAAGCCGCTGCCCGTCGGGGCTCCAGTAGGGACACCAAAAGCCAGCAGCCGCCTCTTTTCCACCTGTCAGCTGACGGAGCTGTGAGCCATCTCGTCTTACCAGCCAGATGTCGTTCCGCGATGGATCGATCTCATGGGCATTGCGCCCGTAAACCTCGCCCGGATCAGCGGGACGCGGCACCGAAATGGCAATCTCATCGGCATTGGGAGAGACGTCGGCCCGATCAACGGTTGTGGTGGCGAGGACATCATCGATGGTCAGCGGTCGGGCAGAGGCGACGGTTCCAAACATCAACGAAACAAGGCAGAACAGTCCAATTACGGAAATGCATCGTGAATGAATTTCCGACATGGCGTCCCTCCAAACGGAATTTTTGCTGATTCTTTAAGGAACTTAGCCGGAAGGCTGGATGTCGGCTACGGGGTCGTTTTGCGAATTTCCGCTTTCCGCGGCGAAGAGAACGAAGCTGCCTGTCCGCTTCAACTACGGGTCATGCTCTTCACGGAATGTGACCGGGCACTCCCAAAGGGCCCTATCGGTCCTCCCGATCCAGACGGACCGCCTTTTCGATGAAACCCTGCGGGTCTTGCACAAAATGCGCTGCGTCTGATTGTAGAACTGTCCTGATGACAGCTTCCCTGCTTGGCTGAATGATCGCGCCCTCCGGGGTTGCAAAGACGCAGTCGAAATGCCGCGCGACGTTACAGACCCCGCCGATCAATGGCAGAGAGATATCCGCCACATCGAAGCGGACCTGGATTTCTTCGATGTATTTCTCATCGAAGCTCACCTGGATGTCGTCCGCAGGTTCGTCACCCCACACCCGGAGACCGGTGTACGATCGCGGTTTCTCGGGCAGCAACATGTCGAGTTTTGCGAACAGAACATCCGCCTCTGCGAAGGGGAGGGCTAGAACAACCTCGTCGAGCTGGGCGCGGCTCATCCGTGCAGCGTTGACCCCTGCGATACGCGCCGCAGAGGCAGGGATCAGGTTGATGACGAACTGCCAGACGGCCATCACTCGAACATAGCGCCAATGCGGGGTCCGACAATGGGCTCATTCGCTAAGCGCTGAACCTGCTCTACCGGAACCCGGCGCCGCCGCCCATGCGGGCAGGGCAGCGCCCCTTACCCGCGAACGCGCCTTTCCTTGCCAGGAAGGCGTTCGCGCTCGGAGCTTTCCGACCGTAATGCGTGCTGCTGCGAGCAGGCGGGTCATTCGGTATCCTCCGTCCGGTCAAGGATCGGCTCAGGCTGTCGCTGCGCTTGCCTTCACCGCCCGCGTGGCGGTGATGCCCGCTTTGCGGCATCATCCCTGACAGTCCGTCGTCTTGCGACCAGCCCCGCCAAACGGTCTCTCAAGATGGGGGGAGTTCCCGCTGTAACCCCTTCGCAGGGCCGAAGGGGCGGCCCGGTGTGGCGCTGAAGCGCCTGACCGGCCCTGCCTTCGTCTCACCTGCTCGAGGGCGGGAACGTCTCTTCCACACACACAGGAACACCTGCCGAAACCTATCGGCGGCCGCCCCTTGGTCAAGGATCGCGGTCCCCCCAATTTTCAGCAATCGCGGCTGTCTCGCTGCGCTCGCGCCACGCTTGGCAGAAAATCGGTTCCCCCACGCCCGCCATGGCGGCGGCGAGACGAGCTCGCCGTCCCTGACACGGTTCGTCCGGCCCGATGGGTTTTTGGCTGTTCCCAATGTGGGGACGATTTCAAAAATCGGAGGCTTTTATGACTTTTTTCAATTCGTTCGCAGATCTGGCTCAGGCACGGATCAATCTCGCCGATGCTCGTGAAGGGATCACGGAATCCTATGACGGAGCGTTTCTTGAACACAGCGATCTGGCAAAGCTCAACATCATCGAGGCTCCAATCGCCGCAGAGATGCCGGATCCCGACATGGCGCGCCGCGCCGTGGAGATGGCAATCGGAACGATCTTCGATGTCCTCAAGGACACGCGCATGGAGGAATTTGCGCAGCAACTCGCCTGGGGCATGGTCAACTCCTTCCACATGACCGCACGCCTGGCTGAAGGTCGCGAGGACGATGCTGCAAAGAAGCTGGGCGAAATGGCCCGCCACTTCGACCCTTCGGAGATTTACGCTGTCGAGCTCGAGGAAACACAACAGCTCTGCCAGACACTGCAAGGATGCCGCGAAGCGCTCGAGGCGATGCGCGATCATGCAGCGGACGTCTACCGGGTCGAAACCGGTCGCCCCTTCACGGCCGCACGGGGATCGCAAGTCAGCAAGAACGGGGTTACCGCAAGCCAGGTGCAGGCACGCGATTTCCTCGCCGCACGCGCCAAGGATCGCAGGGCACAATTCCAGCCCGATGGCCCGCTGGTGATCGTGTCAGGTGGCCAGAAGGATTGGCACGATTTTGCGATGATCTGGGCTATCCTCGACGACATCAAGTCGCGGATCCCGAACATGGTCCTGGGCACGACCGGCATGCGCAAGGGCGTCGACGCCATGGCCGGTGCATGGGCGCAGCAGAACGGGGTCAACACGATCCTGTTCGTCCCCGATCAGCGCCACGGCAACCGGGCTCCGTTCCTGCGCAACGAGAGCATCGTTAAGCTGAACCCTGTTGAAGCGATCATCGGTGAAGGGTCGGGCATCCAGTCCAACCTTGCACAGCGCCTCCGTCAGGCAGGCGTGCCGCTGCACATCCGCCGGATCAGTGATCAGGCGCAGGTTCGGTCGCGCAACTTTGCGTGAGCGCTCTTCGGAAGGCTCCGGCTTATCCCGGGGCCTTCCGCTCTTCTTTTGCGCAAGGGGCGGGCTCTGGGGGCATCGAACCCCCTTCGCCCGCTGACGCGAGCATCGCGATCCCCTGAGTTTATCAGGCGCGCTTGTGCCTTGGCTCGGCGCGCCTTGCCCATGCTCGATGCTTTGCATCTTGCGGGCATCGCTGCCGCACTAACTGCCACACCCGGACAATGGGTCGACCAGCCATCCTTGGGGTGAACCAGAACCACCTGGCGGCATTCTGCCACCAGCTCAGGTAGTGAGAAAGAAGAGGGGGATGGAGGAGACGAGCAGCGACAGGAGGCAAAGATGCTCGTCACATTCCGCGTCAAGGATATCGAGACAAGGCTCAATTCGAAACCGGCTCAGATATGCCCGCCAGAGCTCGCAGCACTGATGCGCAGACTGCACACCGCCAACAGCACGATCGATGCAGACCCAGGCGAATTCCTGGCCGCGCCCCTGAACTTCGAGATCAATGCCAACGCGCTTGCGATCGCCGAGTTCGCATCCTGTTTCGACCATCGCCCGGAAATGATCGCGATCGTCGAGGAAGCACAGTTTCTTGGACGAATGCTGCGGATCGAGCACCACCAATACGACGCACCGATCACGATGCGGGTGAGTGAGCACATTGCACTGGTAGGCGACATCACAATGAGCAGCGACCTTGCTGCAAAGGTGCTCACCTCGCTTGGCTACCACCGCCAAGAATCTGGCCAACTGTCCCTGCAAAAGCTTGGGACAGCGCTCGAGGATCACCGGACTTATGCGGCTTTCGCCAAGGCAGGAATCACTCCGCTCTTCGAAAGCCTCGCGTTCATCGCCGCCACCGATTGTGGAGAGCAACATCCGCTGCTCGAATGGACCTCATGACTATCCGGACAGCAGTTCACGAGCAGCCACGAACCGACTGAACTCGTCGCCATGTTTAACGCTCGATCTGCAAATTGCCTCCTGCAGGATCGGGGTGGAAAAGGGTGCCCGGCGCGCTGCCGCGGTGCCCTTTTTTCATACCGCTGGGGTTACGCCAATGCCGAACAGCCACGAGCCAGGACATAGCTTTCGCGAAGTCGCTGGGAACGCATGCCTCCCGCCGCAGGCACGTCCACCACCATCGCCATGAGCACCCCGCCAGCATACTGGTCAACCACTAATTTCCCGACCGAGAAGCCGTGCTGCGCCGGCTTCCGCACCATCGAAAAATTAGCGGTCAAGCCTCCGCTTCGCTCCGGTGACCAGCACACTGACGGGGCGCTGTTTCATGGCATGGCGGACGAGCCGCCAAGCGCCAGGAGGCAAGGTCATGTGCTACACAACGGAAAGCTACGAAGACGACGTTTCAGTGCTTCGTCAGATCAACCCCAACATCATCGCCCTTGATGAAAAAACGCTCGAAGCTGAGCGGCGCTCGTACCACACATTCTTCGACGTCCATGTCGTCGAGACCCGGGACGGGTACATCCTCATAGAGGAAGGAGACTATGGCGAGCTGCCGATGCACCTGATCGACCAGATCGTCTACACCGCGACCGGCAAGATGGCCGATGAATTCTGAGGACACAGGGCGGTGTCATCGCCGCCCAACTCGACAAAAACCAGACCTCACCCGCCAAGCTTCTCCAGGGCAGAAATCGCCACCTTTGGCTTCACTTTGACGGCCAGTTCCAGAAGGGCAATCGCCGTATCCTGACCGACCTTCTTGATCAGCCGATTCAGCTCTCGTTCTGCTTCCTCACGCTCAAGCTCTGCAAGCTTCTGCCTGCGCTCTTCCAGGTCCTTTTCCGCTGCTGCCAGGGCAGACCGTTCGCGTTCAAGTTTCGACACCATTGCGCATTTCTCCTAGCCTTGAAAGACCATGTGAAGATGCACCAATCGCAGGGTCTGTTCGAGGCATTTTTTTGCTTGCTGCTCTCGCGCCACTTCGTCTCGATATAGGCGATACTTGGACGACGACCTTGATCGAACGTGGTGCCAATGACCTGAACCAGCGGTTCACAAAGGCAGGCCAAACGTCTTTGGTCAGTTCGCAAGTCAGGCTCGCGACCACACTCCCCCGGAAAACCAACAGGGCCAGTGATCCCCCTACGGCACTGGACCTAGCACAGGGCACAAGTTCCTGATTTTTGCACACCGTACACCGCTGCGCGGTAGGCTGATGCAGCGAAGTTCTGCATATTTCACAATTGGTTAGCTGAAATCTTGCTCAGAATTCGGGCGGTGCTGTCGGCTGCAGGATGCTCACGGCGTCCATAAAACATCGAAAAACCAATATCATAGCGCTGCACCGGGCTGCATCGTCGAGACTCTTGGCAAGCGCGATGCAGCGCTATATACTCGAACCTGCGATAGACGAACCACGCCTGAAAAGGTGTGGTAGTGGAAAAGAAACAGTTCCAGAGCGTCGGTGTAACGCTCAGCCCAAGGATGATCGGCATCGTCGATCAACTTGCGACAAGCCGCGGTGTCTCGCGGTCAGAAGCCATCCGCATTGCCCTTGAAGTGGGCATTCCCCTCCTGAAGGCGGGACTATCGCTCAATGCCGAGCGGGCTGTCACAATCCTCGAGCATACCCAGCTCGCGCTCTCGCTCATCGTTCAGGAGCAATATCCGGCTGATGCCGAACACCTGATCGCTCAGGCGCTCTCCAACGTGCGAGAGCATCATGGCTGAAGACATCCGGTTCAGCAAAAAAGCTGCCACTCTCACCCACGCTTCCGCGCGCGGAAAAGTGAAGCGGAACGCAGGCAATTTCACGCGCGGATCGCAGCTGTTCCACCATGAAATCCTGATGACTTGGGCGGGCATCAGGATGCCCCTCTATGTCTGGGTCGGAACCGCCGTTCTACTGCTGTGCGTCCTCGTCAGTTTGACCTTCAGGAACCACGAGGTTCAGCTCGTGCTGATGAAGCTCTACGCCGCGGCCTGGGGATGGGTGCAGCTCAATCCGAACAAGCCTGTAAACCTGACGCTTCCGTCGGGTCAAATGGTGCAAGGCACCATGTCCATGGTGCCCTATCATCCTGCCGTGGAAAGGGCTTGGGCCAAGGCCGTGCAGGTCAGCATTTCTGCGGGTCTTGGTGCTGCCTTTATCTGCGTACCTTTGACCGTCTGGTTCGTCGACTTTTCGAAACGGCGCGGCACAGACATTCTGACCGAGCGGCATGAGCGCGGTGCTGTCCTTGTAACACACGGTGAACTGGCGAAAGCCATCACCAGTCACAACTGGAATGCGCATGTCAGCGAGTGCCGCAAGCGCAGGCCAGCAGTAGACCCCGACAAGATCCTGGCAGAGCCATTGAAGGACCGTGTCCGAGCGGGTCTGCATGCGCCTTATCGCCTGGCAGGGATGCCGGTTCCATGGCGCCTTGAGCAAAGCCATGCGATGTTCATCGGGACGACCGGGGCCGGCAAGACGACCGAGCTGAAGAAGATCGTCACGCAGGCGCGCGAGCGCGGGCATCGCTGCGTCATTTTCGATCTGACCGGCACTTTCGTCGAAAGTTTCTATGATGCCGAAACGGACATCATCCTCAATCCGATGGACCGGCGCTGCGTGCCATGGTCGATCTTCAACGACTGCGACAACTACGCCGAATTCATGAGCGCTGCGACGGCGCTGGTTCCCAGCGGCCACAGCGCGGAAGATGACTTTTGGCAGAAATCGGCGCGCACCCTGTTCGTCGAGATGTGCGTCAAGATGATCAAGATGGGCGTGCGCTCAAATGGCGCGCTTTCCTACTTCCTGATGCAGTCGGATCTGAAGACGATCCATGCTCAACTTGAAGGCACGATCGCAGGGCCGATGATGTCGCCCGCCGCTGCCAAAATGGCAGAGTCGATCCGTACGACCTTCATCGCCAATGCGAATGTTTTCCGCTTCCTGCCCGAACCTCCTCCGGACGAAACCGGCTTCTCGATCAAGAATTGGATGACCACCGAGGTCAAGGAAGGATCGATCCTTTTCATTACCTCTACGCACCCGGACCTGGTCCTCAATCGCCCGCTCTTGACCCTCTGGATGGATCTCGCCGTCAATGCGCTGTTCCACATGGGACGGAGCCGCGATCTGCGCACCTGGTTTCTCATCGATGAGGTCCATGCGCTGCATCGTCTCCCGGCGATCGACCATGGCCTTCAGACCGCGCGCGCGTTTGGCGGCGCCTTCGTGCTTGGCATGCATTCCTTCGACAAGCTTGAAGAAACCTATGGCGAGAACGGGGCTACTAATCTGGCCTCGCTGGCGGGCACCAAGCTGATTCTCAAGACGGCCGATCCCGAGACGTCGCGGCGATGCTCCGAGTTCATCGGTAACCGCCAGGTCCGGATCATGGATGAAGCCTATTCCTACGGCTATAACGACAACCGCGACGCCTCGACGATCACGCCCCGTACCAACGTCGAAGAACTCGTCATGCCGGTCGACATCAGCGACCTGCCCAGCATGCACGGGTTCGTGAAATTCCCGGACGGATTCCCCGCTGCCCGGATCAGGCTGACGTGGAAAGATTACGAACCCCGCGCAAAGGGCTTTGAGCGCGTCACCGACATGCGCGCGGCCGAATACACACCACCGTCCGGGGATGGCGCGGAATTGGGGGGTGGGGATAGGGAAGGCGCACAGCCTGACATCGCGCCTAAGGAGCGGAAGGATCGCGAAGAGGTAGCGCTGAGTGAGGCTGAGCGGGCGGCGCAGCAACTGAGGGAGGCGATCGAAGGGCCATTGAACCCTGAGCGCGAGCTGACCGAGGAGGAGGTAACACGCAAAATTGAGGATGAAGAGGAGCGGGCAGACTTCGAGCGAAAGCCAGCGCGAGGGGAGCTCTATGGCTATACCCGCCCTGGTAAGAAGGACCAGCGCGAGCGGCAGAACCTTGCCATGCGCGACAGCGAAGAGCGCAGCGCGCAGACGAAGATCGAAGGGCCAAAGGGGCGAGCGCAGAACAGTAGGGCAGACGCGCAGGAGAGCGAGCTTTCCAAAGAGAACATGCGCGGCATCGGCAACGAAAGGCAGAGCCGTCAGGACCCTTCCATCGACGATGATCAGGAGCTTGGGCGATGAGCGCGGCAGGACTGACCCGCCCTGTGTGCCCCCAATCTTGCGCGCAATGTGCCGGGCCGATGCTCCGGCGCGAACAGGCAAGGGTAGCCTGAGATGCTGTCGGTCGCATCAGTTGCGTCAGCCGGCGGCGCGGCAAACTACTTCGCCAAGGACGACTACTATGTCGGCGATGGCCCTGCGGAGCTCAGCGAATGGGGCGGGAAGGGCGCCGAGCTCGGGCTTGCTGGTCCCGTTGCCAAGGACGACTTCGAAAAAGTCCTCGATGGCAAACTGCCCGATGACACCGTCGTAAATGGCAACGCAAACCGCCGCTCGGGAATAGACCTCACATTCTCCATGCCGAAGTCAGCCAGCCTGCTGGCGCAGTTGGGCGGCGACAAGCGGATCCTTGATGCACAGCTGGCCGCGGTCAAGGCGACCATGGCCTATCTCGAGAAACACTATGCGCAGGCCCGCGACCGTTCGCGCAATGCCAACGGCGAGGGCGTGGTCACAGGCAAGCTCCTCTATGCCTTGTTCCAGCACGACACGAGCCGGGCGCTCGACCCGCAGAACCATACCCATGCTGTCATCGCCGCGATGACGCAGGACAAGGATGGCAACTGGAAGGCGCTGTGGAACGGTGAGATCTGGAAGAACAACACAGTCCTTGGCTCCATCTACAACGCCGCGCTGCGGACGAACCTCGAGAAGCTTGGCTACGAAACCCAGATCACGGGCAAGCACGGCCAGTTCGAGATCAAGGGCGTGGCGCGCGATGTGATCGAAGCCTTCAGCCAGCGTCGCCTGACCATTCTGGCAACGGCCGAGAAACTCGGGAAGAGCGCAAACGACACAGAAGCCTTGCGTGAAATCACCAAGCGCACCCGCGATCCCAAGCTCAATCCGGACGACAAACAGGCGCTTCGGCAGGAATGGGCCAAGCGCGCTGCCGGGCTGGGGTTCGATGCCAAGGCGCTGGTCGAACAGGCGCGGGAGCGCTGCTCCGAGGCGCGCGAGAGCCCTTTGGGATCGCCTCAGCGGGTGCAGGAGACTTTGAGCGGGCTCCGCGACAGCGTGAAGCTCTACACTCGGCCAGCGGACACACTGATAACAAATGGCCTGCAACGGATCACCCTGACGCCCACGCAGCTGCGCACTGAGATGGCAACCGCTTCTGCGATCAGGATCATCGGCGAACGTGAAACCTCCTGGACCCGAGGCGACCTGATCAAGACCGCGCTCGACCTCGGCGTAAAGGGCGTGACTGCTGACGGGGTGGAAGCACGGATCGGCGTCTTGGTGGCCGACGGGAGGGTGCTGGAGGGCAAGAGCGACAGGCTCGATGGCAGGCCCGAGAAATACACCACACCTGAACATGTCGAGATCGAGCGGGCAACGCTGGCCAATGTCGCCGCGGGAAAAGGTGCAGGCCAGGCCATTGTCGAAGCGGCCGAGGCCCCCGGGCGCTTGCGGCAAGTCGCGGGCACGCATGACCTCAACGCCGAGCAGATAGCCGCCGGAACATTGGCGCTCGCCAGCAAGGACCGCACGGTCGTGATCCAGGGTATCGCAGGTGCCGGAAAGACGACGATCATATCGGCAATTGCGAGCGTGGCGCACCAGGAGGGAAGGGAGGTGCTCGGCCTCGCCTTTGCCAACAAGATGGTCAGCGATCTTCGGACCGGGACGGAGATCCGCGGGCGAGACGGAGAGGTCGTCAGGCAGGAAATCGCAGCAAGAACCGTCTCATCCTTTGTGAATGAGCATCTGCGGCCCGCGCTTGCGGGCTCGGGTCCGAAGTTCGAGGCATCGCGCGAAGCCTTGCGCGGCAAAGTGCTGGTGTTGGACGAGGCGTCGCTGGTTGCGAACAAGCCGATGAATGACCTGCTTACGATTGCCAACCGGCTTGGTGTTGAAAAGCTGGTCATGATTGGAGACCGCGCCCAGTTACAGCCGATCGAGGCGGGCAAGAGCTTTTCGCTGATCCAGTCCGACAACCCCGCAATGGCTCGCATAGACACAAGTCTGCGGCAGCGCACCGAGCACATGAAAGAAGCGGCGGGCCTGGTGCGCGCTGGCATGTTCAGGGAAAGCTTTGCCTCGCTTGGCGCGCGCGTCGTGGAAGCAGGCGCAGACCACCTCAAGGTCACCGCGCAGAAGTGGCTCGAGCTTTCGCCCGACGATCGCGAGCGAACCGCGATTTACTCGTCAGGACGAGCGGCGCGCGGCGAACTCAACCGGATGGTCCAGCAGGGCCTGAAGGCAGAAGGGGCGATCCAGGGGGAAGGGCTGAGGCTGAACACGCTCCTCCCGGCCCATGCGACGCGCGAGGAGCTGCGCTACGCCTCGACCTACAGCAATGGCCAGCTGCTCGAAGTGACGCGCCAGAACGCACCCGGAGGGCTTGTTCGGGGCCGATACGATGTCGAAGGCATCGACGCGAAGGGCCGGGTCATGCTGCGCGATGAAAGCGGCAAGCTGATCAAATTCGATCCGGCGGCGATCGATCCTTCGGACAAGCGTGATGCCTTGAGGCTCTCCGAAAAGCACAAGGAGACAATCTATGAAGGCGACAAGATCCGCTGGACCGAAAAGGATGATGCCAGGGGGCTGATGAAGTCAGAGGAGGCGAGGATCCTCGGGATCAGGGATGGGATCGTCACGCTCGAGAACAAGGCAGGCGAGACCGTAGAACTCAAGCAGAATGACCGCATGCTCGAGCGCATGGGGCTGGCCTATGCGATCAACATGCATCAGGCGCAGGGCGACACCCGCGACATGGCGATCGGTGAGATGCACTCATCAGCCCGGCACTTGTCGAACCAGCGTCTGGCGCTCGTCATGATGACCCGGGTGCGTGATGACATCACAATCGTCACCAACGACCGCGATCGGCTCCTGGCGCAGATCGACCGCAACCCGGGCGACAAGACCAGCGCGCTCGAAACCCTTGGCGAAAAGCAGGTCGAGGCCAAGCGCAGCGGCCGCGAGGCTGGCGAATTCCGGCCCACAATTCCCGATCATTTGAGGGCACCCGAGGACAGGCAAGCAAATGCCTCGCGGATCGATCCGGCGAGCCTTCGGGCAACGCCGCAATTGGACGTTCCCGAACGCAACATCGAACGCAGCCGATAGGAGGAAGATCGTGACACAGATGGGCCATGCCACAGCGGGCAAACCGCCGTCGGACACTTTCGAGATTCACCTTACGCAGCAGCTGACCCTGACCAATCTGGTGAACGAGGCAGGACTCTCGGAGATTGCGCGTGCCGCTGGCGGGGACAGCTTTGTGATCTGCGATCTCAATACGCACGGGGTTCAGGGATGCGCTGATCTGCGAGCCGCCTTCGATAACCAGAAAATGGCCGCCGAGTTGGTGGCGATAGGTCTGATGATCCTTGTCGCAGTTCTGGTGTGCACGATCGCAGCCGCCTTTGTGAGGCTGGTGGCGCAGCGGGCGGCTCTTCTCAGGGAACAGCGCGCCGATGCCTTTCTCCCGTTGCACAAGGGTCGCGCAAAGCCCCTGAAACGGGCCGTCAAAATCATCATCAGGAAGGAGAACAGACATGGCATTTGACTACGAAGACGCAGGGACCTTCGGGAGTGAGCGCGAGGCGAAGGACTGGGCGCAGCGCAACAAGGTAGATCTGCGCGATCTCCACATCCGCAACGTCGGGGGGCAGCGCGTCGAAGTGGGTATCCGCAAGAGCGCCTACGACACCCGCGAAAACTACGACAACCAGCACGGCCAAAGGCGCGACGGTTTCTGGCGGTGAACCCATCCCCCAGCACTGAACGATCCAATGGAAATCTGCCTCGAAAGGAAAGGACATGCTCAAGACCTGGAACGACCAAAGCCCGGATTTCCGCAGCGACGATGATCCTGGCGATCAACATTGCGAGCAGGGCGCGTCTGCGAGAACAGCACGGGACTATCAGATCAATCTCGTCGACAATCTGGAAGAGGTAGCCGTTGACTGATCGAAATCACAACCAATGGCTTACCACGAATAGAAAACCGATCATCGCCACACGGGCTTTGACTGCCAGTCTTCGGGAAAGCCCATCGCCGCCAGATCACCCGTCGGATGCGAGAGAATGTGTGCTTTAGTTTCCCAAGCCCAACGGGAATCCGGCGCCACATTCCGCATCACCTGATTGATCGTGCTGATGGTGTTGTAAAGCTTCGCCGGTGGGCGTTCACCGACCGAGTGGTCCAGCGAAAGCTGCAGATCTCTTGGTTTGCTGGGTAGTCGCGGACAGAACAAGAAGCTCCGGTTTCAGAGCCGACCGTGGTGAGCGCAGATGTTCCGAACGTCGACAAGGTGTCGGACGAAAGGCACCAGCACCGTTTCGGTGAGCCCGAGAGGCACAGCAATCCGATTGCGTAGCGAACAGTCCGCAAGGCTCGAGTACCAGCGTGAGAGCTGACCAAACGGCATCATTTCAGCCACCATCCAAACCGGCGGCAGCTGGGGCCTCTGTTAGGGTGAATGAAAATGGCTGGCTTTCAGCGATGCCTTGCCCATATACAAAAGACGCTGCCCGAGTGACTAGCACGGGCAGCGTCTCAGACACCGTCAGCTGAAGTCCGTTTCGCATCGTGCGTCAGCTACCGGCTGAGGGAAGCCGCAAGGCTTCCCTCTCACCCCCGCGGCGGGAAGGGATCGTTACCGTAGCTGTTACGCTCACGGATCAGATTGTTCCTGCCATGGATGAGGACTTCGCTGCTCTGGTTGCGAGCTATCTCAGTCGCACGCGCGATCGCTTCGCGCTGCGTGCCGAAATGCGCCGTATCACGGCTGTTTCCCGCCCCCAGGACTGCCCAGTCGTTACCGCGACGGACCACATGCTGGTTTTTGCCTGCCATTCTAATCACCCCCTTTCGGTTTGGCAGGAGTGATATGGAATTGGCCAATCGAACATTCAAGGAAGAAATTGACATTTTTGTTCGATTGAGTATATTGCAGGTAAGAAACCCCCCGGAGAGACTGCCTTCCCCCGGCAGTGAGGAGATCGACATGTCCAACCCAGAACTAGCCCGCAGGCTGCGGGAAGCGCGAGAGCTTGCGAGCGTTAGCCAGCAAGCTGCGGCGGATCATGTCGGCATTCCTCGTACCGCCATCACTCAGATCGAAGCGGGCAACAGGCTTGTCTCTACCCTGGAGCTGAGCAAGCTGGCCGAGCTTTATCGCCGTTCCATCTCGTGGTTCTTAGCCGACGTGCAGCAGCATGACGATGACGTGCTTGTCGCACTGCATCGACTTGCGCCGGGTCTCCAAGAAGATGATGCCATCCGCTTCCAGGTGGATCGCTGCGTCTCGCTTTGCCGGGAGGGCGTGAATTTGGAGAAGATTCTCGGACGCGAAGAACGCCCAGTGCCGCCGGTTTATCAGGAACCCGCACCAAATTCGGTTTGGGAGGCGGTGCGGCAAGGGCATAAGGTCGCCGATCAAGAGCGCCGCCGTCTAGGGCTGGGCAGCTCCCCGTTGCCAGATTTGGCTGAGCTTATGGTGGATCAAGGCATTTGGGCCTCAGGTGCCAATCTGCCGGGCACGATGTCTGGCCTGTTCCTGCATCATCCGAGCATCGGCATGGCTATTCTCGTCAATGCGCAGCATCCGCGTGCGCGGCGCCGGTTCTCCTACGCGCATGAATATGCGCATGCGCTGTTTGACCGCGATCGTGTGGCCAATGTCACTACGACCGACAATCGCGTAGAACGGGTGGAGCAGCGCGCGAACGCCTTCGCTTCTGCTTTCCTCCTCCCAGCAGAAGGCATCGACGATGAATTGCGCCAGCTCGGTAAGGGGCAGCCTTCCCGTGGTGACGTGCTTGTCTTTGATGCAGCGACGGGCGGTAGCATCGAGGGGCAGGCGCGGCCCGCACCCAACTCCCAGACTATTGGCTTTCAAGACGTGGCCTATATCGCCCATCGCTTCGGCGTGAGCTACGAAGCTGCTACCTACCGCCTGAAAAGCCTTCGTCGCATCAGCCAAGCGGAAAGCTTGGAGCTACTTACGTCGGCCATGCAAGATGCAGGGCGCGACTATCTCAGGGCGCTTGAGCTACTTGATGATTTGGAGGGCACGGACACGCCGCAGCGGGGCACCCGCGAGCTCCGTAGTCGTATCGCGCATCTTGCCATCGAAGCCTACCGCCGTGGGGAAATCTCCCGTGGGCGGTTGCTCGACCTGAGCAAGGCCCTCGAAATCGAAGGCCGCCAACTCTTCGACCTGGCTGAGGTGGCCCGCTCTGCGTGATGGTCATTCCTGACGCCATCCTCGTGACGGACACCTCCGTTTTGGTCAATTTCCTCCGCATTGATCGGATGGAACTGCTAGGCGCATTGCCTTGCCGCTTCATTGTGACCGACCATGCCGCAGGCGAGCTGACAGACTTCTATCCGGAGCAGGTGGAGCGTTATCAAGCAGCCGTAGCCGCTGGCCACGTTGAGGACTGCACCGTCACAGACGAAGCTGCGCTCAGCATTTTCGGACGGCTGACGGGCACGACACGTCTGGGTGTTGGTGAAAGCGCCACGATTGCGCATGCCATGGTGACAGGAGCGGGGGTGGCGATCGATGACAGACGTGCCATCAGCGAGGCACAGCGGATCGCCGAAGGATTGGTGATCGTACGCACCGCCGACCTCATGGTACGCATGATAGAGCTGGCCATGCTGACCCTCGCGGAGGCCGACGCGATCAAAGACGATTGGGCTGCCAATCATCGCTTTCGCATTCCAGTCGCCAGTTTCGCCGAGATGATGTAGCCTCTCGTTCTTGGCACTCATAAATCGTGCATTTGTAATGAATTAATGCCCGCCATACCAGCTGGCGGATCAGAAGGGGCAACAATGCCGTCGTTGAATTGGATTGGGAAAGAGGCAGTAGAGCACCATCACAAGGAAGTGCCGTACAGGCTTGTTCACTGCGACGGCGCATTGTCGGCGGGCGATCCCGACGCTGGAAATCTGCTGGTCCATGGTGATAACCTAGAAGCCTTAAAGGCCCTGACACCCTATTACGCCGGCCAGGTGAAATGCATCTACATTGATCCCCCTTACAACACGGGCAACGAGGGCTGGGTCTATAACGACAATGTGGCCTCGCCCGAGATCAAGGCATGGCTTGGCGCTGTTGTAGGGAAGGAGGCTGACGACCTTTCCCGCCACGATAAGTGGCTGTGCATGATGTATCCGCGCCTGCAACTGCTGAAGCAATTCCTCAAGCAAGACGGCGCAATCGCGGTCTCAATCGACGAGAACGAAATTAGTTCGCTGCTGATGCTAATGGACGAGATTTTCGGCAGGCAGAATCGCGTGGGCACCATGGTATGGCAAAAGGGTAAAAAGGGCGACGCGAAGCTGCTGCCCACCGTCCACGAATACATCGTGATCTATGCGCGCAATAAAGCGCTACTCACCGCACGCGAGGTCAAATGGCGGCGGCGCAAAGCTGGCGCCGACGACGTTCTAGGTCACTACCAGTCAATTCGCGAGGCTTTATACCCCGACCATGATGCCATTCGCGCCGAGATGATGAAGTGGTATCGATCACTCGCCAAGGACGATCCTCGCAAGGCTCATAAACACTACAATTGGTCGGATGAGCGGGGGCTTTACTTTGCGGCGGACTTTGCGGGACCAGACGACGGGCGGGAAAGCCGACCGCGTTATGACATTCCCCATCCTGTGACGGAAAAGCCTTGCAAAATCCCATCGACGGGATGGCGGTGGGAAGAAGACACAACCAAAGCAGCCCTCGCTGAAACGCCGCCCCGTATTCATTTTGGCAAGACGCATGCGACCATTCCCTGCCGCAAGAGCTACCTTTTCGAGATAGATAAGGAGCCGCTGCAAAGCGTCTTCTATAAGGATGGGCGCGCTGCAACCCTCCAGGTTGAAGGCCTGCTAGGTGCAGGAGCCTTCCAGTTTCCAAAAGACGTGGACGTGTTGGTCGACCTGTTCAGCGTGTTGACCGACGATGGAGACTTGATCTTGGATAGCTTCGCGGGCTCTGGCTCAACGGGCCATGCTGTTTTCAAGATGAACGCGATGGGACAGGCAAACCGCCGCTTCATTTTGATCGAGATGGATGAGACAACCGCTCCCCAGAAAACCGCGAAGCGCCTCTCGCTGGCAATCTCAGGTTATAGCGAGCAGGTGAAGCCGTTCCGTCAGATCGAGCCGCTTGGTGGCGGCTTCCGTTATTGTAGCCTCGGTGTGCCGCTCTTCAACGAATTCGGTGACATCGACGACGAGGTTTCGTTTCCCGACCTTGCTGCGCATGTGTTCTTCGCTGAAACTGGCGCACCGATCCCGGCCAAAGCCCAAGTGGGTGACTCCTACCTCGGCAAACATGGTGATCGCGTCGTGTATTTGCTCTTCGCCCAGGGGGAAGAGGGCATGCCGCGCGAAGCGCTTGGAAATGTCCTGACGCCCACCGCATTGGCGGCGCTGCCACCACCTCCCGAAGGATTCGACGGCACCCGTGTCGTCTATGCCGAGGGCACGACAGTTTCCGCAGATCGGCTCAAGGCCGAGCGCGTCGTGTTCAAACAGATCCCGTATCAGATTGCGGGGGTGTAAGATGGCCGCCGTCAATTTCGAGCTAAAGGAATATCAGGACCAGGCCCTCAAGGCATTTGGCGGATTCCTTCGCGACACCACGGCAATGGGTGCGAACCTTGCCTTCTATAAAGCCACGAATTTTCCCTATCGCAACGCACCTGCCGTTGCCGAAGGGACGCCGTACCTCTGCCTGCGGATTCCTACCGGTGGCGGAAAAACGCTCGTCGCTGCCCACGCGGTTGGCGTTGCCTCCAGAGAATATCTCCAGACCACCAACCCGATGGTGTTGTGGCTGGTGCCTTCGACCCCGATCCTTGAGCAGACCATTGCCGCTCTGAAAGATGAGGCCCATCCCTATCGGGCGGCCCTTACGGCGGTGTTCAATCGAAATTTCACCGTGATGACCAAGGCCGAGGCGCTGGCTATGCCGCGCGCCGATGCCACGGGCGGCGCCGTAGTGATTGTCTCGACGATCCAATCATTCCGCCGCGAAGACGATAGCGGCAAGGAAAACCCCGACGGGCTGAAGGTATATGAGGACGCAGGCGTCCTGATGGACCACTTTGAAAACCTCAGCGATCAGCAGATGGCAGGGCTCGACCGTATCGAGGGCGGCAGCCGACCCGTCTATTCGCTGTCCAACCTCCTCAAGCTGCACCGTCCCATGGTGATCGTGGACGAGGCGCACAATGCCCGCACCGAACTGTCCTTCAGGACGCTGGCGCGCTTCAATCCGTCGCTCATTCTAGAGCTAACTGCCACGCCGCAGGTCGAGCACGATCCTGCCCGTGACAAGCACGCCTCCAATATCCTGTATTCCGTTTCTGCCGCTGAGCTGAAGGCGGAGCAGATGATCAAAATGCCCATCCGCCTCACCACAGACGCGGATTGGGTCAAGACAGTCGGTGCCGCGCTCGACTGCCAGAAAGCGCTGGAGGAAGCGGCCAAGGCCGAAGCTCTTGAAACAGAAGATTATATCCGCCCGATCATCCTCTTTCAGGCGCAGAGCGCATCCGCCAGCGACCCGCACAGGCTGACCTGGGAAAAGATCGAACAGCATTTGCTGGAGGATCACCGCATCCCCAAGGAGCACATCGCTGTGCACACGGGGCCGCGCAAAGACCTTGATGCCATCAGCAATATCCGCAGCGCTGATTGCCAGGTGCGATACATCATTACCGTATCGAAGCTGAAGGAAGGCTGGGACTGTCCCTTCGCCTATATCCTTTGTTCAGTTGCCGAGCAGGTGTCGCCAGTTGCGGTTGAGCAGATTCTGGGGCGCGTACTGCGGATGCCAGGGGCGCGGCGCAAGCTTCGCGATGCCCTCAACCAGTCCTATGCGTTCATCGTTTCGCGCAGTTTCGACAGCACCGCGCAACAGCTTCGCGACGGATTGGTCGAGGGTGCGGGCTTCAATGCGATCGAGGCCGCGCAGATCGTCACCGCGCAGCAACCGCTAGCGCTTTCTGAAATCAACGCCAGCACGCCCTACACTTCAGACCCTTTGCCCGAGCAGACGACCGCGCCAGAGGTCATTGTGGCGGCAATCGACCGCCTGCCGCCGTCGGTCAAATCACGGGTCTCGTTCGACGCGCAAAGCCGTACTCTGGCCTATACAGGCCCGATGACGCGCGACAGCCGCAACCTGCTGCACCTCGCTTTCGCAGCGGTGCCGAACGTGTCAAAAACGATCGACCGCCTGTACGCTAAGACCAACAACTATCAGACTTCAGCTGCCGAAGAGGAGGACAAATCGCCATTCGTGGTCCCTATGCTTGGGTTCCGCAAGCAGGGTGAGCTTCAACTCTTCTCGCAGGAGCATTTCCTTGACCTGCCGTGGCGGCTCGACCAGTGCGACCCATCGCCGATCGCAACGCGGTTCCGCATCGCTGACAATAGCCAAACAGGCGAAATCGACGTGAGCGACAGGGGCAAGGTCGAGATCGCCTTTGCCCGCAGGGTACAAGGCGATCTTGCTGGCATCATTCAAGAGCCAACGTGGAATCTGGCGCGCCTGGCGAACTGGATCGATATGGGCATCGTGCATCCCGACATCACGAAGCCGAGTGCTGTGGTGTTCATCACCCGCGCCATCGAGGCGCTGGTTGCCGCTGGCACTGACATTCAGGTTCTTGCCCGCAACAAGTATGACCTACGCAAAGCTCTTGCAGGGCTGATTACCGAGTTGCGCGGCCAGCGCGAGCAGGGGCAGTATAACGCGCTCTTCGCGTCAAATGCTCAGGACTTCAGCGCGAGCGCTGACCTCTCCATCATCTTCGATGAGCAGACATACGCGCCGAACCAGCCCTACGCAGGCGGTACGAAGTTTAACAAGCACTACACCAGCCTTGTCGGCGACCTTGGTACCACTGGCGAGGAGTTCGATTGCGCGGTCTATCTCGATCGCCACGAGAAGGTCCGCTACTGGATCAGAAACGTCGATCGCAAACGTTCGTCCTTTTGGCTCCAGCTTCCACACGACAAGTTCTATCCCGACTTCGTAGCCATGCTGACCGACGGGCGCATCCTCGCGGTGGAGTATAAGGGCGGCCATCTTTACGATGGCGAAGAGATCAAACGCCATATCGGCAATGTTTGGGCAGAGGCCTCCAATGGGCATTGCCTTTTCTGCATGCCAACCAACCGAGACTATGCGCTGATCGATCGTGTGATCGCTGGCGTTTGACCCGGCAGGGGGCTGCTGCGTTGAACGGTTCAGCGGCCCGACAGGCTACTGCCCAGTTTCAGCAGTTTCGCGTTATGCGTATCGATCGAGAGGCTCCGAACAGTAAGCTCGTCTGGCCGCCACGAGGGGAATCCAGCTCATCGGACAAGCAACTGCTGAACTGCGGCAAAGCAGACGAAATGAGCTTAGCGTACGCTTATAACCAGATTCTGCGATGCCCCCTTGGCAATGCAAACAACCGTCCCGCTCCAATCCTCACTGGAGGAAACCTCGGGATCAGGTCATCGCAACCAGAATCTTGAAAATCCTGAGGCAGGATCAGGAGTTAAGCACGCATTCGACGCACGCGGCGTTGCTTCCGACTCCCCTTCCATCTACTCTTGCGAACGTTGAACACAGTCGAAAGTATTGCATGCAGCGGCAGACCTATATCGCACACGGTCGTCTCGCATCCCGTGAGATCCGTCTCGACGCCGCACGGCACCAGCACCACGGCACACAGGTCATGCCTTTCGAGCAACTGGCGGCGCGTCTTGCAGGCGGTTTCACGCAGCCAATCGACGCCGAGACGCTGCGCAATGCGATTCAACGCGTGCTACCGGACACTAATCTCGGCGAGCTCGACGCGATTAAGCTCCTGCCCGGCATGGTTGGCGCGACTGCTGACACGCTGCGCAAGGTCTGGCGCACGGGGATCGATCTATCGTCACGCGCCAGCGATCATCCCCGCCTTGCGGCAATGGCGACGCTGGAGGAGGCCGTGCTGGCGGTCTTGCCGTCCGCGATGCTCCGCCCGGTCGATTTAGCCTCGCGAGCATTGGCGCGCATTCACCACGCACCCGCTTTGTTCGGCGAGGTCCAAATCCAAGGTATCAGTGAGCTGTCACCATGCTGGCGCGTGCTGCTGTTCGCGCTGGCTGTGAAGACGCGAGTGCGCTGGAACGCTGGCCCGCGCTCAGTCCCGGCCTGGCTCGAGGGATCGGCCGTGGAGGTTGTTCAATCTGAGCCGACGACGCCGCGGGTCGAGGTGGTGAGCGCCGCCAATGGCTATCATGAGGCTATTGAGGCGCTGCGCTGGGCGCGTGAGCTGATTGTTAGCGGAGCGGCCAAGCCGTTCGAGATCGCTATCGCAGCCGCCGCACCCGCCGCCTATGACGACGAGTTCATGGCGCTGCGTGCCGATGCCAATATCGACCTGCACTTCGTTCATAGCATCCGCGTCGTGACCACTCGCGACGGCCAGACCGCCGCCGCGCTTGCCGACATTCTCGTGCGCGGCGTCAACCAGGCGCATCTGCGGCGTCTCGCAACGTTGCTGGCAGGCGCAGGCCCATTCAAGGCTCTTCCGGATGGCTGGCAACGCGTTCTGCCGCCCGAGGCACCCTTGTCCTCCCCCGACGCTTGGGAGCGACTCCTGAGCAGCCTGGCCGCCGAGCGCTGGCCGGACGGCATCGATCATGCCGGCGATTTGCGCGCGATTGTCGAGATGCTCTCGGGCGGTGTTGCGCAGGCAGAAGAGATCGGACGCGCGTTCCTGTCGGGCGGGGCGCTGCGTATCTGGCGCAAGGCGCTGCTTGCGGGAAGCCCGGCAGTGATCGACGTCACGATCGACGCTTTGCGCCAGGAGGATGCTTGCGAGGCATGCGTGTCGGTGGCGTGGATGCCCGCCTCGGCGCTGGCGGCGTCGCCGCGCAAGTTCGTGCGCCTTCTAGGCCTGACCTCGGCCGGCTGGCCGAGGCGGATCTCAGAAGATCGGCTCCTGTCCGATCATATTATCCCGACAGCCGAGCTTGATCCCCTGCCGGTGACCGCCGCCGACCGCCGTGATTTCGAGACGATCCTGTGTACGACCGGCGCGCAGGTCGTGCTGTCGCGGCCGCGTCGGGACAGGGAGGGTCGCCTACTCGGCAAGAGCCCCCTGCTGCGCGGCCAGCCCGAGGCCCGCTATTTGCGCCGCAATCGGCGGCCCGTGCACGCGATGAGCGAAACCGATCGACTGGTGGCGCGTCCGGCCGACTTCGCCGCCACGCAGCAGGCTGCTTCGGCCACATCATGCTGGCAGGATTGGCAACGCTCGGTCGTCACCGCTCATGATGGCCTGGTGCGTCCCAACCATCCTGCGTTGCTGGCGGCGCTCGAACGTGTTCAGTCGGCAAGCTCGCTTGCCAAGCTGCTGCGCAACCCGCTTGGCTTCACCTGGACCTATGCGCTTGGGGTCCGGGCCCCGGAAAGCGCGGTGGAGGCGCTGGTGCTCGATGCCCGGCAAAGCGGCATCCTTCTCCATGACTTGCTCGATCATGCCGTTCGCCTGCTCGAAGGTCAGGGGGGGCTCGCAGCTGCACGCCCTGACCAAATCACCACCGCGATCAAAACCGCCGCCTTGGCGGTGACAAGCCGCTGGCAAAACGAGCAGGCGGTGCCGCCGCAAGTCGTGTGGCGGCGCACGGTCGAGGAAGCCAAGCAGACCGCACTCAACGCCCTACTGCATCTCGAACCTCCGCTCGTGGGTCAGAAAACTTATACCGAAGTACCGTTCGGCGGACAGGCGGTCAAATCCGACGCCGGAATCCCCTGGGATCCGACGACGACCGTCGCAATCGCCGACACAGGCTTCCGTATCTCTGGCTTCATCGATCGTCTCGATCTGTCGGGCGACGCCACCAAGGCACGCGTAATTGACTATAAGGGCGGCAGGATGCCGTCCAAGCCGGTGATCTTGCAAGGCGGCAAGGAGTTGCAGCGCTGCCTATACGCCTATGCGGTCAAGGCGCTGCTGGGAGACGGCGTGGAGATCGATGCCGCCCTTCTCTATCCGCGCGACACCGAGGCGCGTCACCTCGATGCCCCTGCCGAGGTGCTGGAGGACCTTGCCGGACATCTTCGCGCGGCTCGCGCCAGCCTGCTCGCCGGCCATGCGCTCATCGGCGAGGACAATGGCGGCGACTATGATGATCTAAGCTTCGCGCTCCCGGCCAATGCTCTGAACGGCTATTGCCCGCGCAAAGTCGAACCGGCCCGCGGTACGCTTGGCGACGCGGCACTCGTTTGGGAGGCGGTCTGATGACTGACGCAAAGCCCGTCTTGCGGGACGAAACCGCCCGCCTCGCCGCGATGACGGCGCATGATCGTTCGATTTTGGTCGAAGCCGGCGCCGGCTCGGGCAAAACGGCAGTCATGGCCGGACGCTTGGCGCTGCTGCTCGCTGGTGGCGCAGCACCCAAGGCGATTGCTGCGGTGACCTTCACCGAATTGGCGGCGAGCGAACTGCTCGCCCGCGTGCGCGAATTCGTTGACGAACTGATGGCCGGCCGCATCCCGCGTGAGCTGCGGATCGCCCTTCAGGACGGCCTCTCGGCAGAACAGCGGTCGCATCTTGACGCGGCGGCGGCCGAGATCGACGAAATCACCTGCTCGACTATCCACGGCTTCTGCCAGCGCTTGATCAAGCCTTATCCGGTCGAGGCAAACATCGATCCGGGTGCGTCGCTCATGGACCCGGCGCAAGCAGACATGATCTTCGGCGACATCGTCGACCGGTGGTTGCGCGAGGCTCTCGATGCCGACGACCAGAACTTAGTCGCGGAGCTGGTTTTCCAGAACCCGAGCAAAGCGACCGAACTGATTGCGACGGCAGCTGCGGCGCTGCGCGACAATCGTGTGCTGGTGCCGCCGCCAGTGCCAGCAATCCCTCCGCTAGTGACCGCGTTCGATCATGCAGCAAAGGCCTACCGTGCCTTCGTCGTAGGCACGCCGGCACTGGAAGAGGAGAGCATCGCAAGCGCGCAGGCCTTTGTCGATATGGCAGCGGCGGTGGCGCTGGTCCCGACCGACCAGTCTCCGGCTGCCCTCATCCGGCTTCTGCTATCCACTCCGCACCCGTCGCTGTGCACCGCAAAGGGTACGTTCAGCGTCTACAAGAAGAAAGGGAAGTGGGAGACCGCGGCGAAGGTCGCAGGCCTCTCAAAAGCCGAGGGCGGCGTGCTAAACGCGCGCGCCGAGGAATTGCATCTCGCCTGTACTTATAGCTGGGCGGCGATGCTGCAGGGTGCGGCGTCCCGCGTGCTCGCCGACCTACTCTCCGCGATCCAGCCAATCCTAGAGGACTTCCGCGCCTACAAGCGCGCGGCCGCGCTGCTCGATTTCGACGACCTAATCTTTGCCGCCCGCGATCTCTTGCGCGATCATGATTCCGTACGCACGGCCCTCTCGAGTCGCTACGCTCATGTGCTTGTTGATGAATTCCAGGACACCGACCCGCTCCAGACCGAGATCTTTTGGCGGCTGTGCGGCGATCCGGCACCCGACGCCGATCCGCTCGACTGGGCGGCATACCACATTCGGCCAGGTGCACTGTTCCTCGTCGGCGATCCTAAGCAGGCGATCTACCGTTTCCGCGGCGCCGACGTCGCCGCCTATGTGCGAGCGCGTGAGGCGATCCGAGCGCTCAATCCTCTCGATCTGCTGTCGATCTCGACCAATTTCCGGTCGTGCGCGGCCATTCTCGACTATGTGAACGATCGCTTCGCCCCGCACCTTACCGAGGAGAAGGGCCAGCCAGGCTTCACCCCACTCGACAGCTTCCATCCCGATCATGGCGAGGGCCTTTGCGTGGCGGCGCTCCCGGTCGCGTGCGCCGACGAGGACGGCAAAGCCAAGTCGGCCGTGCAGCGCGACTGCGAGGCGGAGGCGGTCGCGGAGATGTGCAGCCGGCTGATCGGCAGCCAGATCATCGTCGATCGCAAAACTGACACCAAGCGACCGTGTCGGCCAGGCGATATCGCACTGCTCGCACCGGGCGGCACGGAGTTGTGGCGCTACGAGGAAGCGCTGGAGAAGCGCGGCGTGCCGGTCGCGACTCAGGCGGGCAAAGGATTCTACCGTCGGCAAGAAGTGCAGGACCTCATAGCGATCACGCGCGTGCTTGCCGACAGCCGCGACAGCCTCGCGCTCGTGGCGCTGCTGCGCGGCCCGCTTGTCGGCTTGACCGAGGAGCAGTTGCTCGATCTGGTCTGGAGCCAGCCCCGCGATCCCGAGCGTCCCGATGCACTGCCCCGGCTCACCATCCATCTCGATGCCGAATTGATCTCCGAGCCGCATGCCCGTGACATCGTCGAGAAGCTGCAGGCGCTTCGGCGCAGGATCAACAGCACTACGCCTCACCAATTGCTCGCCGAAGCGGTCGATCTGCTGCGCGTGCGCCCCGTCTTACTGCAGCGCCATGGTGGGCAGGCCGAACGCCCGCTCGCCAATGTCGATCTCTTTCTGAGCCTCGCTCAGCCCTATGGCGTCCGCGGACTGCGAACCTTTGCCGATGCGATGACGGCGGCTTGGGAAGGCAAGACGCGCTCGGCGGAAGGCCGACCGGACGCGCAGGAGGAAGCGGTTTCGCTGGTCACGATGCACGCCTCCAAGGGGCTGGAGTGGCCGATCGTCGTGCCTATCAACACGATGACGTTGGGCAACGATGTGCGCGATCCCGTCATCGATGGCGATACGAAGACGATTTTCCTGCCCCTCTTCGGGGTAGCGCCCGCTGGCTATGAGGAGGCCAAGGCGGCGGAAGTCGCCGAGCGCGAACGCGAACGGCTACGTCTATGGTATGTGGCAGCAACCCGGGCGCGCGAACTTCTCGTTCTGCCTAAACTCGACGTGACGCCAGCGAAGAGCAGCTGGAATGGCTTGATGGATTTCGATCTCGACGGCTTGCCAGTGATTGCGATCGATCATCATCCCGAGGGGTTCGATACGATCGACAGTGAACCCGACAACGATCAGACGGGCGAGATCTTTGCGGGCGAAGCGGCGCGCGTGGTCGCGGCGACGCCGAAGCTGCGCTGGGTCGCGCCGAGCAGCGACGAAGATCCGCATGGACCGCTTGAGCTGGCCGCCGAACCGCAGATCGTGGTCGCTGCCCAAGACGCGCCCGAGCCCGAAATGTTAATCACGGTACAGGGCGGTCGCGAGCGCGGGCTTGTCATCCACAAGCTGTTGGAGGAAGTGCTGACTGGCGAGACCGCAGACGATCTGACCGCGCTCAGGGCACGCGCGGGGGATCTGGTCCGGGCGCTTGAACGCGAGCCCGGCACCGACGCGGGCGCTGGCCTCTCACCGGACGAGATGGCAGGCACGGTCTTGCGTACGCTGGCAATGCGGGAGATCGCTGCGTTGCGGCCGCGTCTGATCCCCGAGCTTCCGGTCTATGGCATCAGCGAGGACGATGACATCGAACTAGCGACGTTCGGTGTTGTCTGACCGGCCCCCACCGAGTGGTCCACTGGGATTGTTAGTGCATTGACGCGTCCATCGCCAGTGTTGGCCGCAGGTGGAGCGAAGCGGAACCGGCGGGCGACACTGGCGATGGAACGGCCTCCGGCGCCGGTGGTCGATATCCCAGCGAGCTGTGCGGCCGGACGGTGTTGTAATGCCGCCGCCAAGCCTCGATCAGGATCCGGGCCTCCGCGAGCGAGTAGAAGATCTCGCCGTTGAGCAGCTCATCGCGCAGGGATCCGTTGAAGCTTTCACAATAGCCATTCTCCCATGGCGATCCGGGCGTGATATACAGCGTCTTCACGCCGATCTGGGCGAGCCATTGCTGCACCGCCGTCGCGATAAACTCCGGGCCGTTGTCCGACCGGATATGCGCCGGCGGCCCACGCGTGACGAACAGCTCGGCCAGTGCCGCGAGCACGTCGTCGCTCTTGAGCTTACGCGCCACCGGCAACGCCAGGCACTCCCGGCTCGCCTCGTCGATGATCGACAGGATCCGGTATTTGCGACCATCGTGCGTCCGGCCCTCGACGAAGTCGTAGGACCAGACATGGCCGGGATATTCTGGCCGCAGCCGGATGCACGATCCGTCGTTCAGCCACAGACGCCCGCGCTTCGGCTGCCTTTGTGGCACCTTCAGCCCTTCGCGGCGCCAGATACGCTCAACCCGCTTGCGGTTCACATGCCACCCCGCATCGCGTAGCAACGCCGTCACCCGGCGATAGCCATAACGACCATATTGCCGGGCCAGTGCGATGATATCCTCAGTGAGGGCCGCTTCGTCATCCGCCCCGCGTGGCGCCTTGCGCTGCGTCGATCGGTGCTGCCCGAGCACGCGGCACAGCCGCCGCTCGGACACCGGCATCATCATTCTGATGTGGTCGATACAGCGCCTGCGGCGTGCGGGGCTCAGAAGTTTCCCCGGGCAGCCTCCTGCAGGATCAGCTTGTCCAGCGTCAGGTCCGAGATCGCACGACGAAGCCGCGCATTCTCCTTCTCCAGATCCTTCATCCGACGCGCCTGATCGGTCTTCAGGCCGCCATATTCCTTGCGCCACCGATAATAGGTCTGCTCGCTGATCGCGATCCGACGACACGCCTCGGCGGTCGTAGCGCCCTGCGCAAGCACAACCTCCGCCTCACGTAGCTTGCCGATAATCTCTTCCGGGCGATGCTTCTTGCTCGGCATTCTATATCTCCTTCGTCGTCCAAAATATCATCAATTTTGGACCACTCAGAAGGGGGCAGATCAAACGTCAACCTGAGATCGGCGTTCCTGATGGGGTGACTACACGAAAGTGACGTATCTGCACGCTAAGGGCGAACAAATCCGGTACGATGCCAGCAGATGCTATTCGCAGGCTTTCCTGCCCCTTTTATGTGGTGCCGCCCTACGGGCGCCGATATGGGAGGGCGGCAATCCGATTGACCAACGATCGAGGTAGAACCCTGCTCGCCAAATATGTGAGCTGGTTGCCCATCCCCGGTATGGCGAAGGATTGCCGATAAACCAGAGCGTGGACTGCATGGGCCGCGCACCGGTCAACGTCCATCAAACCCAACCTCCCCCACTTCAAATCGCTGAGGGCAGCCATGTCTGTGTCGATTCCACCGGGTGCAAAAGACCCAACACTCACTCCCGTCCCGGCAAGCTCCACGGAAAGCGCTCGCATGAGGGTGCTCACATAGGCTTTCGACGCGCCGTAGACCGCTTGGAAGGGCACGGATGTTTCGCCCTCCAGGCTCGACACGGCGATTACTGAGGATTCAAACGGCTGCTCCCTGAAAATCGCAATCAGGCGAGCCAGCAAATCCGTGAAACCGAGTATGTTTGTTTCAATTACCTCGGCATAAGTGTCGGCACGGCCTGCATCAAATGAACCAACGCTCGTCATTCCGGCAACCAACAAAGCGGCTGTTACTTGCAATTCTGCAACCTTAGCCGCGATTTTCTCCCTGCCCTCGATTTCACGTTGATCAGCCACTATAATCTCGCACGGCACATTGAACCGCTCGTCAATTTCGGTCTGTAGCTCCCGCAAGTTGTCGAGCCTTCGTCCAACAATCAGGGGCTTGGCCTGGTACGATGCCGCCAAGCGGAGGGCGGACGCTCTGCCCAAACCGGTCGAAGCCCCTGTGACCAGCACCCACGAGTTCTTGATCGCCAGCGGTTTCACGCGTTTTCCAGAGCCTTGTATAGGGCGGTTTTGCCGATCTTAAGCCGGGCCGCCGCCTCACGAACAGTGAGGCCCGCTGCGATATGCGCCCGCGCTTTACGTAGTTTGTCGGGGGTAACGACAGGCCGGCGACCACCCTTGTTGCCCCGCTCGCGTGCGGCCTTGAGGCCGGCATGAGTGCGTTCACGGATCAGGTCACGCTCGAATTGGGCCAGCGAGCCGAAGATGTTGAACACCAGCATGCCGCCCGAAGTGGTGGTGTCGATATTCTCGGTGAGTGAGCGGAACCCGATGCCGCGCGCCGCAAGCTCGCCGACCTTCTCGATCAGGTGGCTCATCGAGCGGCCGAGGCGGTCGAGTTTCCAGACCACCAGCGTGTCGCCGGGGCGCAAATAGGCGAGCGCTTCGGTTAGGCCAGGCCGATCGGCTTTTGCCCCGGATGCGTGATCGTCGAATATACGGTCGCACCCGGCAGTGTTCAGCGCGTCAAGCTGGAGCGACAGCTTCTGGTCTGCGGTCGAGACGCGCGCATAGCCGATCAGCGCCACATGATGCCCGATCCTGTCCGTTTTCCCGTCATTATGCGATCTTGTCCGAATCGCCGTTACAGGTCCAGAGTTAACGGACATATTCCTGTTGGCCGCCAGAGGACCGTCTGACGGACACGCAAAGCGAAGGAGATGATGCTTGGCGAGACGGCGACTGGTGAGCCTGGAAATCTGGGCGAGGCATTATGGCGCGCCGCTCGATGAGCGCGAGATCGCGCGTCATTATACGCTGACCAGCGACGACCTGGAAATTGTCGGCCGCCGTCGCGGCGATGCCACCCGGCTCGGCTATGCGATGCTCATGCTATATATGAGATGGCCTGGCCGTGCGCTGGAAGCGGGCGAAGTCCCGCCCGCTCCTGTGCTCGCCTATGTGGCGCAGCAACTCGGCGTCGCGCCGGCAGCCTTCGCGGATTATGCCCATCGGGACCAGACCCGTCGCGAGCATCTCGTCGAAATCCGACGATCGCACGGGTTCAGGATTTTTGACCGCAACGCTTTCCGTGAAGTTGTCGCCTTCTCGGTCCCAATCGCGCAGACCATCATACACCCCGGCCAGATGGCAGACGTCATCGTCGATGAACTCCGGCGCCTGCAGATCCTCCTGCCTTCTCCGTCGATTCTCGAAGCGGTGCTGCGGCGGGCGCGCCAGCAAGCCGAACAGCTTACCTATGAAGTGCTCACGAATGGCCTGCTGCCTGACACCCTTCAGGGCCTGGACGATTTGCTGGCCCGACGACCGGGGCAGGTCGCGACATGGCTATCCTGGATGCGCAATGCGCCACAATCGCCGGCAGCGCGCAACATCCTGCGCCTGATCGAACGGCTCGCCTATATCCGCGCGCTGGGCCTCGATCGCGCCCGTGCCGACATGATCCCGGCTTTGACTTTTGACAGGCTGGCGGACGAAGGCAGCCGCATCACACCCCAGCACCTTGGCGAACTCAATGCCCTGCGCCGCCATGCGACGCTGGCGGCAACCGGCATCCGGCTTGAGGAAAGCCTGACCGACGCCACCCTGACGATGTTCGACAAGCTGTTGGGCAGCATGGCGCGCCGCGCCGAGAACCGGACCCGCGACAAAGCCCTCAAGACGGTGCGCGAGTTGCAAGGCCACCTCCGGACGCTCACGGGGTCTTGCCGCCTCCTCATCGACGCGCGCAGCAAGGGCGTGGATTCTCTGGCGCAGATCGAGGCGCTGGACTGGCAGCACTTCGCCGTGGCCGTCGAGCAGGCCGAAGTGCTCGGGCGACCGGAAACCGTCGATCGCACCGCCGAATTGATCGAGCGGCATCGGACGGTGAAGCTCTTTGTCGGCGCTTTTCTCAACGCCTTCGAGTTTCGCGGCGCCGGCGCGGTTCAGGGGCTCCTGTCAGCGCTGGCCATCATCGCGGAGCTATATCGGACCGGCAAACGGCGCTTGCCTGATCGCGTGCCGCTACGCTTTGTGCCGCCCGCATGGCGCCCGTTCGTCCTGCGGGATGGCATCGTTGATCGTGCCGCTTATGAACTATGCGCCTTGTCGCAACTACGCGAGCGGTTGCGAGCCGGGGATATATGGGTCGCGGGAAGCCGGCAGTTTCGCGATTTCGACAGCTATCTCATACCGCCGGCGACCTTTGCGGCGCTGCGCGAGAAGGGGCCGTTGCCGCTCGCCATCGAAACGGATTTCGAGCGCCATATCGAGGAACGGCGCACCAGGCTCGACACGGCGATCGAGCAGGTAACGGTCCTTGCACGGCAAGGGGAGCTGCCCCAGGTTAAGCTTGACGAAAACGGTCTCATCATCTCGCCGCTGAAGGCGGCAACACCGCCCGCCACCGAGATTGCCCGTCGCGCCGCCTATGATCGACTGCCGCGCGTGAAGATCACCGATCTTCTGCTGGAGGTCGATGCCTGGACCGGGTTCAGCGAATGCTTCATCCATCGTCGTTCGGGCCGGGAAGCCGACGATCGCAATGCGCTGCTCACGGTCATCCTCGCCGATGGCATCAATCTCGGCCTCACACGCATGGCGGAAACCTGCCGGGGCGCAAGTCTGCGTCAGCTCGCCCATCTTCACGACTGGCACATCAGCGAAGCCGCCTATGGCGAAGCGTTGGGAAGGCTGATCGACGCCCATCGCGCCATGCCGCTCGCCGCGCTGTGGGGAGACGGCACCACTTCGTCGAGCGACGGACAGCAATTTCATGCCGGGGGCCGTGGGGCCGCGATCGGCGACATCAACGCGCGCAGCGGCAACGAACCAGGCGTTGCCTTCTACACCCATGTCTCGGATCGATATGACCCCTTCGCAAGTCGGGTGATCGCGGCGACCGCTGGCGAAGCGCCCTATGTGCTGGATGGCTTGCTGTATCACCAGACCGGCCTGACGATCGAGGAGCACTACACCGATACGGGCGGGGCATCGGACCATGTGTTCGGCCTCATGCCCTTCTTCGGCTACCGCTTCGCGCCGCGCCTGCGCGACATCAAGGAGCGTCGTTTACACCTCCTTCCCGGCCAAGAATCCGGCCCCTTGCTTGCCGGCATGACGGCCGAACCGATCGCATTGGGTCATGTCGCGGCGCATTGGGACGAACTGCTGCGGTTCGCCACGTCGATCCGCACCGGCACCGTCACTGCTTCGGCAATGCTGCGCCGCTTGTCCGCCTATCCGCGACAGAACGGACTGGCCCTCGCACTACGCGAGCTGGGCCGCCTCGAACGCTCCATTTTCATGCTCGACTGGCTGCGCGACATCGACCTGCGCCGGCGCACCCAGGCGGGCCTCAACAAAGGCGAAGCCCGCAACGCGCTCGCCCGCGCGCTCTTCTTCAACCAGCTCGGCGAACTGCGCGATCGTCGGTTCGAGAACCAGACCTATCGCGCCTCCGGCCTCAACCTGCTCGTCGCCGCCATCATCTTGTGGAACACTCGCTATCTCGAAATGGCGCTGGCGGACATCGGCACAGCCGACGAAATCGCACGCCACATCGCGCCATTGGGCTGGGAGCATATCTCGCTGACCGGTGACTATAGCTGGAATGTTGAAGATCAACCCGATCCGGACGCCTTGCGACCGCTGCGCGCCGTCAACTCCCTACTTGCCGCGTGACGTTCGCTATCCGTTCGCCCTTTCCGTGCAGATACGTCACTTTCGTGTAGTCACCCCATGCTGATGATGGATTTGTCAGCAGCGGAGACGAGTCATGACGGAGACGGTGAAATACGTTGGTCTGGACGTTCATAAGGAAACCATTGCGGTCGCGGTTGCCGATGGGGAACGCGGAGGCGAGGTGCGTTTCGTCGGCACGGTCGCCAACGAGGACGATGCGATCAGGAAGCTGGTCAAGCGGCTGACTGGACCGGGCGTGACGTTGAACGTCTGCTACGAAGCTGGTCCCTGCGGGTATGGCTTGCATCGGCTGCTGACGAAGCTGGGACAGAATTGCATCGTCATCGCCCCCTCGATGATGCCGCGGCGCCCGGGTGACCATGTAAAGACGGACCGGCGTGACGCGATGACCCTGGCGCGGCTGCTACGCGCTGGCGAACTCACCGCAATCTGGATACCGGACGAAGCGCACGAGGCGGTACGCGATCTCATCCGCGCGCGACGCAGCGCGCAAGATGATGCCATCGGAGCCAAGCAGACAGTGCGCAGCTTCCTGTTGCGTCATGATCGTCGTTTCGGCGGCAAGGCGGCCTGGACGAAAATGTACTGGCGGTGGTTGTCCGAGCAGCGGTTCGATTTTCCCCACCAACAGCTGGCATTCGAGGAAATGCAGAAGCGGGTGCTGGAGGCGCAGGCACGGGTTGGGCGCTTAGAAGCGGCGCTGACTGAAGCGGTGGACGCATGGTGTTTTGCGCCGCTGGTCCGCAATCTACAGGTCCTGCGCGGTATCAGGCTGGTCAGCGCTGCGACGCTGGTCGCTGAAGTAGGCGATCTCACCCGCTTCGACAATCCCAAGCAACTGATGGCGTATGTCGGCTTGGTGCCGTCCGAGCACTCCAGCGGCGCTCGGACCAAACGGGGCCGGATCACCCGCGCGGGCAACGCGCAGGCACGAACCATGCTGATTGAGGCGGGCTGGTCGTATCGACTGCCCGCTCGCGAGGAACGACGCTACCGTGAGCGGGTCATCGACTTGTCCGAGGACATCCAGGCGATCGGGTGGAAAGCGCAGGTTCGCCTGTGCCAGCGCTACCGTCGCCTGGCGGCCACGGGCAAGCCTCAGCCCAAGGTGACCACCGCGATCGCGCGTGAACTGGTCGGCTATGCCTGGGACATCGCCCGTCGGGTGTCGCCGGCGATAGCCGGCTGATCCACCCACGACATTAACGAGAGGAGGCGCCAGCGCACCAACTGCATAGCCTTGGCCGGCGTGCCGCGGGCACCCGACTGTGATGGGCAATCCACGGTGTACGGTGGGGCAGGTTCGTCCGACGCCCGAACTTAGACGGAGGATAGGCCCAGCGACGGATACGGGTAGTGCGGTAATCAACCCGCGGATGAGAGCATGATCAATCGTCGTCGATCAGGCGCCCGCGGCACACCCGCCAAGGTCAATGCGACCGCTGGTCTCGAGGCCAGCGAAGGAGTAAACTCGGCCAGCGTCTCGGATGGCAGTCATGAGAGCGTACGTTTTCGACCATCCTCTCACCGGCCCCCATTTCGATCTCGCCACGGTCCATTCCTCCCCGAATTGCGGCCCCGCGCCGTCAAACGCCGATTTCCATGCCAGTCCTGGCGCCGCGACGCCAATTAAATGACGGGAGATTGTAACCGGCGCCTGCCCGGGCACGAATGGGATATCAGCATGTGCCGGGAGCAGCCTGCGCGCGAACGGCCAAACTGGCTGCCGTGCGTAAGTCCAAAATGGGTCATTCGAAGCCCTCGCATCCGGCAGCCGCCACCCCCAGGGGAGCCCTGGGTCGCCGCGGATGCTGGCAGACATTTGCAGCGTACCCGGTCCCATCCCCCCTACCGGTCGCCGCGCCCCGCGACGTCTCCCGTCCCCCGTCCGGGATATGACTGCCAGCATCCAAGCCGCGCGACCCGCGCTTGGGATGCGGGCAATAATCTTTGGCCTCCCGTGTAAGATATCGCTGTCCGCAGCGACCAAGGCATGTGACGAGGCAATGAAGGCAATGAAGGCAAGGGGCGGCAAGTGGAATGACAATAAGGATGGTCCTCGCAGGTGGCGGTCATGCCCATCTCGCGGTGCTCGCCGACTGGATCGGTGTGCCGCCCGAGGGCACCGAGCGCTGGCTCGTGACGTCGCATCGCCAGACCGCCTATTCGGGCATGCTCCCCGGCTGGATGGCCGGGGATTACCCGGCAGAGGCGCTCACGATCGATCTTGAACCGCTCGCGCGGCTGGCCGGTGCGCGGCTGGTGATCGCCGACGTCGTCGGCCTCAATCCCGAACGGCATCTCCTCGATCTTTCGACCGAAGTGCGCCTCGGCTTCGATCTGCTGTCGCTTGCCACCGGCGGCGAAAGCGATGTTTCGCATCTGGCGGCACTTGGTGACCGCCTGCTGCCGGTCCGTCCCGTTCTGCCTTTCATGGCCCGTTGGGAAGCCTTTGTGGCGGGAAGGCAAGGGCGCACGCTGACGCGCGTCGCGGTGGTTGGCGGCGGCGCCGCAGGGGTCGAACTTGCGCTCGCCGCCGAGCGGTCGCTGCGCCGCCAGATCGGCGGAACGACCAAAGTGATATTGGTTGCGCCGCGCGACGCTTTGCTCGCCGGCCACAGCGAGGAGGTCCGCCGCCGGGCAGGCGACGTCCTTCGCGCTCGCGGTATTGCTTTCCACGAGGGACATGCGGCAGGCGCGCCCGACGGCCTGATGCTGCCCGACGGGACGATGTTGGCTTGCGACGCGGTCATCGCGGCGACCGGAAGCCGCCCCCCCGACTGGATCGCCGATACCGGTCTCGCGGTGCGCGAGGGCGGATTTGTCGCGGTCGGTTCGGACCTTCGTAGCGTGTCGCACCCTGACATCTTCGCGGCGGGCGACATTGTTTCTCGAAGCGACCGCCGTGTCGAGCGCTCGGGGGTCCATGCGGTGAAGGCCGGTCCGGTGATCGCCGCCAATTTGAAAGCGGCGCTGGCCGGTACGCCGATGCACGACTATATCCCGCGGCGTCGAACCCTTTATCTGCTGGCAACCGGCGACAGGCGCGCCATCCTGTCATGGGGAAAACTGACCGCCGGGGGACATCTGGTCTGGCGGCTCAAGGATTGGATCGACCGCCGCTTCGTCGAGCGCTACGCCGGGTTCGGGCAGTTTCGCTCATGAAGGGGGTCGCGGCTTTGCTTCAACATATGATGGCGCGCCCCGTGGTCGCCAATGCCCTGCGCGTGTCCGCCGTCGTCGGCACCATCCTCAATGTCATCAACCAGGGCTCCTCGATCTGGACTGGCGTCGGCATCGATTGGCCGCGTCTTGCGCTCAACTATGCGGTGCCGTTCCTCGTCGCCAGTTACAGTGCGGCGCGTGTTTGCCAGGTGATGGAGGGCTGAATGAAGCGCCCGCCGCAACCGCGTCCATCATCAACGCCGATCGATCCGGCGTTTGTTGCGCGCGTGCGCGGCGACCTGCTTCGTTTCGCGCGTCTCCAGCTCGGCAGTGACGACGAGGCCGAGGATGCCGTACAGGAAGCGCTCGCCGCGGCGTTGCGCAACGGCGATCAATTTCGCGGCGAGGCGGCGCTCAAGACCTGGGTGATCGCGATTCTGAAGAACAAGATCGCCGACCTCTTGCGCCAGCGCCGACGCCGGCCGCTCGGGGCAAGCGAGATGGCAGCCGAGGAGGATGGCGGCACGCTTCCGGCGCTGTTCGACGAGCGCGGCATGTGGCGCGAGGCGGCGCGGCCCGCAGCATGGGAAGATCCCGAGGCGGGGCTGCACAGCGACCAGTTCCTCGCCATCTTCGACGCCTGCCTCAACCGGCTGCCGGCCCAGCAGGGGCAGGTGTTCATGATGCGCGAGGTGGTCGAACTGGCTACCGACGAAATTTGCGACGAGCTCGGGCTCACCAGCGGGAATATCCATGTCATCATGCACCGCGCGCGGCTCGCGCTGCGCGCCTGTCTCCAGCATCACTGGTTTGCGGAGGCAGTGCGATGATGCTCAATTGCCACGATACGACATTCCTGATGTCGCAGCGCCGCGAGCGCGATCTCAGCTTTTCGGAGCGCATGAAGCTGCGGCTGCACGCGGGCATGTGCCGCCACTGCGCCAATTTCGAACGGCAGCTCCCGCTCCTTGGCGAGGCCGCGAAACGCCTCGCGGAGCAAGAGGATGATCATGCTGTGTAAGCATTGCCCGTCTCGTGCGACCAATCTCGCCAAAGGCCTCCCGCCGGAAGGAAGATCATGAACAAGCGTTTCGTCCTGCTGCTGCTGCTCGTGCTGGCGCTTGCCGCATGGGTGCATTTCGACCTTGGCGACTGGCTGACGCTCGAGGCCCTGAAATCGCAGCAGGCGGCGATCGACGGCTATTTTCGCGCCAACCCGCTGCTTGTGGCGGGGCTGTTCTTCCTTGTCTATGTCGTGTTGACAGCGCTTTCGGTCCCCGGCGCGGCGATATTGACGCTCGCCGCAGGGGCGATTTTCGGTCTCTATTGGGGGACGCTGATCGTCTCCTTTGCCTCGACGATCGGCGCGACCTTCGCGTTTCTCGCCTCGCGCTATCTGTTCCGCGACGCCGTCCAGGCACGCTTCGGCGACCGGCTACGGCGCGTCAATGAGGGCATCGCCCGCGACGGCGCCTTCTATCTGTTCTCGCTGCGGCTCGTGCCGGTCTTTCCTTTCTTTGCGGTCAATCTGCTGATGGGGCTGACGCCGATCCGCACCGTCACCTATTTCTGGGTCAGCCAGCTCGGCATGTTCCTCGGGACCATCATCTATGTGAATGCAGGCACCCAGCTCGCGCGCATCGATGCGCTGTCCGACATCGCCTCGCCGGGCCTGCTCGCCTCCTTCGCCGCGCTCGGGCTGCTGCCCTGGATCGGCAAGTGGATCATGGCGGCGATCAAGCGTCGCCGCGTATATGCGCGCTTCAACCGCCCGCGCCGCTTCGATCGCAATCTCGTCGTGATCGGCGCTGGCGCGGCGGGACTGGTATCCTCCTATATCGCGGCGACGGTGAAGGCGAAGGTGACGCTCGTCGAGGCGTCAAAAATGGGCGGCGATTGCCTCAACTATGGATGCGTGCCGTCGAAGGCGCTGATCAAGTCGGCGCGCATTGCCGAGCAGATGCGGCATGCGGACCGTTACGGACTTGTGTCGGCGTCGCCGCAGATCCGTTTCCGCTCGGTGATGCAGCGCATCCACGACATCATCGCAGCGATCGAGCCGCACGACAGCGTCGAACGCTACACCGAGCTTGGGGTCGATGTGGTGCAAGGCTATGCCCGGATCGTCGATCCCTGGACGGTCGAAATCGCGCGCAATAACGGCGAAATCCAGCGGCTCACGACGCGCGCGATCGTCGTCGCGGCAGGGGCGGAGCCGGTCGTCCCCGATCTGCCTGGGCTTGCCGACTCGGGGTATCTGACCAGCGATACGCTGTGGGAGGAATTTGCTGCGCGTGACACCATGCCGCAGCGCATCATCATCCTGGGCGGCGGGCCGATCGGTTCGGAACTGTCTCAGGCTTTCGCGCGGCTCGGCGCCGACGTCGCGCAGGTCGAACGCGGCGCTCGTCTGCTGCCGCGCGAGGACGATGAGGTGTCGCAGCTGGCGCGCGATGCGCTCGAAGGCGCTGGCGTCGAGGTCTTGACCGGGCATGAAGCCTTGCGCGTCGAAGGGACCGAGGGCGATCGGCACCTGATCGTTCGCGATGCCAGCGGCGAACGCGCGATCGCATTCGACGCGCTGATCGTCGCGGTCGGGCGCAAGGCGCGCCTGTCGGGCTATGGGCTCGAGGATATCGGCATCGAAACGCAGCGCACCGTCGTCACCGACGAATATCTCGCGACCGTCTATCCCAATATCTATGCCGCGGGCGATGTCGCCGGACCCTATCAGTTCACGCATAGCGCGGCGCACCAGGCCTGGTACGCCAGCGTCAACGCGCTGTTCGGCCAGTTCCGGCGCTTCAAGGCGGATTATCGCGTCATCCCGTGGACGACCTTCATCGACCCCGAAGTCGCTCGCGTCGGGCTCAGCGAGGCCGAGGCGATCGAGAAGGGCGTTGCTTTCGAAGTCACACGCTATCCGCTCCACGAACTCGACCGCGCGATCGCGGACTCGGCGACAACGGGTTTCGTCAAGGTCCTGACCCCGCCGGGCAAGGACCGGATCCTCGGGGTCACGATCGTTGGCGAACATGCCGGCGAACTGCTTGCCGAATATGTGCTCGCCATGAAGCATGGTCTGGGCCTCGGAAAGATTCTCGGGACCATCCACACCTATCCGACGATGGCCGAGGCGAACAAATATGCCGCGGGCGAGTGGAAGCGGGCGCATGCGCCCGAGCGCCTCCTCAAGCTGGTCGGGCGCTATCATGACTGGCGGCGCGGATGAGGCGTGACGGGAAATTGTCGCAGCGGTGTAACCGTGCGGGAAAAGGCTTCGAACCTGCAAAGATGCGCGGCCTGTTTTTCCTTTTGCTGATCCTGTTTGCAGGCGTGACCGCCACGGTGATGCCCGCAAGCGGTTTTGATGCCATATCCAGCGCGCAATGCTGCGAAAGCGGCTGCCCTCTGCCTGACGGCTGTGAGCAAGCCTCGATGGCGTGCAAGCGCGCCTGTTCGGCCGCAATTCTCCCCGCCAACCCACAACCGGACGCGCCGGCGCCACTTGCCTTCACCGAGCGCGATGCGGCGGTTCGCTTGAATTCCTTGACGCGAAATCCACCCGTTCCCCCGCCGCGCGGCTTCGCGATATCCGACTTCAACAAATCGACATCAGGAGAATTGACATGAAATTTGCTGCAAAACTTATCGCCATCACGGCGCTGCTGTCTTCGGGAACCGCCTATGCGGCGGCTCCTGTGGCCGTGGTCCAGGCCTGCTGCGCGCTTGCCGCGTGCTGCGGTTTGCCGTGCTGCTAAGACTCTAGGCGGGCGGGGGCCGGGCATCCGGCCCCCGCCCAAGCGCGCGAAGGTGCGCTCAATCTCGAAAAGAAGGACGACCGATGAAAGCCCAATCGCTGCTCTTGCTCCGGATCGGAACCGGATTGCTGCTCGTCGTGTGGGGCATGATCCGCCTCGCCAGCCCCGACAAGGGCGCGGGCGTCAGCGTCAAATATTATGCCGGGCTCGGCGCCAGCGATACGATCCAGCTCGTCTGGGGCGCGATCCTGCTGGTCGTCGGATTGCTCACGATTCTCGGGCTCTTCCGCCGGTTCGCCTATACAGCGCAAGCGGTCATTCTGGTGACGGGGGCGCTTTCGATATGGAAATATCTGCTCGACCCCCTCGGTCTCTGGCTCCTTGATCGTGACAGCAGCCAGGTCCTTTTCTTTCCGTCCCTCGCGGTCGCCGGCGCGACCCTCGTGCTGCTCGCTTTTCGCGACGAAGACCGGATTGCGCTCGATCGCATGCTGGCGCGGCGCGGCTAGCGGGCGCGTTCGAGCATCGCCACAATCTCGTCCTCACGCGTCGCGGCGCTTGCCGCGACGCGCAGCGAGCCTTTGTAGATGTGGAGCATGCCATAGCGCTTCGCACCGATCCGTTTCCAATCGGCATCGGTCGTCTTTTCGCCGATGCGCAAGAAGAGGGTGTCGCGGTACCGTTCGCGCTGCAGCAGCCCCGACAGGACGGGGCCGCGCACGCGGCATGGCAGGCACCAGGGCGCATAGGTTTCGACGACGATGGTTCGTCCTTCGCGTTGCGCCTCGGTGAATCGGACCGCGTCGAAGGCCGTGGGGCTTGCGGAAGCCGCGCTCACGGCGCCCGGGGTTGCGGCGAGCAGAATTCCAAGCGCGGGCCAGATGGGCGCCATATACGCATCTCCTTCGTCATCAATACGCCCGGGGCCGCGCGCCGGTTACAGGACGTCGCCCCAAATCGGCATTGCAGCGACTGTAAGGAATGGCGCCGCACGGCGACCAACAGGCGAAAAATCAGAAAAATGCGCAACGGCGCCTTGTCCATGGAGTAAAACTTGACCCTTTTCCCGCGTCTCACGGCCGGTGCAACTGCATCGGTCCTTGCAATCGGCTTCGCGCTTCCCGCCGCGGCGCAGCAGGCCGGCATCCAGATTGCCGTGGTCGCCGACGATGGGCGCCCCTTGGCGGATATCGACGTGCTGGTCGAGAACCCGGGCATCGGCTTGCGCCGGGTTGTGCGAAGCGACGCACAGGGACTGGCGCGGATCGAAGGACTGACTACCGCCGGCGAATATCGCGTGTCGGCGCTGGCAAACGAGCGCTTTGAGTCCGGGGAGCCCGCGCGCCTTTCGTTGCGTGCCAATTTTTCGAGCAGCGTGACGCTGCGGCTTGCCCCCGCCGGGGCCGCGATTGTCGTGACCGGCAAGCGCGGCATCACCGCGCTCAACAGCGTCAACGCCGAGGTGTCGGCATCGCTCGGCGAAGAGGAGCTTGCCGCGCTGCCGATCGAGGGGCGCGACGTGCTCGGCGCGCTGGTCCGGCTCCCGGGCGTCGTACCGTCAACCGGCTTCTTCCCCGAAGCGCCGTCGATATCGATCAACGGGTCGAACGGCCTCGACACCAATTATCTGATCGACGGGCTCGACAATAACGAGAATTTCCTCGGCGGGATCAAATTCCCGGTGCCGCTCGGCTTCACGCGCGAAGTGACCGTGCTCGCGAACAGCTATTCGGCGGCCTATGGCCGCACCGCCAACGGCATCGTCAACTATACGACGCCATCGGGCACCAATGATTATCATGGCGAAGTCTATGCGCTGGTACGGCCGGGGCGTCCGTTCGATGCCCGCTCGCCCTTTCCGCGCCGCGACCTTTCGGGCAACGCGGTCGGTGAGAGCTTCGAGCGCTATCAGGCCGGTGCGAGCCTTGGCGGACCGATCGCGCGCGACCGTACCTTCTTTTACGCCAATTTCGAATATACGCGCGATCGCAATGTCCAGATCGTCGATGCGCCCGCGCTCGGCACCGTTGCCAATGTGACCGGCAACAACCAATTCTACCTCGGTTCGGTGCGGCTCGATCACCGCCTGACCGACGATTGGACGGTCGGGCTGCGCGCCAATGTCGGCCGCGTTACCATCGATCGCCCCGGCGGGGCGCTCGGCGGCGGCAATGTCACCTTTCCGTCGGCGGGGTCGGACCAGGACCGCTTCTCGACCCTGGTTGCGGCGACCGCGAGCTATTCGGGCGATGTCTGGAGCTATGACGGCGCGCTCCAGTTCAGCCGCTTTCGCTGGAATTACGGCAAGCCGAAAGGGCCCGCGGGACCGCAGGTCGCCATCCGCGATCCGAGCGGGCTCACGGTCGGCGTCGTCGGCCACCCGGGTTTTGTCTTCGACGATGTCGAGGAGAGCTGGCAGACGACGCACCGCTTGCAGCGGCGGCTCGGCAACCACCGCTTGCGCTTCGGCGCCGACCTCATCCATTCCGATTTTTCGCTTCTCGGAGGCGGCAATCCCGACGGCAACTACACCGTCGATCTCACCGCTGCCCAGCTTGCCGCAATTGCGGCGGGTGGACAGGGACTCGCGTTGTCGGCAGGCGATGTCCTCGCGCTCGATCCCGCGGTCGCCAATTATTCGGTGGAGCTCAGGCCGCAGTCCTTCGGCACCGGTCAGACCCAGGTCGCCTTCTATGTCGAGGATGAGTGGCAATTGTCGCCGCGCCTCACCGCGACCCTTGGCGTGCGCTGGGACTATGACAGCCTGACCGCCAAGGGCGGCGGGGATGGCGATTATGACAATGTCGCGCCGCGCTTTGCGCTCAACTACCGGCCTGATGCGCGCTCGACATTGCGCTTCGGCGCGGGCATCTTCACCGGCAAGCTCTCCTACGCAGTGATTTCGGACGCGCTCCAGCGCAATACAACCTCGGCTGGATTTCTGACCCAGCTGGGGTCACTGCAGGCGCAAGGCTTGATTCCGGCGGGTACCAATCTGTCCGCCTTGACCTTCGACGGCAATCTTGGCGTGTCGCCGCCCTGTACGACGGTCTCGGCCTGCCCGACCCCCGCGGAGGTTCAGGCGTTGCGCGGGACCGCGACCCTTGGCGAAGCGCGCATCCTCAGCCCGACCGGTTATCGCAGCCCGTGGAGTCTCCAGCTGAGCGGCGGCTATCAATATCAGGCGAACGACACGCTGACCCTGAGCGCCGACGTCATCTATAGCCGCACGCACAATCTCGCCCGGCTCCGCGACCTCAACGCGCCCGCGCCCTTCACGCCCAATCTTGCCAATTTGACCGCCGCAAATATCGCGTTGCTGCGGGCACAGGCTGACAATGCGGCGCGGTTCGCGCTCGCCGAGACGCTCGGTCTTGTTCGCTCGCAGGCGGCCGCCGACGCGACGCGGCCGGTGGCGCTCGTGCCCGGCGGGGCGCGCCAGATCACCGTGTCGGAAACCGCGGGCGAGTCTGAATATAAGGCGCTGATCCTGCAGCTCGCCAAGGCACGCGGCAGCGATGCTTACGCGTTCCGCTTATCTTATACCTTGTCGAAGCTCAGCAACGATACCGACGACATCAACTTCCGGGCCTCCAATTCCAACGATTTTTCGGCCGAATGGGGACCGTCGGCCAACGACCGCCGCCACGTTATCTCGGCGGTCGGCTATCTCTATCCGCTTGAGGGTCTGACGCTGAGCGTCGCCGGTCTTTTCCAGTCCGGCCAGCCGGTGAACCTCGTCCCCGACGCGCGGATCTTCGGGACGCAGGATCTCAATGGCGACGGCGCCTCGTTCGGCGAGAATTTCCTCGGCAATTCGGACCGTTATCCGGGCGCCGCGCGCAATTCGGCGCGGCTGCCCTGGTCGGCGACGGTCGATGTCGGGGTGCGTTATGCGGTTCCGGCCTTCGACGGCCGGATCGAGCTCAGCGCCGATGTCTTCAACCTCTTCAACGCCAACAATGAATCGGGCTTTGCGAATGCCGCGACAACGTCCAATCAGGTGCAGTTCGGAGGCGGGGCGCCCTTCGTGCAGCGCAATGCCGGGCCGCCGCGCCAGTTCCAATTCGGCGCGGCATGGAAATTCTAGGGGAGGAAAAGGCGGATGGCATGGCTTGCAAACCTGCAGGGGCTTGTCGGCCTGACGGTGATTCTACTGCTGGCCTGGCTGCTCTCCGAGGATCGCCGCGCGCGGCCCGGCTGGCGCTGGATCGGCGGCGCGCTGCTGCTCCAGCTCGCCATCGCCTTCGCGGTGACCCGTATCCCCTTCGTCTGGACCCTCGTCGGTTTTGCCAATAGCGCGGTGGCGGCGATCGAGAAGGCGACGCTTGTCGGATCGAGCTATATGTTCGGCTATACCGGCGGCGCCCCGATTCCCTTCCTGCTCAAGCCCGGCGCCGAGCCGCCGGTCGTCATCGCCTTCCAGATCCTGCCGCTGATCATCGTCTTTTCGGCGATCTCGGCGTTGCTCTGGCACTGGGGCGTGCTGCGCGCGCTGGTTAGCGGGCTATCATGGGCGCTCCGCAAGACGCTTGGCGTTAGCGGGGTCGTCGGCCTCGGCGGCGGCGCGACGATTTTCCTGGGCGTCGTCGAATCGCCGCTTGTGCTACGCGCCTGGTTCGATCGGATGAGCCGCGCCGAACTGTTCATGATCATGGTGATGATCATGGCCACGATCTCGGGCGCGATCCTCATCCTCTATGCCACCACCCTGGCGAAGACCGTGCCGAACGCGGTCGGCCACATGATCGTCGCCTCCCTCATTTCGCTTCCCGCCGCGGTGCTGGTCGCCCGGATCATGGTGCCGGGCGACGGATCGCCGGGCGCCGATGCCGCCGAGCCCGACCTTGCCTATGAGAGCAGCATCGACGCTGTCATTCGCGGCACCATGGAGGGCGTTCAGCTCGTCCTCGCGGTGATCGGCATCATCATCGTCGTCTTCGCGCTCGTCAATCTCGCTGACCAGCTGCTCGCGCTGCTGCCGCCGGCCAATGGGGCGCCGCTGACGCTCCAGCGCCTGTTCGGCTGGCTGTTCGCCCCCGTGATGTGGGCGATCGGCATTCCCTGGGAGCAGGCGCCCGCTGCGGGCGGGCTGATGGGGACCAAGGCGATCCTCAACGAATATGTGGCTTATCTCGGCCTTGCCGCCATGCCCGCGGGAACGCTCGATCCGCGCAGCCTGCTGATCACGACCTACGCACTGAGCGGGGTCGCCAATCTCGCGAGTGTCGGCCTCCTCGTCTCGACCGTCGCGACGCTGGCGCCGGCGCGCCGCCGCGATGTCGCCGAGCTCGGGATGAAGAGCTGGGTCGCAGGCAATATGGCATCGGCGATGACCGGCGCGGTCATCGGGCTCGTGACCTGGGCCTAGGACGATGTTCGACGCCCGCCTTCGTCCGCTTATCGACCCGCCGCTCAATGCGATGGGCCGATGGCTTGCGCGTCGCGGCATCGGCGCCGACGCGATAAGTCTCATGGGTATCCTGCTTGGCCTTGCGGCCGCGGCAGCGATTGCGCTTGCCGACTATCATGCAGGCCTCGCGCTGATCCTCGCCAATCGCCTTCTTGATGGCCTTGACGGCGCGGTCGCAAGGGCGACGAGGCTGACCGACTTTGGCGGCTTTCTCGATATTGTGGGCGACTTCATCTTCTATGTCGCAGTTCCGGTGGGCTTCGGAATCGCCGACCCCGACAATCTCTTGCCGGCGCTGGTGCTAGTCGCGGCCTTTGCCGTCACTGGGACCAGCTTTCTCGCCTATGCGACGCTTGCGGCGAAACAGGGCCTTGAAACCCAGGCCCATGGCCGGAAAAGCTTCTTCTACAACAGCGGCCTGGCCGAAGGCAGCGAGACGATCCTGTGCTTCATCCTCATGGCCATTTTCCCCTCCTATTTCGTACCGCTCGCCTGGGGTTTTGCAGCTTTGTGCCTCCTGACCGTAATACAACGAACCTGGATAGCGCGGCAGGTTTTTGGCTCGCCTGACAAGGAGAAATAGCATGCCTGTCTTTCCATCGATCGAAGGCGAGCCAGCGCTCGACAAGCTCTTTCGCCGCTTTCCGCACGCGGTCCTGCCTTTGCTCGAATATCACGACAGGGTGCTGCGCGACCCCTCGCCGCTGACGGTCGCGGAACGCGAACTGATCGCTGCCTATGTATCGGGTCTCAACGCCTGCACCTATTGCCATGGCGCGCATGTCGTCGCGGCGCGCGCCTTTGGCATCGACTCAGAAATTTTCGAGGATCTGATGGCCGACGCTGCGTCGAGCAAGATCGACGAGCGGCTGAAGCCCTTGCTGGCCTATGTCGCCAAGCTCACGCGCAATCCCAGCCAGATGTGCGACGCCGACGCCGAGCCGGTTTACGCGGCTGGCTGGAGCGAGGAGGCGCTATTCGACGCGATCAGCATCTGCGCGCTGTTCAACTTCATGAACCGCATCGTCGAAGGCGCAGGGATCAAGGGCAACCCGCTCGCCGCAGACCGCGCGGAAATCGAGGCCCGCATGGAGCGTATGGGCGGAGCGACCAGTGATCCGCATCGCGGCGAACCCATCTATGCGCGCCTTGCCGCGCGGTGGGGCATCGAGCCGGGGCGCAAGGATTGAGCCATCGCTCCCGCTTATTCGGGACCACCGCCCGGTGACGCTTCCCTCTTCCCCAGACAGGATCGTGCCGTAATCCCGGATTTATCGGTCGACGCAGGACCTGACGGCTCGGCTTCAGATTGGCTCTTGCCCCTCAGCGCGTCGATGTCGGGGGTTGAGTAGCAACGGAACAGAAAACCTACATAAGGCGCGGCTTCAGGCATCGTCGATGCCCGTGACGCTGGGATCACGGAGCGGCCGCAGCTCGCCGCGCGCGACCATGTCGGGGATGGTGAAGGCGTAGCGCCCGAGCATGTTGATGTGTTGGGAGCCGAGCGGCGAGAGGCGCGCGACGTCCTCGTCGAGGATCACATGACCTTCGGTGCGGAGCTGGTTGAGCGCGGCGTCGATGTAGATCGTGTTCCAGAGCACGACCAGATTGACGACGAGCCCAAGCGCGCCGAGTTGATCTTCTTGCCCTTCGCGGTAACGCTGACGAAGCTCACCGCGCTTGCCGTGGAATACGGTGCGGGCGAGCTGGTGACGGCTCTCGCCCCGGTTGAGCTGGACCAGGATGCGTCGCCGGTAGGTTTCGTCATCGATGAACCGCAGCATGTAGAGCGACTTGATGAGGCGGCCAAGTTCCTGGAGCGCGCGCGCTAGCTTGGTCGGGCGATCGTTGGTCTGAAGGACACGGGTGAGCCCAGTCGCGCGCACGACGCCGAGTTTCAGCGATCCGGCCAGGCGCAGCAGGTCATCCCAGTGCTCGACGATCAGCTTGGTGTTGATCCTGTTCGACGCGAGGTCGTCCAGCACACCGTAATCGGCCTTTCCATCGACACGCCAGAACCGCGCGCCGCCGATATCGGCGATGCGCGGCGAGAACTGGAGCCCGAGGAGGTAGAAAACGCCGAAAATTGTGTCGGTATAGCCGGCCGTATCGGTCATGATTTCGCTTGGCCGCAATTCGGTTTCCTGGTCGAGCACGACCGCCAGCAGATGGAGGCTGTCGCGCAACGTACCGGGGACCGTCACGGCATTCAGCCCGGAAAAACGGTCGGAAACCAGATTGTACCAGGTGACGCCGCGTTCGCGCCCGAAATAGCGCGGGTTCGGGCCGGCGTGGATCGTGCGGACCGGCACGGTGAATCGCAGCCCATCGGCCGAGGCGACCTCGCCGCCGCCCCAGGCACGGGTCAGTGGAATCCTGTTATGCGCGGCGACCAGTAGCGCGTTGGCCGCCGTCAGCGTTTCGGCCCGCATGAAGTTCTGCTTCACCCAGCTCAGCCGCGACCGGCGCAAGGCGGGGACCTCCGAGCGGACAAGCGGCTCGAACCCGGTATTGGTTGCCTCCGCGACAAGCACTGCACAGATCGTGGTCGCTATATCCTCAGCGCGCGCATTGCCCTCACTGGCATGAGTGAACGCTGCCCCGAACCCCGTTCGCGCGTGCATCTCCAGGATCAGCTCGGGGAGATCGAGCCGCGGCAGTCGCGCATCGATCGCATTATGCAGGTTGGTGAGGCTCAATGGCTCGTCGATCTTATCGAGCGGTGCGATTGATAGGTCGGCGGCGCTCGCGGTCTTCGTAATTGTCACGGCATCGTTGTCCGGCACGCGCGCGGCTGTTTCGCGGTAGGCAAGATCGAGCCGCGCCGAAAGTTTGGCGATTTCCTCGTCGCCAGCGACCGCCACGCCGACCGTGCGGCATACCGTCGGTCGCGCCGCCTCCCAGCCAGCTCCCGTCAGTAGGCCCTTGCGAGGATCGGCATAGCGAAGTGAGCGAACGGGAAAGACGTCGCGGCGACGGATGGCGCGGCGTAGTCGGTCGAGCGTACAAAGCCGGTATCCGATCAGATCGAATGCACCGTCCGCGGTCTTCAGCTGGCGGGCCCAGGCCTTGGGTACGAAAGATGTTGGTACCGGTCCACGGCGCTTTTCACCCTGGTGAACTCTCCGCAGGTGATCGACCGCGTCCAACAGCGGCTGCCCCGCTGGCGCCGCCGCAAGATCGAGCCCAGCAAGCATCTTCGGCAGATAGCGCATCGTGCCAGTCTGCTGGCGCAACTCGACGAAGTAGCTCTCGTCGGTCGGCCGGGCGAGCAGGTTCACCTGCGCGACGGCCTCGGTCAGCGCTGCCCGGTCGACGAGCGCGAACACGGCTGCGCGGACCTCGGTGTCGCCGATACTGTCATCGAGCAGCACCGCCCCGACATCGCGAAGCCGGAGCGATGCGGCGTCGAGATCGCGCAGTGAGCGCATCCGCGCCTCCTTGGCGTTGATGCGCGCATTGGAGAACATCTTGGTCGACACGGCGTCGAACAGGTCGATGACATCGTCGCTGGCCGACGCTTCAAGCGTCCGGATGAAGGCAACCAGGGTCGCCGCGCGGCGATCGTCCGGCAACCGGGCGACGGCCTGCGCTTTCGCGGCGCCGGCAAATCGCGCTAATGCGGCGGCCTTGCCGGGCGGTACGCGGTCGAGTTCGGGCAAGCCTGTGGTGAATGTACGGATTTCGGTCAGTCGGTCGATGGCCCGGCTGATCTCAGGGCCGCTTTGCAGATATGGCCCATCACGGAGTCGATCGAGCGGGCTTTGCCGTCCATCTTCGGCAACAGCGACGAGCGTATCGAGCCGGGTACGTTGCTCTGACGTCAGCTTGTCGACCAGGCGGCGATGGACGTGCGCGGCGACTCGCGTGCGGACCCGTGCGATATCGCGCTCGAGGACGGACAATCCCGGTAACATCACCTTGAACTCGAGCAGCCATGTCGCGGCTGCGTCGAACAGGGCCGACGGTCGATCGGTGCCCGTCCAGCACAGCGCATACAGGAAACGATGCAATCGGAACGCGACGCCGGGATCGGAGAAGACTCGGTAGCCATAATGAATGCGGATGCGCGGGCCGTGCCGCCATCGTCCCTTGGTCGCGCAATATCGCGCCATTAGTTCGGCCGATCCGTCGATCGCCAGTTGGTCGCCAGCAAATCGCGTGACGGACGCAGGTATTTGCGCCGGATCTTCGAGAAAAGTGCCGAGCAGCCTCAACGAGCCAAGCTGCACCGCGACACCGAGCCGGTTGTGGTCGCCGCGGTGTGCGCCGATGAACGCCCGGTCCGCATCGTCGAGATGAAAGTGCCGCGCCAGCTGTTCCGAGGTCGGATCGCCTACGAAGCGACCATATCGCAGTGCCTGGTCGTCCGAGAGAAAGCTGACTGGCACCGCTTCACGCTATGCCGCTGCCGCGGATCTGGTCCCGCGCTTGGCCAACAGTTCGCTGGCCCGCTCTCGCGGCTGTCCTTTGGCGTCGACATAGGCATAGAGTGTCGACACCGATACTCCGAGCTGGACAGCGACGTCGCGCGCGGCATTGTCGCGGTCTGCCATCAACGCCATTGCGGCCTTCAACTTCTGTTTCGTCATCACCCGTGGCCGCCCGCCCGCGCGGCCACGGGCCCTGGCCGCAGCCAGCCCTGCCATCGTGCGCTCGTGGATCAGGTCGCGCTCGAACTCGGCCAGGGTTGCGAAGATGCCGAACACTAACCGGCCCGTGACGGTCGTCGTATCGATATCGCCGGTCAGCACCTTCAGGCCGACGCCGCGCTTCTGCAGATCTCCGACCAGCCCGACGACGTGAGGCAGCGACCGTCCAATTCGGTCGAGCTTCCAGACAACAAGAGCGTCGCCATCACGCATGATATCGATTGCCTTGTCGAGCCCAGGCCGTTCGGTCGTACGGCCCGAGCAAACGTCGTCGAAGATCCGGTTGCATCCGGCACGATCGAGCGCATCACGTTGCAGATCGAGATTCTGCTCGCCCGTCGACACCCGCATGTACCCGATCAGCATCGACGCCCGCTCCCTCTTGCATCAATCTATCGAACGATGGGTTTACCGGCTATAGGTTTCTGGACGGGTAGATGTGAGATTGAAGGCCGTCCAGTGGGTCGATCGCGTTCGTCGGACCGCTTCGCATCAAACCGGGGTTTATTGGAAAAACCAGACGGCCGCTTCCGCCCCAATTGCGGACGTCGCGGAAAGCGATAGCTTCGAGCCCATGAGCGAGTATCGGGACAGCAGCACGCTAGGTGGAAAGATCGGCTGCGGTATGGCGGCCTTTGTCGGTGTTCCCCTCATCGGGGTCGTCTTCATCGTGAGTTCGCTCGGCGACTGTGCGCCAGATGCCGAATGCCACAGAGGCTTAGACTGGCCGCTGCTAGGTGGGGCAATCGCGATAGCCGCAGCGGTTGGTTTGGGTGTTCGGTCGCTAACAAATTGGATCAAGGGGCGTCGGAGGGACGGCAGCTAACCACCACTTCGCGCCCTTCCGGAATGGCCCGCGGCCTTGAGGCGTGCTGCCTTATGTAGGTTTTCTGTTCCGTTGCTACTCAACCCCCAGATACGCCTACCCCTGTTCCACAGGGCGTTTTCTGCGTGCAAACCCCGAAAGCGAATCTGACTGGTCGCGGCGATATATTCCACGTTTACGTTGACAAATTTCCCGCAGTCAGCAACTTTGCCTCATGCCAACAGCGAATGGTGGTGGGAGAGTCGAGCTTGGAAACGAACAATGCCTATCCGCCCGGCACGCGGCCGCAGGACTGGGTAACTGCGCAGACCCCGGTCGGTTTCGCGTTGCAAAGCGTGACCAAGAAGGCGGCAATCCAGCTCATGGGCTCGCGGCTATGGGGACGCTTCAATCCCAATCACTGGGACCCGGTCTACGCCGCCAAGACCGGCCTCGACGCGCCGATCCAGACCGGCGAAATGTCTTCGGCCTATATCGCCGAAATGTGCGTCAACCATTTCGGCAAGTGGTTCTTCACCGGCGCTCGGATCAGTTGCAAGTATATCGCCGCGACGCTCGCCAACGAGGTCATCTCGACCCATGGAGTGATTACCGCCAAGCGGGATGAGGGCGACAAGGTGCATTTCACGGTCGATTTGTGGGCGCAGAACGAACGCGGTGAGAAGAAGACCGCCGGCACGCTCGAAATCGCCATTCCAAGGGATCTTCGCACCGAGGAGGCCGCACGATGACGAAGGACGTTGCGACCGACTCGCTAAAGCCGATGAGCGAAATCCAGATTGCCCAGACCCGTGCCTTCATCGACGGACTGGAGCAGGGGGCGGTGCCCTACTGGGATGCGGTCGAGATTGGCGACGAACTGGCCCGCGAGCTGATGCTCTCTCCCGAACTGATCATACTTTACGCCGACGGCGTCGAGGACTTCAATCCGTGGTACGAAGGGTGGACGATGAACGGCTGGCGGGGACCAGGCTCCTCGCCCTTCGGCGGTGCGATCGTCCCGCCGCTGCTGGTGTCGCACTTCGTGCTGGCGGTGCAGTTCGACCATACCAAGCCGTTCGCGATCGGTTCCATCCACACGATGCACGAATCCGAGATTCTTGCGCCGATCCCGGTGGGCACAACGGTCGAGATTCGCACCCGCGCCACCGACAAGTTCGAGAAGCGCGGACGGCGCTACGTTAGGCATCAGGTCACGGTAACCGACATCGTCAACGGCACGCTCTACTTCCGCGAGCAGCGGGATATCATGTCGCTATGACCGGCAATTCCCCATCGACTGGACAGCCGGTGGTAGAGGGACTGTTCACGTTCGCGGACGGCAGGATCGCGCTGACGGGTTCGCTCTGTTCAGGCTGCGGGGCGCAATATTTCCCGCGCGTCGAGGGGTGCCGCGATCCGTCCTGTGCCAGCGGCGAACTCGCCGATTGCGAGCTGCCGCGCTCGGGCACCCTCTACAGCTATAGCTGGCAGGCCTATCGCCCGCCCGACCTGTATCCGGCTGACGACTGGCAGCCCTACGCGCTCGGCACGGTCGAGTTGAGCCCTGGCTTGCGGGTGCTTTCGCGGCTCGACGTTCCGCGCTCCGACCTCAGCATCGGCATGGTGCTGGAGCTTGGCGCAGATGTCCTTGCACGGACCGACGACGCACCCGTCATCGGATATGTTTTCCGCCAGGGGGCGGCAAACTGATGCGGTCGGTACATCTCCTCGGCGCGGGCGCCCATCCGTGGGGCAAGTTTCCCGGCAAGTCGCAGGTCGAACTGGCGCGCTTCGCCATCGCCGAAGCGCTCGGCGATGCCGGGCGTGAGTGGCGTGAGGTCGAGGCGATGGTCGCGGCAAGTTCGCGCTTCGAGGGCGGCATGGGCTGGGGGCTCCACGCCAATGAGATCGTTCAGAACTCCTCCGAACACGGTATGACCTGCATCAACGTCGGCGGGGCGTGCGCGGCAGGAGCGATCGCATTTACCACTGCCCATGCGCTTGTCGCCAGCGGCCAGTGCGACCTTGCGATCGCGGTCGGTGCGGAACGGATGCCGAAAGGGTTCATCGCGCGGCCGCCGGGCGGGGCGGACGATGCCGGGGATCACGACTTCGTTCGCTGGCGGGCGCTTGGCGCGACAAACCCTGTGTACTGGGCAATGGAGGCGCGGCGGAGACAACACGACCACGGCACCAGCGCGCGTACGTTCGCACAGGCATCGGTGCTGATGCACGACAACGCGATCGGCAATCGGCGGGCACGCTATCGCAAGGCTTGCACGGTGGAGGAGGTGCTCGCCTCGCCCGAGGTGGCAGACCCGCTGCACCTGCTCGAAATCTGCGCGGTCAGCGATGGCGCCGCTGCGGTCGTGCTGGGTTCGGAACGGTATGCGCGTGAATCGGGGGGCAGGGCGCTCCGCGTTGCGGGCTGCGCTGCTGCGACGGGCACTTTCGGAGATCCGGCAATGCGGATTCCCATGGTCTCGGGCAATCCACGCGAAGGCGGGACGCACACCAGCGAAGTGGTCAACGCTGTGAACCGCGCCATGGCGATGGCGGGGATCGGCCACGCTGACGTCGATCTGCTCGAGATTGCGGACAATTCGGTGTGGCAGATCCTTGCCTGGCCCGAACTGTTCGGGTTCGCGGAGCCTGGGCAGGCAGACTGGATGCTCGAGCACGGACGTCTCGGCATCGATGGCGACCTGCCGGTCAATCCGAGCGGCGGTTTTCTGTCATTTGGCGAGGCGACGACCGCGCAGGCGCTGCTACAGGTGTGCGAAGTCGCTTGGCAGCTACGCGGCGAGGCTGAAGGGCATCAGGTACCCGATGCGAAAGTCGGGATGACGGCGGTGCTCGGCCTAGGCGCCAACGGCGGTTCGGTGATCCTGCAACGTTAGTGCGTGGTCATGGAGCGGGAAGCACCGCAGCCCTAGCCTCGTTTTCAGTTAAGCGGCACCGGCCCACACCCCCACCCGGCCACCCAATGATAGTACCCTATGGGTGGCCGGGTGGGGGTGTGGGCCGGTGCCGATTCAGCGAAGCTTAAAACGAGTCTAGCGCAGTGTGAAGCCGCTATAGCCCTCGGCCGCGACATTCTCGATGATCCGGCGATAGTAGCGTACCCCGCCCGAATAGGGCATGAAGACCCGTGGCTTGCCGGGCATTTCCGCGCCGACGTAATACGACGGGGTCATCAGGTAGAGCGTTTCGGCGGCGCGCTCGTTGACGTGCTCGACCCAGGCGCGCTCGGCAGCCTCGTCTGCCTCGATCTCACCGATACCGTGTTCGCGCGCGTGAACCAACAGGTCGGCGAGCCAGTCGAGCTGTTCCTCGCTCGACAGCAGCACATTGCTCAGCAGCGAGGGGCTGCCTGGGCCGCCGACGATGAACATATTGGGAAAGCCGTTTACGGCGAGCCCGAGCTGCGTCACCGGTCCGGCCTCCCATTTCTCGGCGAGCGTGACATCGTGGCGGCCGATGATGGCCGGGGCCAGCAGTGAGCCGGTGAAGGTGTCGAACCCGGTTGCATATACCACCACGTCGAACGGAATTTCGGCGGCACTCGTCCGTATCCCCTCAGAATAGAACTCGACGATCGGGGTTTCAGCAAGGTCGACCAGCGCCACGTTGTCGCGATTGAAGGTCTCGTAGAACCCATCGTCGACCGAGGGGCGCCGGGTGCCGAACGGGAAGCCTTGCGGGGTCAGCTTTTCGCGTAGCACCGGATCGTGAACCTTCGCCGCAATCTTGCGCTGGATAAACTCGGACGCTGTGCGATTGGATTCGAGGTCGAGGAGAATGTCCTTATAGGTCAACGCAAAGCCGAATCCGAGCTTGTGCCAAGCTTTCTCGTACTCGCGCTCGCGCTCCTCGGGCGTGACATCCAGCGCCGATTTGCCGTTAGGAATGAAGCCAAGTCCGCTAGGCGAATTGCGCGCGTCCTTTCGCCGCTGGCGATAGTTGGCCTTGATCTCAGCGTCCTCCTCGTCGGTGACAGGGGCGTTGGCGGCCGGGATCGAGTAGTTCGCGGTGCGCTGGAACACCGACAGGTGCTCGGCTTGCTCGGCCACGATCGGGGTCATCTGCACACCCGACGACCCGGTGCCGATAATAGCGACCCGCTTGCCCGACAGATCCACACCATCGCGCGGCCAAGTCGCGCTGTAGAGCACGCGGCCGCGGTAATTCTCCTGCCCGGGATAGATGGTGTTCTTGGGGCGCGACAGTTGCCCCATCGCCAGGATCAGGTAACGCGCGCGGTACTCGCGCTCGCTGCCGGTCGAAACGATCCACACCTGCGTCTTCTCGCAATAGCGCGCGCTTTCGAGGCGGGTCGAGAGATCGATCGAGTTGCGCAGGTCGAACCGGTCCGCCACGTGATTGATATACGCGAGGATTTCCGGCTGACGGGCGTAGCGTTCGGACCAGCGCCAGTCCTGCTCGAGTTCCTCGGAGAAACGATAGGAGTAGTCGAAACTTTCCACGTCGCAGCGGGCGCCGGGATATCGGTTGAAGTTCCACACCCCGCCGATCTCGTCCGACGCCTCTATCACCCGCGTGCGGAAGCCCTTTTCGCGCAGCCCCCACAGCGCCCGCAAGCCTGCGAATCCGGCGCCGACCACGAGCGCATCCAGTGCAATTTCAGCGTCACCCTCTGCCATACCCCCGTTGTCCACGAACGGTCGGTTTTGTCAACATAGGTGTTGACATTTTTTGCCCTCTCGATGATCGATTGAGCGATGCTGTTTGAAAAGCGGGGTCACGGGCCGCGTATTACGCTGTATGGATGGGCCAAAATCGCCGTTTGTGTCGCTGCTTCGGAAAATGCTCGGTGCAGTTAATTCAACGGCTGCATTGACTGCTTGCCGGGTTCGAGCTTGCAGGCGCAGGCTGATCGTGAAGATGTCCAAGGGAGGGAACCGTGCCGACTGGGCGTAAGCCGATTGCAGATCGCCGGGAGGACCTGGTCGCGCGGGGACCGCGCTGGCACCCTCGCACGATCCACGAGGTGCTCGATGACGCGGCGCTCGCCTTTCCCGACCGGCCCCTGGTCCTGGCTGACGATCGCGTCCGCACCTATGCCGACGTGGTCCGCCATTCGCTCCGGATCGCCGCCGGGCTGATAGCAATGGGGGTGCGACCGGGTGAAAAGGTTGCGCTGGTGATGGGCAACTTTCCCGATTACGTCGCGCTGAAATACGCCATTTCCCGGATCGGCGCGGTCGCGGTGCCGGTCAACGTACTGCTCAAGGCGGACGAACTGGCGTATGTCCTGCGCCAGTCCGACAGCGTGGCATTGATCACGATGGACAGTTTTCGCGGGGTAGATCATCTGGCGATCCTGGACGCGGCTTGTCCGGGTTGGGCCGATGATGGCGGGTCGGCGCTCCCTGCCTTGCGACACGTGGTAGTGTTCGAGACGGGGGAAAAAGAACCCCGGAAAGGGTGCCGCACCTTCCGCAGTCTGGATGCTGCACCGGTGGCAATGCCCCCGGTCGCCGCCGATGCGATCTGCGACATACTGTTCACCTCGGGCACCACTGGCCCGCCCAAGGGTGTCCAGCTCACCCACGATATGCTTATGCGCACCGCCTACGGCAGCGCCTATGCCCGTGCGTTCGAGGATGGGCGGAGAATCATCTTCTCGCTGCCGTTGTATCATGTGTTCGGTTACGTCGAGGGAATGCTGGCTGTGCCGTTCGTCGGCGGAGCGATCATCCCCCGACTGAAGTTCGATCCGATCGACACTCTACAAGGGATCGAGCGGCACCGGGCGTCGGATGCGCTCCTCATACCGGCCATGTCACTGGCGCTCATTGAAACTGTGGAGCCCGAACAATTCGATCTTTCGTCACTTCATTATGCACTCGCATCGGGTGGCAAAGCGCCACCGAGGCTGTGGTCGTTGCTGCGCGAACGGCTCGGTGTGACGGAAATCACCACTGGTTATGGCATGACCGAGACTACCGCCTCGACAACGGTTACGCAGCCGGATGACCCTGACCAGCGCCTGCTCACAACCAACGGCAGATTGCGCGAGGTCGGCCCCGCGGCCGATCCGGCGCTCGACGGAATTCTGGTCGATTACAGGGTGGTGGACTTGGTCAGTGGTGCTGAATTGCCGCCGGGCGAAATGGGCGAGCTTCAGGCCCGCGGGATCGGTGTTACCAAGGGATACTACAGGAAACCGTTGGAGACTGCCCAGGCATTCACCTCCGATGGTTGGCTGCGGACGGGCGATCTCGGCTCGATCGACGCGGATCGTTACATCACGCTTCTCGGGCGGACCAAGGAATCGTACCGCTGCGGCGGCGAACAGGTTCTGCCGAGCGAGGTCGAGGATGTAATTGCCGAATTCGCCGGCGTCCACATGGTCCACGTTGCGCCGCTGCCCGACGAGAGGATGGGCGAGGTGGGTGTCGCGTTCGTTGTTCGTGCAGCCGGTTCGGCACTATCGGAGGATGCGATCATCGAGCAGGCCCGGGCAAGGCTCGCCCGGTTCAAGGTCCCGCGTCATGTGATTTTCATCACGGAAAGCGAAATTCCGGCGACCGCATCAGGGCGTGCGAAGAAATTCGAGTTGACCGGGATGGCGCAGGAAAGGCTCGGCCCGCGATGACCCGCCCGGTGGCCATCGTGACGGGCGCGGCGCGCGGTATCGGGGCGGCGATTGTGCTGCGTCTCGCTCAGGATGGACACGACGTGGCGCTGGTCGACCTGTCGCGCGACGCTTGCGACGACGCAGTTGCCGCCGCGCGTGATTGCGGTGTGCAGGCGCGGGCTTTCGCCGCAGACGTTTCGAGCGAGACGGACGTTCGGCGCATGGTGGCGGAAGTCGAGGGGGAGCTTGGAGCTCCTTTCGTGCTGGTCAACAATGCCGGCATCCTGCGCGATCGTACCATCGCCAATCTCAGCGTGGCGGACTGGTCGGCGGTGATCGACGTCAACCTGAAGGCCGCCTTCCTTACTTGCCGCGAGATCTTTCCGATCATGCGCCGCGAAGGCGGCGGTCGGATCGTCAACCTTTCGAGCACTGCCGCGCTGGGCACTTATGGCGAAGCAAACTACTCCGCCGCGAAGGCCGGGGTGATCGGCCTCACGCGTACGCTGGCGATTGAGGGCGGGCGCCACGGGATAACCGCCAATGCAGTGGCTCCCGGCTTCGTCGTGACCGACATGACCCGCGAGGTCGCACAGCGTAGCGGAGTGAAATTCGATGAGATGGTGGCCCAGATGACGCGCGAAACGGTGGTCGGGCGGGTCGGCGAGCCGGCCGATATCGCCCACGCAGTCGCGTTCTTCGCCGATCTGCGATCGTCCTATGTGACAGGCCAGACGATGTACGTGGCGGGCGCTCCACGGGGATGAACCCACCTGCCGACTTGCCACGCGCACCCGGAATCGGGAAAGGTCGCGATGCCTGCCCGTCGGACGAACCGGAACATCGCGACATGACCAAGACTTCATCCGTACTCGGACGCCGCAGGTCGGCAGCCAACAAAGGCTCGCGCGCCTCCTACAAGGCTCGCCGCGAGGAAATTCGCGATGCAGCGATAAACGTGTTCAACCGGCAGGGTTTCGCCAACGCGAGCTTGAGCAAAGTCGCCAAGGAACTCGAGCTCGACCGCGCCACTTTGTATTACTACTTCTCGTCGAAAGAGGATCTGTTCGACGAGATTGTCGGCGCAGTCCTTGAACGCAACCATGCACTGGCCCGGCGCATTGCGGAGAGCAAGATCAGCCCGCGTCGCAAGTTGCGCGATCTCGTTACCGCGATGATGGTGTCCTACGGCGAAAACTATCCGCTGCTTTACATCTACGTCCGCGAAGATCTGCGACAGGTCAGCGACGCGCGCAGCGAATGGTCCAAACGTATGCGCGGGTTCAACCGTGGTATCGAACAAGCGTTCGTCGAGATCATTGCCGAGGGTCAGCGAGACCAGACTTTCCGTAAAGTGGGGTCGCCCGAGACTGTGGCGCGCGCGCTGCTCGGAATGCTGAACTGGACTCATCGCTGGTATCGGCCTGATGGTAGCGAGAGCCCGGATGAAATCGGCAAGACGATGGCCGAAGTCGCCCTGAGCGGGCTCGAATCCCCCTACTGATGGTGTGAGTGCTGGAATCGAAGCCGGGCCCCCGGTCGAACAAGCACGCATAAATTTTCCACGTCCATGTTGACAAAAATTCCACGACAGTGTTGATGTCGCATCAGCCCGCGGCATCCGTAGGGCAGTTGGGAGACGCGCGATGCTTGATCGTTCCATCCGTAGCCGCCGAGCCGCGGCTTACCTGCTTGCCGCCAGTGCGCTGGCCACGAGTGTTTCGGCGGTTGCCCAGGATAGCCGTTCCGGTGGCGGGGCTGCTGGCGCAGAGGAGCCGGCAACGGTAATTGTCGTCACGGCGCGCGGGCGCGAGGAAACGCTCAACGACGTGCCGGTCGTCGTCTCGGTGATCGGCGAGGCAGATATTGCCCGTTCCAACGCGACCGATCTGGTCAAGATTGCCGAACTTACCCCAACAGTTATCGTCGGAGCTTACAAATCCAACGGCGGCGGCACGATCGCCATCCGCGGGATCAGTTCACCGGCGAACCAGGCCGGATTTGAGCAGGCTGTGTCGGTCGCGATCGACGGGGTTCAGACCAGCGATGGACGCGTCGCCCAGCTCGGGTTCTTCGATGTCAGCCAGGTGGAAATCCTCAAGGGCCCGCAGGCGCTGTTCTTCGGCAAGAACAGCCCCGCCGGCGTGATTGCGATCAGGACCAAGGATCCGACCGACTCGCTCGAAGTGAGCGGGCGCGTGGGGTACGAGTTCGTCGGCGACGAAGTGGTCGCCGACGCGGCCGTGTCCGGGCCGCTGTCCGACACCTTCGGCGCGCGCATCGCCGTGCGCTACCGCAACCTCGACGGCTGGCTGCGCAATACCGCACAACCAATCGCCAACCCGTTCTACAGTGCGGCCACAGGCGCTCCTGCTGGCGCGGCACAGCTTCCCGGCACATCCGATCCGCGCCCAGGAGATGAGGAGTTTCTCGGCCGCCTGACGCTCAAGGGAGAATTGGGGGATCGGATCACCGCGCGTCTCAAGGTATTCGGCGCGACGGGTAACGATTCCGGCCCTGGCGTTGCCACCCAGAACATCGGCCCCTGCACCGGCCCGAATCCGCGCGTCATCGGCATCGCCGACCCGTTCGCCGAATGCATTGCCGATAACCGCACCACCAACGGCGACCTGCCGACGGCGATTTCGAGCACGATGGCGGGCGATCGCGAGAATGGCCGTGCCTATGGTCGACTCCGGGCCTTCGTGGTTTCGGCCGAGTTGGGTTTTGACCTGGCAGACGGACTGACGCTGGTTTCGACCAGTGGCTACAACAAAGTGACCTACGAATTTCTTTCGGGCCTGGATCAGACGACTTACTCGCAGCTCGCCTTTTACAACAAGCAGCGCAATCGCACCTGGAGCCAGGAGCTGCGACTTGTGTCAGATTTCGACAGTCCGTTCAATTTCATGATCGGCGGTTTCTATCAGGATAACTCGCTGTTTGACACCAATGACGTCAAAGTGAGGGATTCGTTCTACCAAGCGTCGAGCGGTCGTTTTGCTCTATACGAGGATCTCAACGTGCAGGACGGCACGACGCTGTCGTTCTTTGGTCAAGCAATATTCGACATCTCGCCGACGGTCGAATTGGCGGGCGGCGCGCGCTACACCCGCGAGCGCAAGGACTATTCCAAGCGGAACCTATACGGCATCTTCGGCTTCAACACAGCTACGACGATGTTCCCCGGCTCGGACGAGGTCGGCGTGCTGAAAGGCGAGTTCGAGGACAGCAACATCTCGCCCGAAGCGACCCTGACCTGGCGCCCGCATGGCGATGCGACGATTTTCCTGGCTTACAAGACCGGTTTCAAGTCGGGCGGATTCGGGCTGACCAACCCGCTCCAGACCACGACGCGGATTTCCGACGTTGACTATGAGTCGGAAAAGGCGCGGGGTTTCGAACTGGGTGCCAAAGGTTCATTCCTCGATCGCCGACTGTCGCTTTCGGCGGCGGTGTTCGCTTATGAATTCAAGGATCTTCAGGTAAACACCTTCGACCCGGCGCGAATTGCGTTTACCATCAACAATGCCGGTAAGGTGAAGCAGCGCGGTTTCGAGGTCGAGGGCGATTTCAAGGCCAGCGACGTGTTGCGGCTCCATGCAGCAGTCGCTTACACGCGGAACCGCTTCGAGGACTTCATCGGGCAGTGTTACGCCTTCACTTTCCCGACCGGCACGACGCGAGCGACCGCCGTGCCACCGCCCAACTGTTCGTTCGTCAATGCGACTGCGCTGACGCTGCAACAGGACTACGGCGGACGAGCGCCGGCGCGTTCACCCAGCTGGGCGGGAAATGCAGGATTCGAATTCGACATCCCGGTCGGCGAATTCCGCCTCGGAGTGACCGGTGATGCTTTCTACAGTGGCAGCTACTTCGCCTCCGACACACTTGCCCCGCCAAGCCTTCAGGAGGATTTCTGGCGCTTCAATGCCAGCGTTTCGTTCGGGCCGGATGATGACCGCTGGAGGGCCTCTCTGGTCGGCCGCAACCTTAGCGATGAGAACTTCCTGCTCTACGCTGCGGACCGGACGGGCGGTGCCAGCGTGCCAGGCCAGATCGGAGAGCAGCGCGCGGTCGTGAGTCGGGGGCGCGAGGTCATGCTGCAACTCGCGTTCAAGTTCTGACCGTGACGCGATGACCGACGAAAGTCGCGCGCTGGTAGATCCCGAAGTGGCAGTGTTGATCGATACACTGCCACTGATCGACCTCAGCGACGCGGCCCTTGCCACCGCGAGAGAGCGTGGGAGAGTCGATCCTCGCCTGTTCGACACCCAGCTCGAGCCAAGGGCGGTCGAGGTAGAGCGGCACGATGGCCCGCCGGTGGGCGCGCTGCTGTTCGATCCTCCGCGCAGCGCCCGCGCCCGCGGCGCCATCCTGCACCTGCACGGTGGTGGCATGGTCATGGGGTCGCCCGATATGGCGCGGATTTTCATGCCCGAGATCGCCTTGCGCCACGAGTTGGTGGTGATGTCCGTCGATTATCGCCTTGCGCCCGAAACGGTGTTTCCGGGGCAACTCGACGATGCCGAGGCGGCACTGCACTGGCTGATCGCCCAAGCGAGCGATCTCGCCGTAGACCCTGCTCGGATTCTGCTCATGGGCGAGAGCGCCGGTGGCGGCCTGGCGGCGGCGCTGGCGCTGCGCCTGCGCGACCGTGGCGGACCCGGGCTGGCTGGGCAGATACTGACTTACCCGATGCTCGATCACCGAACCGGTGGGGCGAACGACCCGCACGATCACGGACCAGCCGGGCAGTTCATCTGGACCGCCATGCGCAATCGATATGGCTGGGACGCACTCCGGGGCGGACAATCGATCGATCGCGCCCAGGTCGGCTGGTTCTCGCCCGCCACGGCGAAGTCGCTCGCCGGGCTCCCACCGACTTTCCTCGCAACCGGCAGCCTCGATCTGTTTCTGGCCGAGAACCTCGAGTTCGCCCGCCGGCTGTGTGCGGCGGGCAATGCGACCGAGTTCCACACCTACAGTGGCGCGATCCACGGCTTCGATCTGTTGCGCCGCAGCCGCCTCGCGCGGCAATATCGCCGCGATCTGGGCGCATGGCTCGATGCCCTGTTAGCTATTGGTATCGCCGAACCGAAACGGACCACCGCATGACTCCCGAAAGATCCTTGGGCGACACACCGATGGGCGCGCGTCGCTGGGTGGCGATCGCACTGGCGGTGTTCCTCAACGGGCTCGACGGCTATGATGCGGCGTCGATCAGCTTCGCCGCACCGGGTATCGCCGCGGATTGGGGACTCGGACCCGCCGTGCTGGGCTGGGTGCTGTCGATGGAACTGATCGGCATGGCTGCCGGTTCGCTCGCGTTCGGGATGGCGGCGGACAAGTACGGGCGCAGGCCCTGCATCCTGGCGTGCCTGGTGCTGATGGCCGGGGGAATGTTTGGCGCGACCTATGCGGAGAACGTGGAACAGCTTTCCGCCTATCGCATCGTCACGGGTCTCGGGATCGGCGGTATGCTCGCCTCGCTGACGGCGGTGGTGGCGGAATATTCCAACGACCGCTGGCGGCCCGTGGTGATCTCGACGATGATCGTCGGTTACCCGATCGGCACGGTGCTGGGCGGACTGGTTGCGCGTCAGCTGGTTGCCGCGGGCGACTGGCGCGATGTGTTCCTGTTCGGGTTTGCCGTGACTGTCGCTGCATTGCCGCTGGCGTTCGCGCTGCTACCTGAATCGCCCGTCTGGCTGGCGCGGTCGCGGAACCATTTGACGCAGGCCAACGCGGTTCTGCAGCGGTTTCGCCTGCCGCCGGCAAGTGCGCGCGAGCCGACGAATGATTTCGGACGATCGGGCTCGCTGCTCGAACTGTTCCGCCACGGGCTGGCGCGCACCACCGTACTGCTTACACTCGCCTATGTCGGGCATATGTCTTGCTACTATTTCATTTTCAAATGGTTGCCCAAGCTGGTCGTCGACCTTGGGCACCCGGCGCAGGCCGGAGCCGATATGCTGATCGTCGCGATGCTGGCGGGCGCAGCCGCGGGCCCGGTGTTCGGGCTGCTCGCCGGTCGCATCACCCTGCCGCGCGCGTCGATCCTGGTGCTGCTCGGCGCGGCGCTGGCGGTAAATCTGTTTGCGCGGGTGGGAGCGGACCTGATGCTGTTGACTATCGCGGCTGCGCTGGTGGGCATATTCTTCAACTCCGGCGGGGTCGCATTCTACGCGCTCCTCGCCAATGCCTTCCCAGCCGAACTGCGCGGCCGCGGCATCGGGTTCGGTGTGGGTGTGGGCCGCGCCGGCGCGGCGCTGGGCCCGGCGATGGCGGGCGCGATGCTCGCGGCGGATTTCGGCCTTCCCTCCACGGCCCTGGTCATGGGGATGGGGCCGCTGCTCGGCGCGGTGATAATCTTGGTGTTGTTTCGACCAACCCGCGATAGATGAAAATCGAATCCGCATGGCTTAACACATCAAGGGTTGAGCCATAGGCCGGTGCCCAGTCGCTTGCTGATCGGATAGCCTACGCCGCGCTGGCACCTGCGGAATTGCCGAATGCTCTGAGCGCCGAGTTCGCGACTGGCGATGCGAACATCCGGCAATTGCGTACATTTACCGAAGACTTTGCCATTCCTCCTAGTGATCTGCCCCCTTCTGAGTGGTCCAAAATTGATGATATTTTGGATGACGAAGGAGATTATGAATGCCGAGCAAGAAGCATCGCGCGGAAGAGATTATCGGCAAGCTGCGTGAAGCGGAGGTTGTGCTGGCGCAGGGGGCGACGACTGCGGAGGCGTGCCGTCGGATCGCGATCAGCGAGCAGACCTACTATCGTTGGCGCAAGGAGTATGGCGGCCTGAAGACCGACCAGGCGCGGCGGATGAAAGATCTGGAGAAAGAGAATGCGCGGCTTCGTCGTGCGATATCGGACCTGACGCTGGACAAGCTGATCCTGCAGGAGGCCGCCCGGGGAAACTTCTAAGCCCCGCGCGCCGAAGGCGCTGTATCGACCACATCAGAAGGATGATGCCGGTGTCCGAGCGGCGACTATGCCGCGTGCTCGGGCAACACCGGTCGACACAGCGCAAGGCGCCACGCGGGGCGGATGACGAAGCAGCTCTGACCGAGGACATCATCGCGCTGGCCCGGCAATATGGTCGTTATGGCTATCGCCGGGTGACGGCGTTGCTGCGCGATGCGGGCTGGCATGTGAACCGCAAGCGGGTCGAGCGCATCTGGCGCCGCGAGGGACTGAAGGTGCCGCAGCGGCAGCCGAAGCGCGGGCGGCTCTGGCTGAACGATGGATCGTGTATCCGGCTCCGGCCGGAATATCCCGGCCATGTCTGGTCATACGACTTCGTCGAGGGCCGCACCCATGACGGTCGCAAATACCGGATCCTGTCGATCATCGACGAGGCGAGCCGGGAGTGCCTGGCGTTGCCGGTAGCGCGCAAGCTCAGGAGCGATGACGTGCTCGCAGCGCTGGCCGAACTGTTCGTCACGCGCGGCCCGCCGGCGCATATAAGGTCGGACAATGGCCCGGAGTTTATCGCGACGGCGGTGCAGCAATGGCTCGCCCAGATCGGCGTGAAGACGCTCTATATCACGCCCGGATCACCGTGGGAGAATGGCTATTGCGAAAGCTTCAACGGATCGCTGCGCGATGAATTGCTCAACGGCGAGATCTTCTACTCGCTCGCTGAGGCCCAGATCCTGATCGAAGCCTGGCGGCGACATTACAACACCATCCGGCCGCACAGCTCGCTCGGATATCGACCACCGGCGCCGGAGGCCGTTCCATCGCCAGTGTCGCCCTCCGGTTCCGCTTCGCTCCACCTACGGCCAACACTGGCGATGGAGGCGTCAATGCACTAACAATCCGCCCGGACCACTCGGTGGGGGCCGGTCAATTCAGCGTTGCGGTCGTTCCGCACGCGGCCTTGCAGCAATCATCAGCCATTATCTTACCTTCTCGACAATCTGCGAGTCGGCACTCTATCTACACCCTGTAGCAACTACAGGGTCAACCCCGAAGGAGTGGCAATGAAAATTGGCGAACTGGCAAGCGCCACGGCGACCAAGGTCGAGACGGTGCGCTATTATGAAAAGATCGGGCTGTTGTTGCCGCCTGCGCGGACCAGCGCCAACTATCGTGCTTACGGCCATGATCATCTGGCGCGTCTGTCGTTCATCCGCCGCGCCCGCAATCTCGGTTTCACGCTCGAAGCGGTTCGCGAACTGCTCACGCTGTCGGATGACAAGTCCCAATCCTGCGATGCAATCGACGAAATCGCGCGCGTCCACCTCACCGAAATCGACCGCAAGATCGCCGATCTGAGCGCGTTGCGCGGCGAGCTCGACCGGGTGGTCGGTTCCTGCCGCCACGGGACAGTCGCCGACTGCAAAATCATCGAGACCCTGGCCCCGTGCTCGTTAGCATAAGCGAACCGCGCGCAGCGAAGAGATCACAAAAAAGCGGGCGCCCGGTCAGTGACCAGACGCCCGCACTTATGTCTTGGCTAGTCCCTTACGGGCAGCAGTCCATTGCAGCCTCGCAGCATGCGAGCACGAGGTCGCAGCAGGACATGGCCAGCGATGCGACCTGATCCGGCGCGGCGGCAAAAGCGGCCGAGCTGGAACCGAGCAGCACTGCTGCCGTGATGATGTACTTCTTCATGATGTTATCTCCGTTGAAATTTAATTGCGTGGATCAGCGGAGCATTCGGGGAGGCGGTGGCTCCGGCCCTCCAATAGGTAGAGGCGGAAACTTTCCAAGAAGCGCAAGAAACGTGAGTGGCGATAAATCACGGGGCTCGAGCGACGAAATGCGCTCTGCCGGAAGCATCTGGCACATGGCCAAGCAATAGCTCTGACACTGCCCGCGCTCATCATCCATGCAATCGCCGCATTCGCCTGCATCTGCGGCCATCTCTGCCATGGGTGCGCAACCGTTCGCTGCATAGGTTGCCTCTACGGGGAGCATTGCGACCAAAAAGGCCGCAAGATATAGAAAGAGGCGCTGTGTCACTGGGTGGACCATACTGCTGTATCCGCCGTGATCAAAGATATAGTTACACAGCTATCCGGTAAGCTCCTCGTCGCTTCGAGCAGTGCAAATTGTCTTCGCAAAACCATCAGCTCCCCGGTGATCCGGGTCAAAGACGAGATTGGCGTCACTGACAATTCTCGCCTCAACCGCCCCTTCATTGACCTCAACACTAAACGAGATGCGGAAGGCAGGAGAGCGGAGGTATGTAAGTCGCCCGTAATCCGATTGGATGAATGGACCGCATTTGCTCACGGCAAATATGGTGAAGCGTCCCGGGTTTCCCGGAGGCGGTTTCATTTGGGTCATGCAACCATATTGAGGTTGTCGGTGGCTGCATAGTAATTGGCTTCGGCCTCGGCGGGCGGGATGTGTCCGATTGGGCCAAACAGGCGGTGATGGTTGAACCAATCTACCCAGCGCAGGGTTGCCATTTCCACCGCTGAAGCGTTTGGCCATGATCGTTGCCGCCAGATGACTTCGGCCTTGTAGAGGCCGTTGATGGTCTCGGCGAGGGCGTTGTCATACGAGTCACCGACACTGCCCACAGAGGGCACCAGCTCGGCTTCGGACAGCCGCTGGGTGTAGCTCATGGCCAGATATTGCACACCCCTGTCGCTATGGTGGATCAGGCCATCCTCGGCATTTGGCCTGCGCGCATGGATTGCCTGCTCCAGGGCATCCAGCACGAACCCTGCTGTGGCGCTGGTGCTGACCTTCCAGCCTACGATCCGCCGGGCGAAGGCGTCGATCACGAAGGCCACGTAGACAAAGCCGGTCCAGGTATGAACATAGGTGAAGTCGACGACCCACAGCGCGTTGGGCCGCTTGACCTTGAACGCACGGTTGACCCTGTCCAGCGGGCACGGTGTCTTCGGATTACTGACGGTGGTAACGCAGGCTTTACCGCGCCTTATCCCTGCCAAGCCCATCGCGCGCATCAGCCGCTCCACGGTGCACTTGGCGACGTCGATCCCATCGCGGCGCTGACCGGCCCCCACCGAGTGGTCCGGGCGGATTGTTAGTGCATTGACGCCTCCATCGCCAGTGTTGGCCGTAGGTGGAGCGAAGCGGAACCGGAGGGCGACACTGGCGATGGAACGGCCTCCGGCGCCGGTGGTCGATATCCGAGCGAGCTGTGCGGCCGGATGGTGTTGTAATGTCGCCGCCAGGCTTCGATCAGGATCTGGGCCTCAGCGAGCGAGTAGAAGATCTCGCCGTTGAGCAATTCATCGCGCAGCGATCCGTTGAAGCTTTCGCAATAGCCATTCTCCCACGGTGATCCGGGCGTGATATAGAGCGTCTTCACGCCGATCTGGGCGAGCCATTGCTGCACCGCCGTCGCGATAAACTCCGGGCCATTGTCCGACCTTATATGCGCCGGCGGGCCGCGCGTGACGAACAGTTCGGCCAGCGCTGCGAGCACGTCATCGCTCCTGAGCTTGCGCGCTACCGGCAACGCCAGGCACTCCCGGCTCGCCTCGTCGATGATCGACAGGATCCGGTATTTGCGACCGTCATGGGTGCGGCCCTCGACGAAGTCGTATGACCAGACATGGCCGGGATATTCCGGCCGGAGCCGGATACACGATCCATCGTTCAGCCAGAGCCGCCCGCGCTTCGGCTGCCGCTGCGGCACCTTCAGTCCCTCGCGGCGCCAGATGCGCTCGACCCGCTTGCGGTTCACATGCCAGCCCGCATCGCGCAGCAACGCCGTCACCCGGCGATAGCCATAACGACCATATTGCCGGGCCAGCGCGATGATGTCCTCGGTCAGAGCTGCTTCGTCATCCGCCCCGCGTGGCGCCTTGCGCTGTGTCGACCGGTGTTGCCCGAGCACGCGGCATAGTCGCCGCTCGGACACCGGCATCATCCTTCTGATGTGGCCTCAGTGCATTATTGGGACACAGATTCACGGTAGACCGCTGACCGGCAGCTAGCGACAACCAAGCCGGCGTTCAATGTTGCAAACCGATCTCCCGATACCGGTCATTCGTTCATCGGTGACTGAGCTCCGGGAAGTCGACGAGACAAGATATTGGTTGATCTTAAAGCTGTTGCGTAGCAGCCTGTTTTAGAGACAGCAGATTCACTGCTGCGCGGGAGAGGTCAGAGCATATCATGCTGCCATTGGTCGTGGCATTGCTATACTCCTTTGCGCTATTCGCCTTCGCATCCTGGGCGGATCGGGCGGGATCAAAGCCGTTCATGCGGCGGTTACGCCCTTCAACGTACGCGTTGGCCATTGCCGTCTATTGCACCAGCTGGACCTACTATGGTGCCGTCGGCAGTGCGGTTGCCGATGGGTGGTCTTATCTGCCCATCTATTTGGGACCAATACTGGTCTTTCTTTTCGCGCATGGCTTCTTGAGGCGGCTCGTGGATGCCTTTAAGGCAGATGGCGCAAACTCATTGTCGGATTTCATTGGTGGTCGGTTCGGCAGCAGCCGGGGTGTTGCAACATTGGTTACAACATTGGCGTTATTGGGTAGCATCCCATATATCGCGCTTCAGCTGCGTTCGTTGAGCACTACCTTTGGCCTGATATCCGGGATCGAAACACCGGCTGTCACCATCGCATTTGCTGCTTTCGGCCTCGCCGTTTTTGCCATCGCCTACGGAACGCGGCGCTATGATCCCGCAAGCCGGAACGACGCCGTGTTGTTCGCTGTCGGGTTCGAATCTTTGCTGAAACTGGGAGCGCTGCTGATCGCCGGCGCGCTGGCCATCTTCTTGGTGATTGGGCTCGATGGGAAAGTTGCCACAGCCGGAATGTCCAAGCTTGCCTCCAACTTCGCGCCGTCTGCCATAAACACGGATTTCTTCATCATCACCTTGCTGTCGATGACCGCCATATTCTGCCTTCCGCGACAATTTTATGTGACGGTGGTCGAGGCGGAATCGGGCGATGATGTGACCCGGGCTCGCTGGCCTTTCCTCCTCTACATGCTGCTGACCTTGCTGGTCGTCTTGCCGATTTCAGCAGCAGGACTTGCCTTGCTTCCTGATCAGAGCCGACCCGATCTGTTTGTCTTGCAACTGCCGTTGTCGCAAGGGCAGGAACTGATCGCGCTGGCCGTGTTCCTGGGTGGGTTCTCGGCCGCTACCGCCATGGTAGTGGTGGAAACAATCGCCTTGGCAACGATGGTTTCCAATGACCTGATCGCTCCTGCACTGCTCCGCAATCCGAAGTTCGCCACTAAGGACGATCTGAGTGGGTTGCTACCCAGCGCGCGGCGCGCAACGATATTTGCGATCATGGGGGCGGCACTCATCTGGGCGCTTGCCATCCCTGTAAACCAGCAGCTCGCATCAATTGGCCTTGTCGCCTTTGCGGCCATGGCACAGTTTGCGCCGATCCTGATCCTAGCCGTTTATGGCGGGAACCGGGACGCGACGGCAGCCAAGGCCGGGATGAGCGTTGGGCTTGTGTTTTGGGCCTACACGCTGGCTCTACCGCAAGTTCTGCCGCCATCCGTCCTCGACGGGCTGGCGGGAACCCTTTTTGATCCAACGGCATTGTTCGGAATCGATGGCCTCAGCCCGATCAGCCATGGGACATTGTGGAGCCTAGGTGCCAACCTCGCAGCACTTGCGATTGTCACCATGCGGCGGGTTCGAACGGCCGCGATCCCGGCGTTGTTGCGCGATGCAACGCCCGCAACAGGTTCCATTGCGACGGTTGGGGAGTTGAAAGGCGTTGTCGCCAGGTTCGTAGGCAGAGAGGTTGCCGAGGGCCATTTTGGGGCGCTCCATCCGGAGCAGCCCATAAACCGTTCGGCAACGCGCAATGCCGAACGCTTGATTGCCAGCATCGTAGGACTGCCGTCTGCAAGGGCTTTTCTGGGTTCGGCCTTGCATGGATCGAACCTGACCCATCATGAAGTGACCCGGCTATTGGAAGACACCGGGCAAAGTCTGCGCTTTTCCAAAGGCCTACTCGCGGCAACGCTTGAGAATATCGATCCCGGCGTCAGCGTGGTCGACCGCGAACTGAATCTCGTCGCTTGGAACAGCCGTTACCTCGAAATGTTCGACTATCCGGCTGCTATGGTCCGCGTTGGCGCTCCGATTGCGGATATGATCCGCTATAATGCGGAGCGTGGCGAATGCGGTCCCGGTGAAGTCGATGAGCATGTCGAAAAGCGGCTTGGCCATATGCGACGGGGTCAGCCGCACAGTTTCCAACGCGTCCGCCCCGATGGGCGTGTTTTCAAGACGGTTGGCGGGCCGATGCCCAGCGGCGGTTATGTCATGTGCTTCACCGATGTAACTGCTGAGGCCAAGGCCCTGGCGGAGGTTGAAAAGGCCCGTGCGATGCTGGAAACACGGGTGAAGGAGCGCACTGGTGAGCTTCACGCAGCCAATCTGGCGCTGGCTGATGCCGATGCCGAAAAGACGCGCTTTCTGGCTGCAGCCAGCCATGACCTGTTGCAGCCGCTCCACGCGGCGCGGCTTTTTTCGGCGGCCTTGAAGCGGGAAAGTGATGCCGCACAACAAGGGCTACTGGGTAAGCTTGACCGTTCGATAGACTCTGCGGAGGCGCTATTGCGATCCTTGCTCGACATTTCGAAACTGGATGCAGGCGGCGTAATGCCTGAAAAGCAAGTCTTCCGCCTGCGGCCCTTGCTGGTCGAGATGGTTGAGACAATGACTCCATTGGCGCGCGAAAAAGGCATCGACATTCGCATAGGTCCCGGCGACGCGACGGTTGAGACCGATCCCGGCCTGCTCCGTTCGATCGTCCAAAACTTTCTGGCCAACGCGGTGCGCTATACGGACAGGGGGGGCATATTGGTTGGGATCAGACGGCGCGGTTCCAATGCCAGGATCGACGTGATTGATACAGGGCCCGGTATCCCAGAAGAAAAGCAGACTATCATTTTTCGCGAGTTTGAAAGGCTTCCCAATGCAGGCGATGGCGGCGTTGGTCTGGGCCTTGCGATCGTGGAGCGAACAGCGCGTTTGCTCGATGCCCGCATATCGCTTCGTTCGCGCAGCGGGAAGGGAAGCCGCTTCAGCGTCTCGCTTCCGGTGTCTTTGCTGGCAGTGGCGAATGTAAGTGTAGAAGTGCCGCGTTCCGCATCGCCGACGGGGCCGCTTTCAATCCTGATTGTCGACGATGACGGAACCAACATTGAAGCACTGCGAAGCTATTTGGAACCGCTGGGGCATCAGACCAATTCTGCACAGGACGGCGAAGCAGCGGCGGCGGGAGCCGGCACCTATGACATTGCCCTGATCGACTTCAACCTTGGCTCCGGGATGGATGGGCTGGAACTGGCCCGGCTGTTGACTGAGCAGAACCGCGTCGGCCGGATCGCGTTGATCACGGCGGCTCGGTCGCAGGACTATCAGGCCAGCGCCCAAGCCATGGGCATCACTGTCTTCACAAAGCCTGTGTCCATGCCGCAGCTCGATAGCTGGCTGACACAAACTCCCGAGACGCTTGCCGCCGAGTAAGGCTCAATGCGCCAGTTCGATACCCAGCGCTTTCGCCGCCAGCACAGCCTGGGTCCGGTTCTGGACGTCAAGTTTCTTAAAAATTGCTGTCATATGCGCCTTCACAGTCGCTTCGCTGACCCCCAGATCATAGGCAATCTGCTTGTTGAGGCGGCCCCGCATGACACCCAACAGTACTTTCAGCTGGGTGGGCGTGAGCGACGCTATTTGTGCAGCCACAGGATCAATGGCGGCATCAACCGGGGCCGCAATTGTCTTTCCAGCCAGCGCGTCGGCAATGGCCTGTTCAATTACGGACAGGTCGGCATCCTTGCTGATAAAACCGACAGCGCCAAAACGCACTGCTTCAAGACTAGCCTGCGCTGCGCCAGCGCTGGAAACCACCAAGATCGGAACTTGCGGTTTTTCAGCATGGAGCAGGGCAACGCCCGAAAAGCCCTCTGCACCCGGCATTTTCAGATCAAGCAGGATGAGGATCAGGTCGTCAGCCGCTACGGCCTCGTTCAACGCCGACGGCAGATTGGCGCACTCAACCTGGCGGGCATCTGGCCGCACTTGCGCTGCCGCCATCGCCAGCGCCTGCCGGAACAGCGGATGATCGTCAGCGATGAGGATCGTTCCGGTCATGCCGCCAATGAACGATTTCCGACGAGACTGTCAACGACCGACGGATCGGCCAGCGTCGAGGTGTCGCCTAGATTGGACACATCACCCTCGGCAATCTTGCGCAGGATGCGGCGCATGATCTTGCCTGACCGGGTCTTTGGCAGGCCCGGCGCGAAATGGATGACGTCCGGTGTCGCGATGGGGCCGATTTCATGGCGAACCCATTTGATTAGCTCAGCGCGAACCTCTGCGGTCTCCTCTTCATTGGCGTTCAGCGTGACATAGGCATAAATGCCCTGCCCCTTGATATCGTGCGGATAGCCGACAACCGCGGCCTCGGCGACCTTGGCATGGGCGACAAGTGCGCTTTCAACCTCGGCGGTTCCCATGCGGTGGCCGGACACATTTATCACATCATCGACGCGACCGGTGATCCAATAATAGCCATCTTCGTCACGCTTGCAGCCATCGCCGGTAAAATATTTGCCAGGATAGGTCGTGAAATAGGTTTGGAAGAAACGTTCATGATCGCCCCAGACGGTGCGCATCTGTCCGGGCCAGCTATCGGTAATGCAGAGATTCCCTTCACATGCTCCTTCCAGTGGCTTGCCGTCGCTGTCCACGATCTGCGGTTTAACGCCAAACATTGGGAAGCTCGCAGCCCCGGGTTTCAGGACATGAGCGCCGGGTAAGGGCGTCATCATGCAGGCTCCGGTTTCGGTTTGCCACCAGGTATCGACAATGGGGCAGCGCTCTTCGCCGACAACGCGGTAATACCATTCCCATGCCTCCGGGTTGATCGGTTCACCGACACTACCAAGAAGCTGCAGCGAAGCACGGCTGGTTTTTTTGACCCATTCATCACCCTCGCGCATCAGCGCGCGCAATGCGGTGGGTGCGCCATAGAAGATGTTGACCTGATGCCGGTCCACTATTTCCCAGAAACGGCTATGCGTCGGATAGTTGGGAACGCCTTCAAACATCACTGTCGTCGCGCCATTGGCAAGCGGCCCATAAACGACATAGCTATGGCCCGTGACCCAGCCAATGTCGGCCGCACACCAGTAGATCTGTCCCGGCTTATAGTTAAACACATAATGATGCGTCATCGTCGCCCAGACCAGATAGCCGCCCGTTGTATGCAACACGCCCTTCGGTTTTCCGGTTGACCCCGATGTGTAGAGAATGAAAAGCGGATCCTCCGCATTCATAGGTTCTGGCGGGCAGTCGTTGGTCACGCTTTCACGGGCTTCGTCATACCAGACATCACGGTCCCGTTTCATGTCGATATCATTGCCGACATGACGCACGACGAGCACTTTCTGCACCGAGGTGGAGAGGGAAAGGGCTTCATCGACATTGGCCTTCAGCGGCACCAGTTTTCCCCCGCGCATGCCGGCATCGGTAGTGATCACGATCGACGAATCGCAATCCTGAATGCGTCCGCCAAGGGCGTCGGGCGAAAAGCCGCCGAACACGATCGAATGGATCGCGCCGATCCGCGTGCAGGCGAGCATCGCCATTGCCGCTTCGGGGATCATCGGCATATAGATGGTGATGCGGTCGCCCTTTCTTGCGCCAAGCCCTTTCAGGACATTGGCAAAGCGGCACACCTCTGCATGAAGATCACCATAAGTGATGCGTCGCTGCTGTGAGGGGTCATCCCCTTCCCAGATGAGCGCGACATCATCCTTGCGGTGTGGCAAATGCCGATCAAGGCAATTGGCGGAAACATTCAGCACTCCATCTTCAAACCATTTGATGCCAAAATCCGCCTCGTTAAAGCTGGTGCTCTTCACTTTGGTAAAGGGCTTCATCCAGTCGATCCGACTTGCCTCACCGCGCCAAAAGGCATCGGGATCGTTGATTGATGCGTTGTAGGCGTCCGCATAGCCTTGCTCGTTGATATAGGCCTTGGCGGCCCATTCGGCTGGGACGGGATATTTGTCCGACATAGCGCCTCTCCTATTTGCCGGCAGTTTTTGCCTTGCTGCACAATTTAGCAAGTATCGAGCCGCTCTGCATCCTAGACCAAAGTCGAACGCCTATTCGACCAAGGTCTAACTATCCGCAGCCGAAAAAATGTCTGAGCATGCAATCCTCCGAAAAAGGGACCGGTCGAACCGGCGTTGAGAGGGTGTTGTGAGGAAAAATTCTATCAGGAATATGCTATTGGCAGGCGCCGCAGTTGCGGCTTTTCTGCCGGGTGTCGCAATGGCGGACACTGCCAAAGAAAAAGAGCTTGAAGCGCGTATAGAGGCGCTGGAGCGCGCATTTGGAACCATTCAAGGCGAGTTGACCGCGACCAAAGCGGAGAATGCGATGCTGCGCGAGGCGACGGCACGAGCAGAAGCCAAGGCAACTGAAGTAGCGGTCGCACAGGCCAAGCCGGCCCCCGCACCAGCCGCGGTGGACGGCTTCACTGCAGGGAGTGGCGCAACCCGCGTAAAGATTGGGGGCTTTATCAAGACCGTCGCGACTTTTAGCAAATGGAACGATGGCGATGTCGCTGCCAATACCTTTGGCAGGGATTTCTACCTGCCGCAGGCCATTCCCATAGGCGGAGTGGGCGAATCGACCGACAGTGACTTCTCGGCGAAACAGACCCGGCTTTGGCTCAATCTGGAAACCAAGGTCGGTGACCATACACTCAAGGGTTATATCGAAACCGACTTCCAGACCGCGCCTGGCACGCAAGGCTCAGAGCGGACAACCAATGGTTATAATCTGGCATTGCGTCGGGCCTATGTGCAGTTCGACAAGCTGACTGTTGGCCAGGATTGGAGCACTTTCCAATATGTAGCCGCGCTACCCGAATCGACCGATTTTGTTGGGCCCACCGAGGGCACGGTCTTCGTTCGCCAGCCACTGGTCCGTTACTCCATCCCGGCAGGCAAAGGATTTACCCTCCATGTCTCGGCGGAAAATCCGGAGAGTGCGACGGCAACTTTGGGGTCACCTACGTTGATCGAAAATGACGATGATTCGATCCCCGATTTCGCAGCGCGGCTTCATTATGCAGGCAGCTTTGGCGAATTGTCGTTCGCAGGATTGGCTCGCCAGCTGTCGGTCGACAATGGCGCGGTCAGCGATGAGGCGATGGGTTATGGCGCTAGTGTCGGCGGCAAGATTTTCCTCGACAAGGACAAGCGCTTTGATGTCCGTTTCATGGGAACCTATGGTCGCGGAATTGGCCGCTATGTCGGCCTGAACTTCGCGCCTGATGCGGTATTCGTACCGGGCAGCAATAAGCTCCGCAATGTGGATGTGTTTTCGGTTTTGGGCGCAGTCCGGCTGGGCTGGACACCCAAACTGCGTTCCACCTTGATGGCGGGCTACCAGGATGTGCGTTACGCGGACTCGATCCCAGTTGCATCGCTACTTGCCTACAACAACAAGGCATGGAGCCTTGCGGGAAATCTGTTCTGGTCGCCGGTTGCTGGCCTCGATCTGGGGGTCGAATATCGCCACGGCGAACGCGAACTGGTCAGTGGTGCCACGGGGCAACTCGACCGCGTCGAATTTGCAGCAAAATATAGTTTCTGATTTAACTGAGAGAGAGTGGGAGAAAAGCAATGGCTACATTAGCTGAAGACGCAATCCCCAAGCACCATGAGGTTACGGGCGGCGAAAAGAAAGTCATCCTTGCCTCATCGCTGGGGACAATTTTTGAATGGTATGATTTCTACCTTTACGGCCTTCTGGCTACGATAATTTCTGCTCAATTCTTTTCGGGCGTCAATGAAACCACGGGCTTCATATTTGCGCTGGGCGCTTTTGCAGCAGGCTTTGCAGTGCGGCCCTTCGGCGCACTATTCTTTGGCCGGCTGGGCGACGTTGTCGGCCGCAAATATACCTTCCTCGTCACCATGGGCCTAATGGGCTTTGCGACGTTCACTGTTGGCGTATTGCCTAATTATGCCAGTATCGGTGTTGCCGCACCCATCATCTTGGTGGTTTTGCGGTTGCTGCAAGGCCTTGCGTTAGGCGGTGAATATGGCGGAGCTGCAACCTATGTGGCCGAACATGCGCCCAACAATAAGCGCGGTTTGTATACCAGCTTCATCCAGACAACGGCAACACTCGGCCTTTTTGCAGCACTTCTGGTAGTGATTGGCACTCGCACGTTGATCGGTGAAGAGGCGTTCAAGGATTGGGGCTGGCGTGTGCCGTTCCTCGTTTCAATCCTACTTCTTGGTGTATCGCTCTGGATCCGCATGCAGCTTCAGGAAAGCCCGGTTTTTCAGAAAATGAAGGACGAAGGCACCAATTCCAAGGCGCCGATTTCTGAAGCGTTCGGCAATTGGAAAAATGGGAGATTTGCGCTCATCGCGCTGCTCGGCGCTGTCGCTGGTCAGGCCGTGGTTTGGTATACTGGACAGTTCTACGCGTTGTTCTTCCTCGAAAAAATGCTGCTCGTTGATGGCGCAACCACCAACATCATGATCGCCATTGCTCTAATTATCGGCACACCGTTTTTCGTCTTTTTTGGTTGGCTGTCTGACCGGATCGGGCGCAAGCCGATCATCTTGACTGGCTGCGCGCTCGCGGCGTTGACTTACTTCCCGGCGTTCCATGCCTTGTCCAATGCGGCCAACCCCGCCTTGACCCAAGCGAGCATCAGCGCTCCCGTAACGGTAACAGTCAATAACGGTGATTGCTCGGTTCAATTCGACCCAATCGGCAAGAACAAGTTTGACAGCAAAAGCTGCGACATTGCCAAGTCGTTTCTGGCAAAGAACGCAATCAACTATAGTGTTGTCGAGGCACCCGCCGGGACCGTGGCATCGGTGAAAATTGGCGAAGTAGTCGTTACTGTTCCCGATCCAGCAAAGGTAACGGGTGATGACAAAGCTGCTGCGATCAAGGCCTTTGGCGGCTCCGTCATTGGTGCACTGCAAACCGCAGGCTATCCAGTAAAAGACAACCCTGCGGCAGCGAGGGACCCCAAGGCAGCCAAGAAGATCCTCTTTGCTGATCCGACACAGATCAACAAGCCGGTTGTGATTGCCATCCTTACCTATTTGGTGCTGCTGGTGACGATGGTCTATGGACCGATTGCCGCGATGCTGGTGGAAATGTTTCCGACCCGCATCCGTTACACGGCCATGTCCTTGCCCTATCACATCGGCAATGGCTGGTTTGGTGGCTTTCTCCCCACGACGGCCTTCGCGATGGTGGCTGCCACCGGGGATATCTACTACGGCCTGTGGTACCCGATCGTGGTTGCCGGGTTGACGGTCGTCGTAGGGCTGCTGTTTTTGCCGGAAACATTCAAAAAGAACATCGACGATTAAACAAGCTCTCCCCAAAAGGAGCACTGACTGGGGCGGCCAATTGGCCGCCCTTTTCTGTTCAATTGGGCTTGGGTTGCCTTTCGAACGGAAAATGAACGAACGGCTGCTCACCGCCATTTCCCCTTCAAAACTGCCTTTCCGGATTCCCCAACAAAGCGGTCGTCCCCGGACTTTTAACAACGTCGAAACATCGACAGGCATCGGAGATCGCAGCGTAAGATGCTCCGTTTCGAAAATCGCATCAGCGGCAGGCATCAACGGTGCACCAGTCGACGCGCCGTTCATCAAACACTTCAGCTTGAGGGGCCGGAAACGCGGCGTCGGCAAACAACCCCGCCGGAACCGACAGCATGCCGGGTCGCATCTCGACTTCGTAAAACATGACGGCGCCGCAATGGGTGCAGAAGAAATAGTGGTTTGTGCGCTCGGTGTCGGTTGCCCGTGAGAAATTAGCAAAGCTGCCCTCGCTGACCACATTTTCGCTTTTGTAGGTGGCGTTCCATGAAAAGGCGCTGCCGGTGCGTCGCTTGCAGCTCAGGCAATGGCAAACTGACACACGCTCAGGTGACCCAGCGCACCGCACCTTGCATCGCCCACAATTGCAAACCGCTTCGGACTGCATCGGTCTAAGCCCCCTTCTGGTTCATCAATGGCCGAACCATGTGCACCGCGATTGTGCCAAGGTCGTGGATTGTCTCTTTCTCGAACACATAGCCAAGACGTTCATAAAGCGCGATATTCGAACTCATCAATTTGTTGGTGTAAAGTCGCGTGCCGCGCAACCTGGCATTCTGGGCGATATGTTCCGCATGACGCATCAATAGAGCGCCATGTCCTTCTCCCTGACGATCGGGGGATACCGCGACATTGACGATCATTAGCTCGTCGCCCTGTTGCGTGGTCTCTACGAGGCCAATAATCTGTCCTTGATCGACCAGCAGGTCGAAACGGTGGTCGAAAAACGCCTGATTATAGTCGGCAGTGATCGGTCGAGGAGGCCGCGGCGTGATGTCCAGCCACTTTGTGTAGGCTCGGATGGTGAGCGCCTGAATATCCGGCACATCCTCCAACACCGCTCTGCGCAAGACCGGCCTAGGCATTGCGCACCGCAGCGACGATGCGCGAGACAGTGGGTTGGCTGACACCGAATATGCGTGCCATTTCGGCTGCCGTTTTGCGGCCCGACAAGACGCTCTCGGCGATTTCGGATCGCTGCTTTGTATTCAACTTCGGTCGTCGGCCGCCAATGCGGCCTTCTGCCCGAGCCTGGTCAAGCCCAGCACGGGTTCGCTCACGGATCATCGCTCGTTCGAATTCGGCAAAGCTGCCAACCATCTGCATCATCATCCGGCCTGCTGGAGTGGTGGTATCTATGCTCTCGGTCAGGGAACGGAAGCCCGCATTGCTTGCTTCGATGCGATCAAGGGCTCTGTTGCAAACTCTGACACGGTTTCCAAGATTGGGCTCATGTACTGTCAAGGTCAGTTGCGATGAACGATTTCAAAGGACGGCATTTTACCGGCGAGGTCATCCTATGGGCGGTGCGCTGGTATTGTCGATACGGCATCAGCTACCGTGATCTCGAGGAAATGCTGTCCGAGCGTGGGATCGATGTCGATCATACGACGATCTATCGCTGGGTGCAGCGCTACGCGCCGGAGATGGAGAAGCGTCTCCGCTGGTTCTGGCGGCGCGGCTTTGATCCGAGCTGGCGTCTGGATGAGACCTACGTAAAGGTGCGGGGCAAATGGACCTACCTGTACCGGGCGGTCGACAAACGGGGCGACACGATTGATTTCTATCTGTCATCGACACGCAGCGCCAAAGCGGCGAAGCGCTTTCTGGGCAAAGCTCTTCGTGGCCTGAAGGACTGGGAAAAGCCGGCCAAACTCAATACCGACAAGGCACCCAGCTACGGCGCAGCAATCGCTGAGCTGAAACGCGAAGGCAAACTGGCGGCGGAAACCGAGCACCGGCAGGTGAAATATCTGAACAACGTGCTCGAGGCCGACCACGGCAAGCTGAAGATGCTGATCAAGCCGGTACGTGGCTTCAAGTCGATGCCAACGGCCTACGCCACGATCAAGGGCTTCGAGGTCATGCGCGCCCTACGCAAAGGACAGGCCCAGGCATGGTGCCTGCAGCCAGGTATCATGGGGGAGGTGCGCCTGGTTGAAAGAGCATTCGGAATTGGACCCTCGGCCCTGACCGAAACCATGATTATGCTCAATAAGCATTTCGCCAATGCTGCCTAATCCCCCAACTGGGTGACGCCGCGCGGCCGTGCCCCATGTTTGCAACAGAGCCATCCCCGAGACGATGGCCAGCAGCACCTGCACGTAGAGGTGGCTGAGCAAGTGGCCCTTGCGTGCCTGCGCGGACGGGGTGGCCGGATGCGCCACGATATCTCTCTCCCATGTCAATTTTTTGTAAGTCTACGGTCCGGGAAGCTCGCGGCAAGCGCCACCGGCTGCCAACAAGCATCTGATCTACAACAATTATTTGTCAATCATGTATCCATTTGTGCGGAAAACCGCACAAACTGATAGCCACGTCGGATGTCGAAGCTACTCTGGGCGATGTGAGGGAAAGGATGATCGACCGGCGCCTTGTCGCTCTAGTGGCGGGATGTCTGACTTTGGGGGCGATGCTGTGGCTGGCGCAGCGCATCGCTGTCGACCGGACGATCGAGCGTGAGCGCGAGCGGTTGGGCGAGATCGCGACGCTGGCGGCGAGCAACTTCCGGCGCCAGGTGGACACGTTCGAACTCGTCGCCACCACGCTGTCCGCCGATCCGGAAGTCAGGCGCGTTCTCGAGCCGGGCGATCCGGCCGCGGCGTCCCGTCTCAACGATCGCCTCGCGACCCTGACCGGTCGGTTGGACGCCTCCGTCATCTACCTCATGAACCGTCAGGGAACGACCGTCGTCAGCAGCAACTGGCGCCAGCCGGACAGCTTCATGGGCGAAAACTACCGTTTCCGGCGCTATTTCACCCAGGCGCTCGCCGATGGCCAGTCCAGCCAGTTCGCGCTCGGCACCCGAAGCGGCATTCCCGGGCTCTTCCTGACCCGGCGGATCGACAGCCAGAGCGGCCCCGTCGGCGTGCTCGTCGTCAAGATTCGTTTCGACAATCTCGAGCGCGAATGGGCGAAGTCGATCGGCGAGGCGTTCGTGACCGATGCGGACGGCGTGATCATCGTCACCAGCCGGCCCGAAACGCGTTTCCGCACCGTCGCTTCCGTGCCCCAAAACGTGCGCCGGCAACTGCGCGACCGGCGGAGCTACGGTCAGGCGCCTCTCACCCAGCACCCGGCGTTCGCCGCCGGCGACGTGCTCGCCAGCGGACGATGGAGCGGACAGCGTCTGCTCGCCGCCGCCGCCGAGCTCGGCAGCGGACGGAAGCTAGTCGCCCTGGCCCCGATCCGCACTGCCGCGGTGGGTGCGCGCAATGTCGCCTGGCTGACCGTGCTTCTCGCCGCCGTCTTGGTGGTGGGCGGATTGATGGCGTTTCTGATCCGCCGCCGCGCGGTCACCGCGCGTGAGGAGACAATTCGCCAGCAACAGATCGGAGAACTCAGGGATCGGCTCGAACAAGCCAATCGGCTGTCCTCGCTCGGCCAGATGGCTGCCGGCGTGGGGCATGAGATCAACCAGCCACTCGCCGCGATTGGAATGCGCGCCGGAAGCGCCGCGCGGCTCGTGGCGCTGGGCCGGACGGACGAAGCCGGGTCCGCGATGAAGGAGATCGAAGGGCTGGTCGACCGGATCGGGACGATTACCGGCGAACTGCACAACTTCGCCCGCCGCTCCGAGCGCAAGCTAGGCGCGGTGTCTCTCAAAACCGTATGCGACGGCGTTTCCCTGCTGGTCGGCGACGCGGTGCGCCAGAAGAAGGCGCGGCTGGAGTTCTCGTTCGCGGAAGATGGCCTCGTGGTGCGCGCGGAAGCGACCCGTCTCGAGCAGGTCCTGGTCAATCTGGTCAAGAACGCTCTGGATGCCGGCGGGGACGGCACCCTGATCCGCTGCGACGCCATCGTTTCGGGCGCGCGCGTCCGGATCGCGGTCAGCGACAACGGTCCCGGGATCGACCCGGCCGTGCGTACGGTCCTTTTCCAGCCTTTCATGACCACCAAGGACAGTGGGCTGGGACTGGGCCTGGTCATCAGCCGCGACATCGTGGCCGAATTCGGCGGCGAGTTGACGCTGGTCGAAAGCGGCCCCGCCGGCACGACGTTCCTGATCGAGCTGGAGCGTGCGGGATGAGCACGACGTGCGATGCGGTGGCAATCGTCGATGACGACCTGCACCTGCGCCGAGCCCTGTTGCAGGCACTCGAACTTGAGGGCTTGCGCCCACTCGGCTTCGCAGGCGCCGACGAAGCTCTGGCGGCCATCGACGCGCAATTCCCTGGTATCGTCGTCACCGATCTCAGGATGCCGGGCATGGATGGCACGCAACTCTTTGCGCGCCTCGCCACGATGGACCCCGATCTGCCGGTGGTCATCATCACCGGGCACGGCGATCTGCCGACGGCGGTCGATCTCATGCGTCGCGGCGCCTACGATTTTCTCTCCAAGCCGTTTGACTCCGGCATGCTCGCGGCGACCGTGCGCCGCGCTCTGGAAAAGCGTGATCTCGTGCTGGAAAATCGCCGCCTCCGGGATGCTGCCCAGGCGGCGTTCGAGCAGGAGTTTGCTGGCGTCTCGCCAGTCTCTGTACACATTCGCAGCTCGCTTCGTTCGCTGGCCGGCACGGAGAAACCACTGCTCCTCATTGGTGAACCCGGGACGGGCAAATCGCATTGCGCCCGTCTGGTGCATCGACACTCACGGCGCGCTGCCAAGACCCTGGTGACCATCGATTGCGACGCGTTGCCCGAACAGGCGGAGGCGTTCCTTGCGGGCCATGTGAGCGGCGCCATGCCCGGCGGACATTCGCCACGCTCGGGCGCGCTTCGCCGGGCGGATCAAGGCACCGTGGTTCTCGATCGGGTCGATCGCCTGCCGCAGCGGCTCCAGCCCGTTATCGAGCGGGTCCTGGAAGACGGCGCCATCGCTCCGTTGGGCGGGGACATTCCCATTCCCATCGACTTGCGGATCATCGCGACCGCCGATCCCGGACTGCAGGCGGACGTCGATGCCGGCCGCTTCAGCCGATCGCTTTACCACCGCCTGGCTGGGGCGACGATCGAACTGCCGCCTTTGCGGACGCGGGGGGACGACATCCAGAGCTTGTTCGGCTTGTTTCTAAAGGAGGCAGTCGATTTTGCGGGTACCCCGTTTCCGGTGGTCGGACCCGATGTGGTCGCCCGTTTGCGGACCAACCCTTGGCTCGGAAATGCGCATGAGGTGAAAGCCCTGGCCGACCAAACGGTCTTGGCGGGACAGGGCGTGGGCGCCCCCGCGCAACCAGGACCTGTCGGCGGCGACAACCGCAGCTTGAAGGATGCGGTCGCGCGCTACGAAGCAGAGTATCTGCGGGAGGTTCTCGCAAAGGCGCACGGCGATATCGAGCAGGCGCGCCTGATCCTCAGTCTCCCCCGCAAGACCCTTTACGACAAGATGGCGCGGCACGGCCTGGTGCCCGGAACATTCCGAAGGCGCTAGCTCACCAGGAACCAGGCGGCGAGAGCCACGCCGCACGTAATCACGATGGGGCGGACAAGTCTGGGATCGATGCGGTTGAGGACGCGCATGCCCACCCAGGAGCCTGCGATCCCGCCGGCACCGACCGCCGCGGCCGCGCGCCAGTCCACCGCTCCCGAGCTGGCGAAGACGGTAACCGCCCCGAGGTTGAAACAGGCCACCAGGACGTTCTTCGCTCTGGCACCCTGCGAAGCCTCCAGTCCGGCAACTGATAGCAGCGCCAAGACGATGAAGCTGTTTCCACCGCCAAAATATCCGCCGTAAATCGCCGACCCTCCCATGGCTACTTGAAGGGTGCTCGGCGCCAACCGGCGCCTGGTCGAGAGGTGCGCGGCTCGCCCGCTGAACCCATATAGAGCGGTAGCGATCAGGATCAGCCAAGGAATGATTTCTCTGAAGTGATCCGACGCAGTGACCAGCAGCAAGCCGGCGCCAGCCATTCCGCCGAGCAAGGCTATGGCGATCGCCGTTGCAGGGGCGTAACCGCGGCTCCGCAGTGAAGCGAGCCCATCGCGTGCTTCCCAACCCGCGACCAACTGCCCGGGACACAACGCGACCGTCGACGTCAGGTTGGCTATTCGCGGATCGATGCCCGCCGCCACCAGGGCCGCCAGGGTCAGAACCGGACCTCCACCGGCGACCGCGTTGATCGCTGCGGCAAAGAAGCCCGATAGGACCAACCAGGTCTCCATCGGCAAAGTCCGCCCTCCCATGAAGCGCGATCAGATCGCGCTGGATGAAGTGGTGCCAGTGCCCAGGGAACAATTCAATCGATGGGCAGCGAGTTGGCCCAACTTGCGGCCGCACGACTTGGACGAATACAGGAACCGCGCCCTTGGACCGACGCAGCGAATGCACGCCGTACTCGCCTCTGCGCAAACCGATCGCGGTCACACATTCTTAGACTCACCGCACATATCGGCAGGGGCTCATATACCCCAAATGATCGGCGCCGCTTTGGCCAAATTGGCCATTGGCGACAGGAGTCTCGAAGGCTTGCCCGCGTCGGAGGTTTGGCCCGTCGCGATCACGAGCGACCAACTGCGCACCATGATTTCCCGCTAGTCCGCCTGTGCGCGTGCGGCGGCGTAGGGACGCAGCGCGACGAGCATCAGGATGACCATGACAGGCGCCGCTGTCGCCACCACAACGCTCAGCGAATATCGGATTTGCGAGGGATCGCGGAATACGAAGTCGGTCATGATCCCGACGACGAGGGGGCCCAGACTGAGCCCGATGAGCGTCGTAAAGGTGACGTACACGGCACTCACCTGCGCGCGGGCACGATTTGGCACGATCACCTGCAGCGATGTCGCGGCGCAAGGAAAGGGCATGTTGCCGCAGAAGGTGGCGATCGCCAGCAGACCGAGCGCTAGCTCCGCAGTCGGCATCAGCGGAGCGATCGCGCCGGCAACCCCGCAAACAGCAAATCCGCCCGCGGCGACGCGCAACGGGGCGTCGGCCCGGCCACGGGCACTCAGCCAATCGCTGAGCAGGCCGGCCACGAACACGCCGCTGGTACCGAATACCAGGAGGACCAGCCCATACCACAAGCCGATCTTGCCCGGACCCCAGCCGTATGTCCGCTCGAGCAAGGCCGGTGTCCAGATCGCGAAGGAATAGGCCACCAGCAACACCATCGCGAACCCGCAGAACATCGGCACCAGCGCCCTACGGCGGCTAATGATGACCGCCAGCACTTCGCGTTTCGTCAACGGCGATTTGGACCCTGAACCGCGGCGGCGGGGCTCTCGCACGAGAAAGAAGAACGGGACAAGTAGCAGCCCGGGGGCGCCGACAATCAGGAAGGCGACCTGCCAGGGCTCGAAGCCGTTCAACATCGGCGTGTCCATCAGCGGCGTCGTGGTCAGCCACGCGAGCAAGCTGCCTCCGCCGATAAACGCCAGTCCCTGGCCAATCGGTGCGCTCAACAGGAAGCCGCTCACCGGTCGTCCAAGCCTTTCGGGCGGAAAGCTGTCGGCGAGCATGGAAAGGCCAGCGGGCGTCAGGCTGGCCTCGCCGACCGCCACGCCGATGCGCGTTAGAAACAGCTGCGCATAGGAGCGCGCCAGGCCCGAGCACATTGCAAACACGCTCCACAAGGCGAGAGCCGAACCAATGATCACCCTGCGGCTGTGGTTGTCGGCCAAGCGGCCGATCGGGATGCATGCCAGCACGTAGAAAATTCCGAATGCGACGCTCTGCAACATCCCGAACTGAGTGTCGTTCAGTTCGAAATCGGCCTTCAGGGGCTCGACCATCAGATTGATCACGGTCCGGTCGAACTGCGAGACGATGGAGGCGAGCGCGAGCAGCAGCACGAGCATCCAGCCCCGGCGCGGAGCAGGCCAGTCGCCGTCATCGTCGATGGGCGCAGCCGTTGGTGTCGTCATCAGCATATCCTCTCCGGCTCGGCCACATCGAGGCGGCGCTTTATTGGTTCGATGGCTGAACGGTCCCGGCGCTCCAGGCGATTACGGGTAGGTAATCCAGAACCGCCAAAACCTGCTCGGCCGGCTCCATCGCGCCATCGACAGTGAATCCCGCCTCGTCCGCCATGAGTGGCTCGAGCGCCGCAAGCTGGCTTGCGAGCAGGCTCGCGGGCATGAAATGGCTGCTGCGTTCCGACACTCGCCTCGCCAGCTCCGCGAACGGCACGGCGGGGTGGATGAAGACGAGGTCGGGCACACCGGCCCTCAGCTGATCGCGATAGCTGCGCTTGAGCGCCGAACAGCTCACCACCGACCGCGGTTCGCGGGCGAGCCGCTCGGCCACGGCGTTGAGGAACGGCGCCCGGTCGTCATCGGTCAGCGCCTGCCCACGCGCCATGCGCTCGCGATTGGCCGGCGGATGCAGGTCGTCGCCTTCGACGAAGGTCAGCAGCAACGCTCGCGCCAGCAGGGGCGCGATGGTCGACTTGCCGCATCCACTCGGCCCCATCACCACGATCGGCCCGCTCATCCGCTGTTGCCACGCCCCATGTCGAACAGGCGCATATATTCGGCGCTGTCCGCCGGACCGTGCCCGGCGGCCACGAGCATGCGATGCAGATCGCTGGCGAGCGACGTGAGAGGCAGGGCGACTCGATGAGCGGACGCGGCCGCCTGCACCGTCTCGAGATCCTTCAGCATGTTGTCGATCCGTCCGGTCGGCGTGAAATCGCGGCGCGCCATCTTGGCCATGAATTCCTGGAGAATGCGCGAATCCGCGCGTCCGCCTGCCAGTGCATCGGGAATGGCTGCGGCATCGATTCCGTTGGCCTCGGCAAAGCGGACGGCTTCCGCCACCGCAAGGAAATTGAGGGCGCAAAGGATTTGATTGACCAATTTGACGGTCTGTCCCGCTCCAGATTGGCCGACATGGGTGATCCGGCTCGCGAGGCGCTCGAGCACAGACCGCGCCGCATCGAAATCCGCGCTATCGCCGCCCACCATCAATGTAAGTTGCCCCGCGCGAGCCGCGGGTGCCCCCCCGGATAGCGGCGCATCGACCCAGCGCATCCCCGTGGACTCGACCAGCCGCCTGCTCAATTCGGACGTTCGCGCCGGGTCGATGCTCGACATGTCGATCAGGATCTTCTCGGGCGTGCCGGCGCGGGCGACCCCGCCCTCGCCAAAAACCGCCGCCTCCACGATCCCCGCGGTATTCAGGCTGATGATGACATAATCGGCGAACGCGGCCGCTTCTTCGCCGCTTGCGGCCGCAATCGCGCCCATCGCTTCGCCGGCAGCCCTGGCTTGCGGATCGCTGTCGTGGACGGCGACCGTCGCACCGGTCGCCAGCAGACGCTCTGCAATGGCCGAGCCCATAGTGCCCACGCCTATCACGGCGACCTTCATGCAGGTTTCGCCACGGATGCCCGCTCGATCAACCGCAGGCCGACGTCGACCAAGCGGGGCGGCTCGCGCATATCGGACGACAGAACTCCCATGATCATTTCGGCGGCGCGCCGGCCCAGGGCGGCGAAATCGACATGGATGGTCGTCAACGGCGGATTGATCTCGCGGCCGATCTCGAAGTCGCCGAAGCCCATTATCGAGATGTCCCCGGGAACTCGTAGACCGCGGCGCTCGCATTCCATGATCGCGCCGACTGCCGACAGGTCGGACACGGCAAACAACGCCTCGACCCCTGGCTTGCTATCAATCATTTCGGCCATTGCAGCAGCACCATGAGCGAAACTGACCGGGGCATGGCCGTGCCGCAGAACCCGCTCGGTGCCCAATCCGGCGATCGCCAGTTCCTCCTCGAACCCGCGCATACGTTCCTCGCCGCGATGATCGACGACGTCACCTTGGTTGGCGGCGGCAATGGCACCGATGCGGCTGAATCCCTTGTCGATGAGGTACCGCGCCGCGGTACGGCCGACATGGTAGTTCGAAAAACCGATCGCATGCTCGATTGGCTGCTGGGGCAGATCGGCGATTTCTATGATCGGGATGTCGGCGGCGATAAGCAGTCTTGACGCGTTGCGCCTGTGAACCGCGCCGGTCAGCACGATAGCCTCGGGCCGGCGTGCGAGCAGCGCGCGCAACTGGCGTTCCTCTTCGGCCATGTCGTATTCGGTGTAAGCGATCAGCAAGTGATAGTCGGCGTCCCTCAGCACCTCGGTCAGCCCATGCGCAACCGCGGCGAAGTTGGCGTTGGTGAGGGTCGGAAGGATCAGCGCGATGAAGCCCGTGCGCCGGCTCGAAAGGCTGCCCGCTGCCCGGTCCGGCACATAACCAAGATCGGCGATGGCCTTGAGCACACGTTCGCGGGTCGCGGGAAGCACCAGTTCGGGATCGCTGATAACGCGCGACACCGTCATGCGCGACACGCCTGCCAGCTGCGACACGTCCCGGATGGTGGGCCGGCCCGATCCGCCCGGCCGCCGGCGCGTGCCCTGAGCGGTCGATTCGAGACCCTGGTTTGCCGTCATCGCCGATTGATCCTTGCCGCGCCCAGCATACGCCAGCCGCCCAGCGCGCGATCAGCGCGCGCCGCCTTCGCTGATGTAGTGGTAAAACGTTCCGTCGAGAAATCGCATGATTTCGAGCGTGACCGCACGCGCCTGGTCCCGCACCGGCGATGCCAGCGCCTGCTCCATCACCGTGCGCGAGGGGTAGTCGATTTGCTGGATCATCACGATCGGGTGCGCGGTGTCATCGGCTTGGTCGATCTTGTACCAGCGCACCCCCAGCGAACCGGGGAACTGGCGCCACAGCGGCGCCAATTGCTCTTCCACCAGTTCGAAAAAGCGCGCCTTTCCCTCGAGGACGAATGTGCCTTCGAAGATTGCCGTGCGGGTAATCACGCAGCATCCTCCGTTACGGCAATGTGCAGCTTGACCACGCGCGATCGATCGCCAGCGCGTTCCAGCGCCTCGGCTGTCTGCTCCAGCGGATAGGTGCCCGACAGAATCGGCGACACGTCGACCGTGCCCGCCACGATCAGGTCCACCGCCTGCCGGAATTCGTCATGCGCACGAAAGGCACCGACCAGTTCGATCTCGCGTGCCTGGAGGAGATTGATCGGCACGGGTGCCAAGCCCGGTGGCATCATCCCGACCTGGACGATGCGGCCGCCACGACGGATGACACGGAACAGCGCCGCCAGCGCGGCTTGCGAACCCGATGCTTCGAAGGCCACATCGAACTCACCCTGCTCGGCAGCCAATCGCTCGAGGCCATCGGGATCTTGCGCCACGTTGATTACGGCGGATGCGCCCATGGCTTGTGTTGCGACCGTGAGCGGAGCGTCCTCGATGTCCGTGCACACCACTGCACTTGCCCCCGCGAGTGCGGCGGAGCGCGCGGTGAGCAACCCGATCGGCCCGGATCCGCTGACCACAACGCGCTTGCCCATGAGCGACCCGGCGCGGGCCACCGCGTGCAATCCCACCGACAGGGGCTCCGCCACCGACAGGCGCAGGAGGTCGGTTTCCGGCGGGACGGGCACGACCTGATCCCGGCGCAGGATCAGGTGCTGGCTGAAACCTCCCTGGCTATGAGGAAAGCGTCCGGCGCTGCCAAGGAATAGCATGTCCTCGCACAGATTGCTGCGGCCGCTGCGGCATTGGCGGCAGATCAGACAAGGACGGCTGGGATCGAGAGCGGCCTTCATGCCGACCTTTAGCTCGGCCGCGGGCTCGCCCATCTCGACGATCGTGCCAGAGATCTCATGACCAAGGGTCATCGGTTCGCGCAGCGCGAAATCGCCGACGGCGCCGCGGTGGTAATAATGAAGGTCGGACCCGCAAATCCCGCCATAAGCCACCGCCACTCGCACCTCGTCGGGCCGCAAGGGCCGATCCTGGACGGGTTCGATCCGCAGGTCCTTGGCGCCGTGGCAGACAGCCGCGAGCATGGCGCGTTCCTCTCTATACCGTTCAACTTGTCAATGTGCTCGGTATCACGATGGATTCCGTATGACAACATGATTGCCGGTGATGCGTCCTCGTCTATCCGAAAAACAAAAATATTCCGCCAGTGGACACGGTCCGACTCTGATGTTATCGGTCACATCATATCACAGCTGGCCATGCGAGCTTCTCGCTCGTGGAGACCGGCAGGATAGGGAAAGGATGGGAAATGCACCGGTCAAATTCGCCCGCCCCGTTTGCGGCTCGATTCGCAAAGCTGACGCTCGGAACGGCGCTTGGCGTTGTCATGGCGTCCGCTCCGGCCTTCGCGCAGGATGCCGTGCCCGCGGATCCGCTTTCGCAGGAGCAGGCGGCGGAAGACCAGGCCATCACCGTAACCGGCAGCCGGGTGGTGCGCGATGGCTCGGCGGCGCCCACGCCGCTTACCGTGGTCGGCGCGGAACGGCTCGAGCAACGCGCCATCACGAACGTCGGCGAGGCGCTTAACGAGCTTCCGTCTTTCCGACCGCTGGTCACGCCCGCCACGCAGCAGGCGACCGGCGGCAACGTGGGGGCACGCATACTCGATCTGCGCGGCCTCGGCGCGACCCGGACGCTGGTGCTGGTCGACGGCAAACGCTTTGTCCCTTCGACCACGCAGGGTACGATCGACGTCAACCTGATCCCGAGCTCGCTGGTCTCTCGCACCGAAGTCGTGACCGGGGGTGCCTCGGCCGCCTACGGCTCAGATGCGGTGGCGGGGGTGGTCAACTTCATTCTCGACGACAGTCTCGAGGGGTTCAAGGGCGCTGTCCAGGCCGGTGTTTCGGAGCGCGGCGATTTCGGCAGCCAGAACGTGCAACTCGCCTATGGCACGCGCTTCGCGGATGATCGCGGCCATTTCATGATCGCCGGCGAATACGACAATGCGGACGGATTGGGTGACTGTTACACGCGCAGCTGGTGCCCGACCGAACAATTGATCGGTAACACGCCCGCTGGCGCCGGGGGGCTTCCCGCCAGCATCCGTGGCGGTCCGGCGGGAACAGGTACGCTGTCCTCGGGCGGGTTGATCGTGGCCAACTCCGGGCCGCTACGCGGGATCGCCTTCAATCCGGACCGCACCACTTTTCCCTACGATTTCGGGACGATCTTCGGGACCAATCCGTCGCCGCTGTTCACGCTGGGCGGGACCGAATCGGTGCGCAATGGTTTCCTGGACGGTATCCTGCTCATCCCGCCCGTGGAGCGATACGTCGCCTATGCGCGCGGCGCCTTTGAATTCTCGGATGCGCTCAGGGCGAACCTGGATCTGTCCTATGGCCGCGTGGACGGAACGGTCATCGGATCGGTCGCGCGGTCAACGGTGACCATCCGCCGAGACAATGAGTTTCTTCCCGCCAGCGTTGCAGCGATCATGGACGCGAACGCGATCACCTCGTTCACGCTGGGGCGCGCGTTCATGGACCTGAACGGCTCGGTCAACTCCGCGCGAAACGAAACCTATCGCGCCGTATTGTCGCTGGACGGCCGCATTGCCGACGGCTGGCGCTGGGATGCCTATTACCAGTATGGCCGCAACGAATTCCAGCAGGTCTATACCGGCAATATTGTCAATGCGCGCGTGACCAATGCGGTCGACGCGGTGCGGGTGGGTAACCAGGTCCTGTGCCGCATCAATACCGACGCTGTCACAACCAACGACGACCCGAACTGCCAGCCGCTCAACATCTTCGGCGCGGGCAATGTATCCGCGGCCGCCGAAGCCTATGTCGCCCCCTCGGGTTTCCAGACCACCGATTCCACCCAGCACGTGGTTGCCGGCAATGTCACCGGCTCGCTGTTCACGCTGCCCGGCGGCGAATTTGCCATCGCCGCGGGTGCCGAATTCCGCCGCGACAAGGCGGTCGGCGCGGCCGACGCGCTGTCCACCGCCAATGCCTTCTGGTCGTTCAACGCCAAGGCGGTGAACGGCACCATCGAAGTGGTCGAAGGCTATGTGGAGGCATCTGCCCCGCTGCTGGGCGGACTGAGCTTCGTCGATACGCTGGAGCTCAACGGCGCCGTCCGCCAGACGCATTACACGCGCTCAACTCCCGGCCAGAGCGAAACCGAAGTCGACGCCACAACCTGGAAGGTGGGCGTGGTGTTCGCACCGATCGAGGAGATCCGGTTCCGCGCAACGCGGTCGCGCGACATCCGCGCGCCCAACCTCACCGAACTGTTTGGCCCGGTCACCCTGGGCCGCACGACGGTGCTGGATCCGCTGAACAACGGCGCGCAGATCCAGGTCAACGCCTTCTCGGGCGCCAATCCCGCGCTGGCTCCGGAAAAGGCCGATACCTGGACGGCTGGCGTGGTGCTTGCGCCGACGTGGGGCTTCCTCAACGGGTTTCGCTTGTCGGTGGATTACTACGACATCGATCTCCAAGGCGCGATCTCGACGCTGGGCGCACAAGTCGTGGTGGACCGATGCGCCGCGGGGCAGACCGAGCTGTGCCAATTCGTCGTGCGGTCCGGCACCACCCTGGTCAGCGTCAGCGACGTGCTGCAGAACGTCAGCGCGATTACAAACCGCGGCATCGATTTCGAAGCCAGCTACCGCACCGGGATGGGGGCGCTCGGCAGCCTCGACCTGCGTCTGCTGGCGACACGCTATCTCGAGCTTACCATTGGCGGTGTCGATCGTACCGGGCAGACGGGGTTCCGACCCGGCACCACGACCGGCGTTCCCGACTGGATCGTCGATGGCAATGTGGTGTGGACGATGGGCGATGTCTCGCTCAGCGCCCACGCCAAATACATCCCGGAAGGTATCTTCGACACGACGCTGGTTGGTCCGGAAGATGCCGGATACGCGCCCACACGCGCCAACAGCATCAACACCAACCGCGTCGATAGTGCTTTCTACCTCGACCTGGGCGCCACGGTTCGTGTCGGGACGCAGGCGGAACTGTTCGCGGTGGTCAACAACGTGCTCGATGCCGATCCGCCGCTGGCCGCCAGCGCCCAGGGCGCGACCAACCAAGTCTATTTCGATCCCGTCGGCCGCTCGTTCAAGGTCGGCGCCCGCATCAAACTCTGATCCCTCAAGCTTCAGGAAAACGAACCCAGTCCATGGCCGATAAATCCCTTTTTCGTCTACTCGACCGCTCCGATCACTGCATCGTGGCCCCGTGCGTTTACGATTGCGCCTCGGCACGTGCTGTCGAGCTTGTCGGCTTCGAAGCCATGATGTTGAGCGGGGGCGAGGTCTCGATCGCCATGAACGGGGTGATCGACTACGGCTTCACCAACCTGACCGATGTGGAATGGATCACCAGCAGGATCAGCCAGACCTCGGCCATTCCGCTCGCAGCCGATATCGAGGATGGCTTCGGCGGTCCTCTGGCGGTTTACCGCAGCGCCCGCCGGCTGGCGATGGCGGGTGCGAAGGCTCTCCAGCTCGAAGACGCGAGCGACATGGAGGAATCGACCGGCCTGCTCCCGCGCGAAAAATACTACGAGAAGGTCAAGGCCGCCCTAGCTGCTCTCGAGGGCAGCGATTGCTTCCTGATCGCTCGCACCAATGCCGATCCGGAAACCGAAATGGACGAAGGCTGCGAACGGATGCGCATGGCGCATGAACTCGGCGCGCAGATGACCACGGTGGTCAAGATCGGCACGCTGGATCATGCCAAGCACGTCGCGCAGAAGGTGCCGGGCTGGAAGATGTTCCCCGACGTCCGCGACATCGATGGCAAGCCAGCTGTCACCGTCGACCAGATCTACCCTCTCGGGTTCAATCTGATGACGATGCATTACACGCTCAAGGCGGCGATGGACGGTATGCTCGAGCACGGGCTGCACAACGTGAAGCAGCAAGGGTGCCACTACACCTGCCAGAAGGTCGACGCGACGGGTGTCATGGGTATGAGCGCCACCCCGCTGTTCGATCCGCAATCCTACATGGAGCTGGAGAATCGCTTTACGGGCGGCGGCAAAGAATACACGATTGTGGGGAATAAGGTCGAGGAGTTCCCTGAGGGCTTTGTCCGGACTGCCATCGAAGACCGTCTCTGAGGCTGACCGATGGAGATGTTCAGCCTTGCGGGTCGCACCGCGCTGGTCACCGGCGGCGCGGGCGGAATCGGCTTTGCGTTAGCCGAAGGATTGGCACGGGCCGGCGCGTCGGTTGTCTTGAACGGACGCAACACCGATGCGCTTGAGGACGCGGCCGCGCGGCTGGAAAAACAGGGCGCACGCGTGTCGGTGGCGGCGTTCGACGTAACCGATGCAGTCGAGGTTCGCGACGCCGTGGCCACGCTGATGGACGGCGGCACGACCATCGACATCCTGGTCAACAACGCCGGCATCCAGCGTCGCGCGGCGCTGCATGAATTCGACGATGCCGACTGGCACGCGCTGATGCGTACCAACTTGGACAGCGTCTATCTGGTCAGCAAGGCGCTCGCACCGGCGATGATTGAGCGTGGTCGGGGCAAGATCATCAATATTGCGAGCGTCCAGGCCGAGCTCGCCCGCCCCACGATCGCGCCCTATGCCGCTTCCAAAGGCGCGGTGCGCAATCTCACCCGGGGGATGTGCGCGGACTGGGCACGCTTCGGGATACAGGTCAACGCGATCGCGCCCGGCTATTTCGATACCCCGCTGAACAAAGCCCTCGTGGACGATCCGGCGTTTGATTCTTGGCTCCGAGCGCGGACGCCGGCGGGACGCTGGGGCCGGCTCGAAGACCTGCAGGGCATCGCCGTGCTGCTCGCCTCGCCCGCATCGGACTACATCAACGGCCAGACGATTTTCGTCGATGGCGGGATGACGGTGGTCGTATGACCGGCGTCAAGCCGCTGGCGCTCCAGCTGTGCGCATTCGGCCCGGAGCTCGAAGCCGGACTTGGCCGCATGCTCGATGTCGTGCGCTGGTTTGAGTTGGGCGCGGAACAGCAGGCCAGCATGCTCGCATCGCGCGCAGGGGAAGTTCGCTCGGTGATTACCGGCGGTCACATCGGGTGCCCGTCGGACCTGATGAGCGCGCTGCCCGGCTTGGGGCTCATTGCCATTAATGGCGTGGGCTACGACAAGGTGGACCTCGAACTCGCGGCCGCGCGCGGGGTGCGGGTTTCCACGACACCCGATGTCCTTACCACCGATGTGGCGGATCTCGCGGTCGGCCTCACCATCGACCTGATGCGCGGTATCACACTAGCGGATCGCCATGTTCGCGACGGCAAGTGGCCGGAAGGCGACCGTCCGCTGATGCACCGCGTAAGCGGGCGGCGCTTCGGTGTCGTTGGGCTCGGCCGCATCGGCCGCGCGACGGCCGACCGGCTGGCTCCGTTCGGGTCGGTGCGTTATCACGGCCCCTTGCCAAAGGACGCACCGTTCGCCTTCGAAGCCAGCATTCACGAGCTGGCGCGGTGGGCGGACGTGCTGGTGCTCACTTGCCAGGCGAACGAGGCCACCCGGGGCTTGATCGACTCCGATGTCCTGGCGGCGCTTGGACCGGACGGGTTCCTCGTCAACGTCGCCCGCGGTTCGGTCGTGGACGAGCCCGCTCTCATTCAGGCCATCCGGGAGCACAAGATCGCGGGCGCGGCACTCGATGTGTTCGCCCACGAGCCACACGTTCCATCCGAACTGATCGCAAGCGATCGCGTCGTCCTCACCCCGCACATCGCCAGCGCCAGCACCGAATGCCGCGCCGCGATGCGTGAGCTGGTGCTGGACAATGTGCGTGCCTTTCTTGCCGGGCATCCGCTGCCGAGCGCCATCGTATGACAAGGGTGGGGTCAACCGCGATCGTCACCGGGGCCGGCAGCGGGATCGGCAGGGCTGCTGCTCTAGCGCTCGGCCGGAAGGGTTATCGCCTTGTTCTCGCCGGAAGGCGCCTCGCGGCGCTGGAGGAAACTGCCGCGGCCATCGAAGCGCCGGCTCAGGCAAGCCCGTGGGTGACCGATGTGACCGATGCTGCGTCCGTCGCCGCGCTTTTCGCGCACACGAAGGACAGGTTCGGTCGCATCGATCTGGTTTTTAACAATGCCGGGATCGCCGCCTCTCCCGTTGCGATCGAGGATGTTCCCGAAGACGAGTGGGCCGACGTGCTAGGGGTCAATTTGACCGGGGCATTCCTCGTGGTCCAGGCCGCGTTCCGCGCGATGCGAGACCAGTCCCCGCGTGGCGGGCGCATCATCAACAACGGCTCGATCGCTGCCACAACGCCACGCCCCAATTCGGTAGCCTATGCTTGCAGCAAGCATGGGATCCTGGGGCTGACCAAGGCCGCCTCGCTCGAAGGCCGCAAATACGATATCGCGTGTGGGCAGATCGATATTGGGAACGCCGCCAGCGCGATCGGCAGTGGCGCATCGGCCGGCATGCTGCAGGCCAGCGGCGAGGTCCAGGCAGAACCCCTCATGGCGCTCGAGCATGTTGGCGATGCGGTAGTGTATATGGACAGTCTCCCGCTCGACGCGAACATCCAGTTTCTGACCATCATGGCGACGAAAATGCCCTTTATCGGGCGCGGGTGAACGACCGGATAGAAATGCAGCAGGAGTCCAGCCCATGAGCACCCCCGCAAAGGCCGCGATTTGTCGCGGACACGACCATCCCTTCGCGATCAGCGACGTCACGCTCGCAGATCTGCAACCCGACGAACTCCTCGTCCGCATCGTCGCCTGCGGCATCTGCCACACCGATCTGGCGGTTCGGGATGCTCAGCTGCCGGTCCCTTTGCCGGTTGTGCTTGGCCACGAAGGCGCCGGCATCGTCGAGGCAGTCGGCAGCGCGGTCACCGCGGCCCAGCCGGGCGACCGTGTCGTCATGAGCTTCAACAGCTGCGGCGCATGCCCCAATTGCGATGGCGATGCGCCGACCTATTGCTACAACTTCTTTCCGCACAACTGGTCGGGACGGCGCGCCGATGGTTCGCCCACGATGCGGCTCGCGGATGGCGAAGCGATGAACGCCAATTTCTTCGGCCAGTCCGCGTTCGCCACCCACGCCATCGCCCATGATCGCAACGTGGTCCGCATACCGGAATGGGCGGCGCAGGTGCCGCTGGCGACATTGGCACCGATCGGCTGCGGCGTGATGACTGGGGCCGGGGCGGTCTTGCGCAGCATGAAGGTGCGGCCCGGGTCCTCAATTGCCGTGTTCGGCGCCGGAACAGTGGGCATGGCCGCGATCATGGCCGCCAGGATCGCGGGCTGCGAGACGATAATAGCCATCGATATCAATCCGCAGCGTCTCTCCTTTGCACTGGAACTGGGCGCCACACACGCCTTCGATGGCCGCGATGATGCCGTCGCCAAGATCCGCGCGCTGCTTCCCCTGGGCCTTGGATACGTTCTGGATACCACGGGGCGCAATTCGGTCATCCAGGATGCATGGGGCCTCCTGGCGCCACGCGGTATCGTGGGCATCGTCGGTGCATCGGACCCCGCTGACGATCTGGTTTTCAACGAAGCCCATTTCATGTCGGGAGGGCGGACCGTTATGGGAATTCTAGGCGGAGACAGCGATATCGGCCCCTTCCTCCTCGAACTCCTACGCTATCACGTTGATGGCCGCCTTCCCTTCGACAGGTTGATCGGCGCATTTCCGTTCGAGGAGATCAACGAGGCAATCGCAGCGAACGAACGCGGCGACGTGATCAAGCCTGTTCTCGTTATGACGGATCAAGCCCTGTAGCCATTGGCCAAACCAAAATGAATGTCGTCGGTCGGTCTTGAGGGCTACCCTGCCCTCGGCATGCCCACCCGATCGAGGGACAGCGTCTGGCCGCACGCGATTGCGATGGTTCTTTCGATTACCCCCCTGCGCGAAGGTCTTGGCCGTCTTCATCCAGAATCGGTGCAGCAAAGGGCATGGGCCCGGGCGTGCGCGAATATTTGATCGGACGGGTCACCCCCTGATAACTGCCGAGAGTGGGATGTTCGATCGTCGCCACCAGATCCTCTGCAGCGACTTGCGGATGCGCAAACATGTCTTCCACCGACCGGACGACCGAACAGGGCACGGCGTCCACTAGCAGCGCCTCCCATTCCTCCGCCGTGCGGTTGCGCAAGACCGCGCGCAGCCGGGCGACCAGCTTGTCGGCGTGTTGGGCGCGCTTCGTCACGCTGTCGAAGGCAGGATCTTCTGCCAAGTCCGACAGCCCGGTGCGTTCGCACAAGGCGCGCCAGAAGTGCGGGGTGTTGGCGGACAAATACAGCCAGCCACTCGCCGTGGGGTGCAAGCCCGTGATCCCTCCCGACCGCATGTCACGCGACACGTCGTGGCGCTCTCCGCGGCCTTGCACCAGCCGCGCCGATTGCATCGTCAAGGCCGAGCGGAGCAGGGATATGCCGACGGATTGCCCCTGGCCGCTGCGTTCGCGCTCATACAATGCCGATGCCACCCCCGCCGCGACGAGCGCTGCGGCGTAATAGTCTACCGGCGAGCCAAAAATCAGTTCTGGAGGTCCATCGGCCTTGCCCTGTAGAGCGCACATGCCCGTCATCGCTTGCAGAACCTGGTCGTATCCTGCCCGCTGAGCCATCGGCCCGCTTTCCCCATAACCGCTTACCGCGCAGTAAATCAGCCGGGGAAAGCGAAGGGACAGCTCAGCATAACCGATGCCCAGGCGTTCCGGAACGCCAGGCCGGAAATTATGAACCAGGACGTCGGCGTCTTCGAGCAGATCCAGGAGCACGCGGTGGTCGGCTGCAATCTTGAGATCGAGCACCACTCCTCGCTTCGAACGGTTCACCCCCAGATATGCGCGGTTTTCGCCTTCCAGGGTGGAAGGATACTGGCGCAAATTGTCGCCAGCCGGCGGCTCCACCTTGATGACATCCGCCCCTTGATCGGCCAGCAGCGTGCAGCCGTAGGGACCTGCGATGTAGGCGCTGAGATCGAGCACCTTGATGCCGGAAAGTGGCCCCGCCGGACCCTGACGCTTGGGGCTGCGAAACGCGCTCACGCAGCCTCCTCGGGCGGCAGACGCAGCCATGTCAGTCGCCAGGCACCGTGGGTTCTGCCACCAGCGCGGTAATAAGGCTCGAACGCGAGCGGCGCACGATCCCTAGGCGAGAGAAGGATTGTACCGTCGGATACGTCTCGCACGGGATTTTCACCAAGCCGCACCGTCTCGCTAGTCTTGTATCCATCGACCAGTCCCGTCGCGTACACCAAGGGCCCCTTGGTCAGAGCGACGTAATCGTGGCGCAACACCTCCTGCTCGACCGCCGACCCATCGGGCGCCAGCGATTCCTGAACGTTGCGCGCGGCGCGGCTGTGGAGGCAGGGCACCATCGCCAGCACGATTCGCACGACCCCATCGGTCTCGATGCGCGTATAGCGGCCCGGTTCTAGCACCGTGTCGCTGCCTTCGATCCGAGCGCCTTGCGCCCATTCCGGAACTCTCAGCAGCAACGGCACCGTGGCTCCGCCAGCGTCGACGGCAATCTCCAGTTCCCCCGTGAATGGGTAATCCGTGCGTTGCGCGATTCGCACCGTGCCCACTCCGGGAACGGATATCCTGGCGTCCGATGGACCCAGGAGATTTATGGCGATCTCCCCAGCGGCGGTAACGCCGTAAGCTACGGAGGCGAGCTCTTCGAGGGCCATCGCCCCGCTGGACTTACAGCACCGCCAGTAGGTCGTGTGGATCCGCCGCCCATTGGCAAAACTATAGTAGCACCAGTCCTCGCCGTCGGGGGCCTGCGCGCCGAGCAGATCGTTGTAGGCGCTGCGCTCGATTTCCTCGGCGAAGCGCGCTTCGGCGGTGATTGTCAGCAGTTCGCGATTGAGCTGGATCCACGCCATCGTCGAACACGTTTCGACATAGGCCTCGGGATCGAAGGTGCCAGCCGCGTTGAACACTTCGCGCGATCGGTGGGCGACACCACCCCATGGCCCGCCGCCCAGGGTCAGATGCCGGTCCCTCACGGCCTGCCAGAAGTTGAGCGCCGCGGTCAGATACCGCTGGTCTCCAGTCGCCCGATAAAGCTTGGCGATGGCGACCATGTTCCACAGCAACTGATAGGCCTTGCCGGTGGCGATCTCCGACGGGTCGGCACCCGCAAGTGCCTGGCCGAGCAGACGATTGCCCGGATCGGCTTCCATCTGGTCGATGATGAGCAAGGCCAGATCGAGATAGCGGGCATCATTCGTAACGCTGTGCAATTCGATTACCGGGTCGAGCAGGATGGAAGCGGAAAGACCGAAATGGTTGCCAACCTCCGTGATGGCGATGCCGGATGTGAGCGTGCGCCAGCACAGGTCACCGATCCGTCGAGCCGCGTCGAGATAGGCTGGTTCATCGGTAGCGCGGTGCACTTCGATGAGCCCGAGCATGAGGTAGCTGTGCGTCCAGATGTCCCAGGTGCGAAGCGTCGGCTCGCCATTCCATGTCGGCAGCTTGGCCGGCTGCTTGTGCATGAATCGCCGTGCGGGGGCATAATTGCCAAGATAACCATCGGCGTCCTGCCGTGCGATTAGCCAGTCCGCCACCTGGCGCACCCGTGCCAGCAGCACGGTGTCATTGGCACGCTGGGCTGCCTTGGTGGCGGCGATGAGCCATTTGCCGGCGTGCTCGCCGTACCAGTCGCCCTGGTCGTTCGTGGCGACCGCATCCGGAGCGAAGATCGCAATCGCCGGGCTGTTCTCGTCGACGATGAACCGGGACAGCCGTCCCAGGCGATTCGCCTCGACCGCCTCGCCCAAGATACCCCCGAGCGAAACCGCACCAGGCGGGGCAAGTTGCATGGCGTCAGAGGTCGACGGCACAGCGAAATCCGATTCCCGCTGAACGATCCTTGGCAGGCGCCATCAGCAGATATTTCCCGTGTTGATCGAGCCCATAGGCTTGCGGAAAATACCAATGCGACGTTTGCGGCTGGTAGGCGCTGCCGCCGCGGAGCACCGCGGCGCGGATATGCTCGTCACGATATTCGTCGGTCCATTGCCAGATAGTGCCGACCATGTCCTCGACGCCGAAGGGACTGGCGCCGGCGGGGTGGCTGCCGACGATCGGCGGGTCAGGCATGCGCCGCTCGAGGCATGGCGTGGGCACCGCGTCCTCGCGCCAGTCGTCGCCCCACGGGTATCGCCTTCCATCCAGGCCTTGCGCCGCATACTGCCATTCCCATTCATGCGGTAAGCGCTTTCCAGCCCACGCGGCATATGCACGCGCATCCTCGATGCCTACCCAGATGACCGGGCGATCCGCCCATCCCGTGGGCGGAGCATTGTCTCGCCAATGCGCCAGGAAATTCTGCGCATCGCGCGGAGCATAGGCGCTGGCATCGAGAAACGCCTTGAACTGGCCATTGGTCACCGGGTGCCGATCGATGGCAAAGGCGGCAATATCGAGCCGGTGACGGTGTGCCCTGCGCGGTTCGCTTTCCCATGGATACTGCACGTCCACGCCAGCACTGGCGTAGCCCTCGATAACGAGGCCGCGCACGTTGAAATCGAAGGATGCCGCAGGGATGGCGACCATGCCTTCAGGCGCTGTCCCATAGGATTTGGTGGGCTGAGCCGCGACCATCTGCTGCTGCTCCGCTTGCCACTTGGCGGAATAGGTCGACAGCGGTCGCGCGGCAAAGCCACGCATGGTGGCCAAGAAATTTCCGAGTTCGGTTGCGGAGCGGTCAGCCAGGAACGCGCCAAATCCATGCGCCTCGATCCGCGCGCTCAAGATCGCCCGGTCACCTTCGATCCGTGGCGCAATCGGCTGCCCGTTCCAGACATCGTAGTACGCCGTGCCTTCGATGTGTGGCACCGCGAGCTGTTCTCCCTCGATCGGGTATTCCTGACGGTTGATCAGGGTCCATAGCGTCCGTTGCTGCCCCGGCCAGCGGCTCGCGAAAATGCCGATCTGCCGTGTGCGCTCGTAAGGTCTCCAGTCGGGTCCCGTCAGCTCTGCGGCGAATGCCCGTTGAACAGTGGCCACCCGTCGAAGCGTTTCGGCGTCGCGCTCGGTGAACGTGTTGATGAAGCCGAACACATTCTCCCACGCGACATAGCCGATGCCGTTGAAGAACGCGTGCTGAAGATCGTTGGTGCGATTGCGGCTCCAGCGGTTTTCGATGTTGATGATATGGCGCGGCTCCAGCCACTTGAGCTTGATGACCGTCGGGATCGTCTCGTCAGGAACCCGCTTGGTCCAGCTTTGAAGGTTCCACGAGAGATGGTGGTCTCCCGCCTGAGCAGTAGATTCCGGCTGCAGGACAACCGGTCGACCGCGCGCCTCGCAGGCTACGTGGAACGCGCGCGGGACGCCCGAGTACGTGTCGCCGTTGATTCCGTCCGCGTCGGTTGCGGCCACGAGATCGGCCATCCGCTCCCAGTCGGGCGCGGCGCCTTCGCGTGTGCCGTTGTCCCACGGCATCGTCGGCAGGAACACCTTGACCCCGCGCCCGTGAAAATCGGCCACGACCTGTTTCAGCGCCGAAACCCCGCCGGGAAGCGCCGCGGCGAGATCGAACTGACTGCGATCGTCGATGCCGATGTTGGGATAGATATACCAGAGAAGCACACTGTCGACGCCGCCATACCGCGCCTCCAAGTCGTCGAGATAGCGATCGACGGTGTAGCGCCCAGCCTCGGGATCGTAGAAATAACGGTCTTCGACCATGGTCAGCGTGTGGACGAAGTTCGCTTGCGCCCAGGTCAGCCGTGGATCGCGGTACAGCGAATCGTCGAAACCGATGCGGAGCAAATGCTCTGCACGCCATTCGATGACACCGCGCACCCATTCGTCTGCCGCGCCGTCGGCGTCGATCATCCACGGGGCCATCCCCGTGAATGGCCAGCCCGGCACCTTGCCTGGGGTGGGAAGATACGGACCTGTCAGCGCATGGCTGAACTTGACGTCGCTGGTGGTGCGGTGAGGCGTACTCATGCGTTCAATTCAATGTCGCGACTGGCTGCTTCCAGCCCGCAATAGGACGCGAGGTCCGCTGAGTTGCCACCGGTTGCCTGGAGACGAAAAGCGGCCACTTCGGCCATCTCGGGAATGCTGGATTGGGCCCCGTGCCTCGTGGTCGAGAGGGCGGCCGCGGCTGACGCATCTGCGAGTCCATCGGCCAACGAGCGGCCGCATGCCAGGGCGGCGGCCAGGACGCCGACAAAGGTGTCGCCCGCCGCGGTCGTGTCGCAGGGGTCTACCAGGAAGGCCGGCTGGAAAATATACTGTCCTTGGGTCAAAGCGCAGCACCCGCGACTGCCGAGAGTCGCGATCACGCAGGCAACGCCGGTCGCTGCCAACTGCTCGGCGATGGTGCCTGTACCGCCAGCAATTGCCGCCAGTTCAGCTTCATTGACCACCAGCACGTCTACCGATCGGAGCAATGAAACCGGCAGCGAGCGCGCCGGTGCCGCGTTCAACAGCACCGTGACACCGGCCGCCCGCCCCGCTTGCGCAAACGCCGTGACGGTCTCGATGGGCGTCTCCAGTTGCAGAACCAACACGCGAGTGTCACCCAAATCAGGTAGGTCCGACGGCTTCAGCGAGGCATTGGCCCCGGGTGCGACCGTTATCGCGTTCTCGGCATCGTCGGACACGGTGATAAGCGCCGCCCCGGTTGAGCGGGCGGAACGCACCGCTTGCACGGAAACGCCGGCTTTCAGCAGCGATGCCTCGACTATCCCAGCGAAAGCATCGTCGCCCAATGCTGCGAGGAAGGTTGTCTGGGCTCCCCCCGCCCGGGCGCAGGCCATGGCCTGATTGGCGCCCTTGCCACCTGGAACCACCAGCAAATCGCCGCCGAGAACGGTTTCCCCCGGTGCGGGGATATGCGGTGCGCGTACCACGAAGTCGACGTTGGCGGACCCGGCGACCATCACCCGGGTGCCGGACCTTGCTCCCGTCATGCGGCGTCCTCCGATCAGATCTGCGGCAACTCAAAATTCGCTGCGCAGATTAAGCGATACCACCCGGCCCCGCCCGGCAAAATAGTTCTGGAAGAAGTCGATCTGAGAGAACGCGAGGAAATAGTATTTGTTGAAAAGGTTCTCGATGCCCAAAGATACCTCGCCGAGCCCTTCGGCGCGGTATTTCGCGGTGAGATCGAAGAGCGTCCGCCCGGTCGTGGTTTCGCCGGCATTGGTGGTGCGCCCCATGAGCTTGTCCATTCCCAGCGAGATCGAAGCCTCCGGCACCGGCATCCAGGTCGCCGTCAGATTGAGCTTGTCCGGCGAGATGTTGACGATGCCCAACTGGACATCGACCGGTTCGACGACATTGTTCGCCCGCGTGGTGAAGCCTTCGACATGGCTGTAGAGCGCGTTGAACTTGAACTGTGGCGAAGGCCTGATCTCGGCGGTGGCTTCAAAGCCGGTGATCCGCACCGGCCGGCGCTGGAGAATGAAGTCGAGCGTGACCGGATCGACGGCAAATGTCGAACCTAGCGGCGAGAATGAGCGATAGTATGACACGCCCGCGTTCCCCCAGCTGCCGCGCCAGTTCGCCCCGATCTCCTTGTTTTCGAACACCACGGCCTGCAGATCGGTGATCCCGTCGACAGACTGCCCCGGCACGCTGATATTGCGAAGCGGGATGCCAACGTTGGGAAGGGTGAACCCCTCGGTGTACGCGGCGAATACGGAAAAGCCCGCCCCCGGCCGCACCACGATGCCGGCGTTGAGCAGATCGTTGGTGTATTCGAGAGTGCCTCCTTCGACGAAGGCGCGATTGCGGAAAAAGGTGGTGGTGTAATCGTCCACCTCGACTTGGCCGTCCTCGCGTCGCACGCCGCCTGTGACGGTTACTGGTCCATAGTCGTAGGACAACTGCACATAGGGCGCGATGCTTGTGTACTTGAGCGGCGGCACCCACACCCGATTGGTGAGTGCCAACCTCTGATCGGTGGTGTCGCGAACGGCGTCCAGCCCGAAACGCAGTTCGAAGCCGTCGATCAGGAAGTCGGGGCGGGTGAACGATGTCCGCAAACCGTATTTCAGGGAATTGATTTCCGACTGATCCACGAGCGTACCGATCGGCGCGATCAGCGGGTCCTGGCGATCGACGCCGTTCTCGCCGGCAAAGCGCATCGCCTGGTCAGCCCAGTATGCCGTGGCAACCAGGCTGCCTCCGAACAGATCGTCATGCCGGTAATTCAGCGCGGCTTGCTTGAATTCGTTGAATTCCTGACGCGTGACATCCACTCCGTTGACGAGCAGGCGACCCCGCTCCGAAGTGTCCGGCAACCCTGACGCGCGGCTTCCAGGAACGTAGTAGTAATTGCCCTTGCCCTCGAGCCGGAAATAACTTCCAGTGAGCTCCAAACGCTGGGAGTTGCCATCCCCGAAGTCGAAGCCGAGCTTGCCGAATACATTGTACTGACGTGTGTCGGCCAGCGAGAAGGATGACGACAAACCGATGCGGCGACCGCGTGCGTCGTAAGCGATGCCACGGTCCAGATAGGCGGCTGCCGCGAACACGTCGAAGTCACCGCTCTTGTAGGCAACGTCGCCCTGAATCTTCCAACTTTCGCTGTCGTCCTCGAACTGCGTACCAAAACGGCCGCCAAAATTGATCCGCAACCCGGCGCGGGTCGCCCGTTTGGAAATGTAGTTTATCACGCCACCCGCGGCACCGATGCCTTCAGCCGCCGAAGCGCCCCCGATTACCTCGATCCTGTCGATGACAGCGAGATCGGTGAAAGTCGCATTTCGGCTCCCGTCGCGCAGCGGGGTCGACTGCGGTATGCCGTCGAACAGATAAAGAGCGACGCGGCCCCGAAGTGTCTGGCCAAGAGCATTGGCGGTCTGGTTCGATTCCGAATATCCCGGCACGTTCTTCGCCAGCACCGCGGTCTGGTCTTCGGTGATCGTCAGCGAGCGATCCACTTCTTCGGCGCCGACAACCGTCACCGCCCCCGGGATTTTATCGACGGACTTCGGCGTCCGGCTGCCGGTCACGATAATCAACCCGCGATCCGCAGCTTCTTCTTCCTCCTCGCGGGTAAGTTCCTGCTCCTGGCCCTCGGGAGTGGCCGTCGCAGCTTCTTGCGCGACTGTCGGCTCCGCCGGTTGCGGGCCAGGTTGCTGCGCGGCAACGGCAACGGATGATGTCGTGCCCATCAACAGGGCCAACAGCTTCAGGCGAGCCAAGGTGACCATAATCTTCCCTCCCACATTTTTATGCCGCCATAATGCGAGGGTCGAAGCCAAGGTCAAACAGGCCCGGACTGCGTTC